>JBEKZL010000408.1:0-5075 GCA_049509915.1 Bryobacteraceae bacterium | reverse complement strand
TTCAGCCCGGTACGGCTGCCAACGCCCCGCGGGTCAGCGTTTTTCGGAGATGGTTGCGTGCGCCTTCAACAGCCTCTCAGCCCGGTCATACGCCTGGGGGCAACGAAACTTCTGGCCATCGGCGTTCGCGGCGAAAATACCGAACATCCGGAAGAAGCCACCAATCAGAAAGATCCTTCGCTGGCGCACGTCCTGGGTATTCTCTTTAATGTCATGTTCCTGGATCATCTCGCTACCGACATCGAGCACCTCGAGCGGCTGAACCAGTTGCTCAGCAGTGGCACGATCAGCCAGTTGGGTATTGAAGGCTGTGAAAGGATGCGCCCCTTGGCAACACTTCTCCTCACACCGTCGGTCGACTTATCGAAGGTGGCGCAGGATCATCAGCGAGACATGCCTTACCTGATACAGTACTTTATCAACAGTTTAGGACGCGACGCCGCTTCCTGCGCCGATCTGATGAGTTACTTGCTATTCACATCGCCGTATACCAGCGCTCTCGTCGAGATTGGTTACAGTGACGCCTGCCGGCGAATCGACGAGATTGAGAATCTGCTCTATTCTCCGGATGGGGAAACCAACTAGTCCGAAGCGTGGGCGGTGCAAACATCATACGCCGCGACCCTTAGGCTATGGTGGCCTTTTGCGGCTACCACATGGGCGATTATTTCCGTCACTGGCTGTCCTGGTGATCGACGATTTTGCCGTGGCTCCGCTCAACGAGCAGGAACGCCGCGATTTCCTGGAGATCTGCGACGACCGGTATAGTCGCCGCCGACCATCCTGACCAGCCAGTTGCCGGTGGCCAGTTGGCACCAGCAGATCGGCGATCCCACCCTGGCCGACAGACCGCCTGGTGTATGCAGTAGATCCTGCAAGTACGGGTCCGTCCTGGGGGTGGCTGGTAACGGCCATCCTTACCGCGACGGTTGACCGGGACTCAACCGCGAAATTGCCAGATCGGTTAAGCACCCCAGGTTGGGGAATCGCGATACCCTAATCCCGATGCCCCCCGATCCGTTTCTTGCGCCCGAGCGCGCCGTCTTTCGCCGCCTCAACACGCCGGAGAAGATTCAGCACTTTCTGGATCATGACGTGGCGTACAACAAAGAACCGGACGGGCCCACGTGCGGCTCACCGCAGCGCGTCCTCGGCGAACGGAAGGCTCACTGCATGGAAGGAGCGCTATTCGGCGCCGCGGCGCTGCGCATGCTGGGCTACCCGCCGCTGTTGCTCGACCTGGAAGCCGTGCGGGACGACGATCACGTGCTGGCCATTTTCCGCCTCGATGGGTGCTGGGGCGCCATCGCCAAGTCGAATTACTCCGGCCTGCGCTACCGCGAACCGGTCTATCGCGGCCTGCGCGAGCTAGCCATGTCGTACTTCGAGCAGTATTTTAATTCGCGCCGCGAAAAGACCCTGCGCAATTACTCGCGCCCGGTCAACCTGCGCCGCTTCGATTCCATTCATTGGATAACCGCCGAGGAAGACGTGTGGGCGATACCGGAGTATCTGACGACGATCCGCCACACGCCGCTCGTCGCTCCGCGCGCCATCCGCCGCCTGGCCCGCGTGGACGACCGCTTGTTTGCCGCCGGGCTGGTGGGTGGTTCTGCTACGGCCAAGCCATAGTCATCCGCACCGAATCGGAGCACACCGACACGACACGCCGTTCCCTAGCGCCGCCAAGCAGTCTGATCTGGAACGGGTGATAGCTTCCCTCACACTCCTCCTGCCAATTCCGCCGTAGCACCTTACACCGCGTGCCATCCGCGACCCTGAACACCCCTCCCCGATGCCATCGGTTCGGGCGTGCCGGGCCCCATGTCTTCGGGGTGCATTGCCGCGCGGAACGCCTGAGAGTCCGCAGCCGCGAGCCCTTTCGAGAACTGCGCATGCACCACGCCGAGCGACGCCCGATGATCAAGATACGCGAGCCCGGCCATGGCAAGCGCGACTCCTGCCGCCACAGCGCCGACACAGACCCTCAAGGTTCATGCCCGTCTGCGAGGCCTACCATGTTGCACCTCCTCGCTTGGTCCGCGATCAGGCTATCGAGGGCGCTCATCCGGCAACGCCGCCTTCCCGTAGGCTTTCTCGAACAACTCTTCGCCCAGCATAAGGCGGGCCCGGCGAAGAACGATCTCGCGATCGGTGGCGTGCGGGTACCGTTCCCGCAAACCCGCTTCGGCGGCGCGGCGCAGCCCGGCGGAAAGTTCCAGCGCGCGCCGCAGCTTTTCTTCCGGCGGCATCCGGCGCTGCAGTTCCAGGAAGACCTGCCAGGCTTCCGGTGTGGTGTCGGATGGGCACATGTCTACATCATGGCAACCGGCGGAGCGGGCTCGTTGGGATCGCCGGCCGCGCCTATCGGAACGCGCAGCAGCACGAACGCGATCAGCGCCATCACGCCCACGCCAGCCAGGTACGAAGGATTTTGGAACAGCAGCGGCAGTTCCTTGTCCTGGAAATCGTAAAAGGCTTTCACCAGGCCCGCCAGCGCCTCGCCGGCAATCAGGCCGGAAGCCGCCAGTATGCCCACGTTTTCCACCCGCGCGCGTTGGGCTTCGTTCAGGCCTTTTCTCCGCGCTAGCCCATCTCCGAACCAGCGAATCGCACCGCCCACGAAAATTGCCGAAGTGATCGAAATCGGCAGATACATGCCGATCGCCACCAGCATGGGGCTCTTCACCCGAAACAGAATCATGGCGAAACCGAGCAGGATGCCGGTCACCACCAGCGGCCACGCCATGTCACCGCCCACGATGCCCTGCGCCAGCGACGCCATCAGCCCGGCCTGCGGCGCCGAAAGCGCCTTGTCGCCAAAGCCGGTGCCGCCTTTATTAATGTTGCCCTGGTAAAGGATCATCAGCGGGAAATACATCACCGCGCTGGCCACCACCACGGCGAACAGCTCGGCGATCTGAATGCTGCGCGGCGTGCCGCCCAGAATATAGCCGACTTTGAAATCCTGCAACAACTCGCCGGCCACCGCCGACGACACGCACACCACCGCCGCCACGCCCAGCACGGCCACCACGCCGCTGGAACCGGAGACGCCCATCGATACCATCAGCAACGCCGCGATCACCAGCGTCGAAAGCGTCAACCCGGAGATCGGATTGTTGGACGAGCCGATCACGCCCACCAGGTACCCCGATACGGTGGCAAAGAAAAAGCCCACCACCAGCATCACCAGCGCCGCCGCGATGCCGCCGCTCACCAGGCCCGAAAGATAGACGTACAGCACGCACATCAGCAGAAACGTGCAGCCGATCAGCGCGAACACGGTCTTCGAGCTCATATAACGCTCCGTTCGGCTGAGGGATTCCAGATCGGGCGCACCGCCTTTCAACTCCGAAAATGCCTTGCCCAGGCCCGCAATCAGGTTCTTGCGCATGCGGAACAGGGTGTAGCCCGTGCCCACCATCATGCTGCCCACGGCGACCGGACGCACAATGTAGCGCCATACCGCGGTGGCGAGTCCGACCCAGCTTTCGTCCGTTTGATTAGCCGGCAGAAAGGCTTGCAACTGCGGACCCAGGAAAAACATCAACAGCGGAATCATCAACCCCCAAACCAGCACGCTGCCGGAAAAGTTGAGCGCCGCCAGCTCGGGGCCGATGATGTAACCCACGCCGATGAACGCCGTGCTGACGGTGGGCGCGGAAACCGCCGAGACGCCGCCCGCGCTCAACACGTTCGTCGTTCCGGCCGGGCCCAGCCGCAGCGTGCTCATTCCCAAGCGCCCCACCCGGAAGAAGAAGTCGCGGTCCGGCGCGAAGCATTGGAAGACGCCGGCCAGATAGACCGCCGCGCCGAAACCCATGTTATAAAAAAGGTACTTGGCGGCGCTGGCGCCGGCCCGTCCGGCTTTGTGAATTTCCCCCGCCGCCACCGATTCCGGAAAAGGCAGCTCACGGTCCTCCACCATCACGCGCCGAATCAGCGAGACGAACAGAACTCCCAGCACGGCGCCCACAATCATGAGCGAGGTGGATTTGAAATATGCCGGGTCGGCGGCCAGCGCCCACATGCTGGCCCAAAAGCCGAGGTGCTTGGGAATCACCGGCGGCGCCCACACGTGGGCGATGAAAAAGGCCGGCAAGGTGAAGACCGCGCCGGCGGCCACCGATTCGCCGATGGTGCCGGCGGTGCGCGCGATATTCTCCTCCAGGATAGAACCTTTCACCAGCCGTAGCACGGCCATGCCGATGACCGCGGCCGGATATGTGGCGGCGATGGTCTGGCCGGCACGTAAACCGAGGTACGCATTGGCCGCACCCAGGATAACCGTCATGGTCAGGCCCAGCAGGATTGCGCGCGGCGTCAATTCGCGCATTTTGACGTTTTCCGGCACGAACGGCCGGTGCTTGACGGGCGTCATTGCAGCCGCCCCCTCACTTTTTCGCTGAGCGATTTTCCGTCCACCGTCTTGCCCGCCAGTTTCGCCTGGGCGGCCTTCATCGCCACGCCCATCTGCTTCAACGAGGTGACGCCGGTTTCGGCAAGCGCGGCCGTCAGTGCCGCTTCAATCTCCGCTTCGGTGGCGCCGGCCGGCAGATAGCTTTCGATCAGCGCGCGCTCGGCTTCTTCCTTTTGCGCCTGCTCGTTACGCCCGGCTTTGTGAAACGCCTCGGCGGAGTCGATGCGCTGCTTGATGAGCGATTTCAGAACCTGCATTTCGGCCGCTTCGTCGAGCGGCTTGGGGGAATCCACCTTCAGCTTCATGAGCGCCGCTTTGATCATTCGCAGCGCGCTCAAGCGGGCTTCTTCCCTGCCTTTCATGGCAACTACCATGTCCTGCTGGATGCGATCGATGAGGGGCATGATGATTGTTATTCTACGCGATGGCATTCGTCAGACAGGTAATTTGTCCCGGCGATTTACCTGCCTGCCCGAGATTCAGCACCCTCGGCCGCCTTGACCGCCTGCCGGCCTTGGCATTTGCGTTGTCCGCGGTTGTGCATTTTTGTGCATTGGCCGGCAGTCGGCGCTCACGATCCTGCTCACCGAGCCTGCTAAAATACGGTTGATCCACCCCAGGAGGAACAGTCCAGCTTGAACTCTGCAATCCT
>JBEKZL010000407.1:0-7496 GCA_049509915.1 Bryobacteraceae bacterium | reverse complement strand
TGGAAGCTCGGCTCGTCGCCCTGCGCGTAGTTGCCGATCAAACCGGTCATATCCGGGAACTGGCCGAGGAAAGCGTACTTGGACGTGCCGTACTGTTCGACGAACAACTGGTCCAGTTTGGCCGCGAACTGCTCGCGCCCGCCCATCAGCGCCATCAGGCCGGCCACGTCGTGCTGTACGTGCCAGGTGTAGACCCAGGAGTTGCACTCGGCAAAGTAGTCGCGCCCGCCCTGACCGCCTCCCCGCGTGGGGTCGAAGTCTTCCACCCATTTTCCATCGGCGGTCCTGGGCGCCATCATGCCGATCCGCCCGTCGAAGACACTGGCGTAATTGTGCGCGCGCTTCAGGAAATAGGCGTAATCGTCGTCTTTTTTGAGCGCCTTCGCCATCTGCGCCACGCACCAGTCGTCGTAGCAGTTTTCCAGTGTCACCGAAACGGCCTGGCGGCGCTCGAACGGATGCACTTCCGCCACCGTCTCCTTCTCCCCCTTGGCAAGCGCCGGGAAGAAACCCTTCTCCTGGTAGACCCGGTCCAGCGCGGTCAGCGGTCCGCGGCGCCATGGCAGAAGGGTAGCGTCCATGGCGTTTTTCTTCATCCCGGCGTAAGCCTTCTCCACGTCGAAATCGCGATAGCCTTTCATATACGTGTCGGTGATGAAGGCGGTGGAGTGATGGCCGATCATGACCGCCCCATCCCCGCCAATCGACGGAAACGAAGGCATCGAGCCGCTTTGCTCGTACATGCGGACGTAGGAGTTCACCATGTCCACCTGCCGCGCCGGATCGAGGATCAACTGGAGAGGGTGCATCGAGCGATACGTGTCCCAGAGGCCGTCCCCGGCGTAAAAATCGTGGCCGCCCGCGTCGTGTACCTGCCCGTCGTACCCGCTGTAATACCTGCCGTCTTCGGTATGGTCGGTCATGCGCGCCAGCGAGCGGTAGAGCGCCGTGTAGAAGATCGTGCGCTGTTTCTCGGTGCCGCCCTTCACGGCAATCTTGCCCAGCGCCTGATTCCAGACCGCGCGCCCTTTGGCCTTCACCTGGTCAAAACTCCAGGCGGGAATTTCTTTCCGGAGGCTCTTTCGCGCTTGCTCGATGCCAATGTAGGAAACCCCGATGCGCACCCCGATCCGCTCGCCCTTGGTAGTGGCGCCATCGGTCTCGACGCCGATGCCCGCGCCCGAGAGTTTCGCCGTCTGGGCTGAAACCTGGCCGCCGGTCCATGTGCGGTACGCGCCCAGCGGCTTCGAAAACTCGGCGTAGAAATAGATTGCCACGCCGCCCTCCGCGCCGCGTCCGGTAACCGCGTCCGGTCCCACGACTTCCAGTTCGGCGTGGTCCCTGGACGAGAGTATAACGTGCGAATGGGCATTCGCCGGAAAGGTGAAGCGGTAATAGGCCGCGTGCTGGGTCGCGGTGAATTCCGCCCGGATATCGTAATCCTCGAGCAGCGCGGCGTAGTAGTACGGCGAAACCGTTTCGAAGTCGTGATCGAACGCGGAAGCGTTCTTGGCGGAATCCGTCTCGATCGCCCCGGTAGTGGCCGTGAGCATGGCGCTACCCGAGGGAAAGCCGTAGATTTTGTCCGCCAGGTAGCGATCCCGAACCTTCGGCGTCGTGATTGGCGCCAGGCGCACCATCCCATATGGATACTGCACCGTGGGCGCGGTGGCTGTCAGCAGATGTCCGATAGTGCCAATGTTCGGGTTGACATAATCTACCGGCGGCTTGTTCGGCTGTGCCCATCCGGCGAGACTCAGCATGGAAACCAGGCCGAGGACGCGCGCTGTCCGTACCATCAAATACTCCCTCCCGAATTGTCTCGGAATCGATCCTCGAAGCGTCTCACACACACGCGCGTTGTAGCACATCTCGTTCGAGTTGCGCCAGTCAGTGGGCGGCCAGCCTGCCCCGGCCGTCGGCATTTGGGGCAGGATGGCATCCTGCGCGCCGGTTGTCTAACCGGCGCTGCCTGCGCCGTCGGGAAAATCAACAACCGACCGGGTTGGCTGCCGATCTGAGGTTCAACAATCGACACGATATCTACGACGTGGTCTTGGCAAGCGATCCCGTAATGGCGCATTGGCCCGGGGTAGTTCACGGTCGCGAACGTCGCACGGGAAACGTAATCCAGGAAATGTGATTTCCGGTAAATCCGAAAGAGGCCGCCAGTGAAGGTCTCTTTGTCGTCAGATAGCCCCCGGACTCACCGGAAGTATTCATATAGGAGCCGACATTGTAAATACAGCGTGCTGGATTCACTTGGCGCCTGGCTTTCGCCTGACAAAACAAACCAGCAGCGCCACCAGCGCTACCACAGTCAATCCCCTGCCAACCGCGTTATCGACCGGCAGCGCGAACTCCAGGCGCACTTCCCGATCCCCGGGCGGAACGTCCACCAGCATATTCCCGGCCACGTCCTTGCGAATGGACAGCCGTTTCCCATCGCACCAGGCCCGCCACGCCGGGTCGAAACTTTCCTGCACCATCAGGCTCTCACCCTCGCCGAAATGGGCCCGCACCCGGATCTGGTCCGTGCCCTCCCATCGCATCTCCACAGGCGCATCCGGCCCGTGTTCGACCTCGTCCGCGTACGCCGCGATCTGCGGTCCGTCATCGTTGGTGACGGGAATAGCGGCGAGACCGGCCATGCGCCGCATTTCCACCACCCGGGCGTGGGCCGGCGCCCGCCGCGGAACCCGGTACACGGTGTCGCCCTGCCCGTCGTCGTAGATCGCCGGTAAGATCCCGGCGAATTTCGACGGCGTAGAGTAGTCGTGGTAGATCTCGGGAGAGTTGGCCCGGCTCATCAGGATCGCGTCGGCACCCAGACCCTGCAGCCAGGCAGTATCGCGCGCGGTGTCGGCATCGCCGTCGCGGATCACCTGCCACTGGGCCAGCACCAGCATGTCGTTTTCCAGCCCCTGCTCGGAACCTCCGCCCACCTGCTCGCCGCCTTGCCATGCGTCGTACCAAAGCCGCATCGACCCGGCCGCGAATACGCGCGCACCGCGAAGATTGCGGGCGATCCAGTCCGTGGCCCGGTACTCCACTCTCCGGCGGTAATCCGCATCGGCCCGGAATACCTTCCACGGGCTCAACAGGTATGGATAACCCGCCGCCAGCGCCACCGCCGCCAGCGCGAAAGCCACCACGCGCAACCATCTTCTTGGGCTATCAGCCAGGGCTCTCAGCGTTTCCGTCGCCAGCAGAATCAGCGTCAGGTCCAATTCGGGGACCAGGCGATGGGGCTCCCCGCTGACGCGGAAGCCAAAGTAATAATTGCCCACCACGTTCATTGCCACGCCGAGCGCGATGGCGCAGACGAATACCCGGTAGGCCAGGCGTTTCCTGCGGTGGGCGATCTTGGCGCTGACCAGCGCGAACGCCGCCGCCATCCCCAGCGCCACCCAGCGCGAGCGGGCATTGCCGGGCAGCGCCACGTACTTCAGATTGTCCATTGTGATACGCAAATAAGAGGGCGTCAGCCAAAAAGCGGTCAGCCCGTATGCCATTGCCACGATGGCCGCCGCCCGTCGCCACATCCGCCCATCCCGGTGTGTGATCCACAACGCCCATGCCAGCGGCGGAAAGGTCAGCGCCAGCGCCGTAGCGCCGTAGAAGTTATTCGACACCACCAGCGCGGAGGAAACCGCCGCCAGCCCAAGCCACCGGCGGCCGCCGTCCCGAATCCCCAGCCACGAGAACAGCAACGCGAACGGCAGGCAGGCGAGCGCCGTTATGTGCGGACCTTCGCCCCATTTGACCAGCACATTCAGCCGTTGCGGCATGTGCAGAAACGAGTCGTCTCGAAACGACTTCAGAAAGAGGAAAGAGGGCGAAACCAGCGCCGTACCCGTCGCTCCGATCGCCGCCCAGGCCCGCGGCCCGCTCGCCACCCGGACCAGCGCATACGTTCCCGCCGTCCCCAGGCAGTAGAACAGCGCCGTATAGAGATGATACGCGCGCGCCGTCGAAACCCGGAACAAAGCTGAGAGCAGCGCGGTTCCGTAGGGTAAAGCCGGCGGATAGAGGAAGTCGAACCTTGTCCCGCAGTACCACAACGGCATCCATCGGGGATGCGGCCAATGCTCTCTCAAGAACCTCGCGGCGGCGATGAAGGTGCAGTCGATGGACCCCCAGTTGTCCAGGTATTCGATCCGGAACAGCGGCCAGATCAGGATCGCCGTTACCAGTGCCAGTACGCAGCATTCCGCCGCCAGCAGCATGCCATTCCGCCAGCGCATCCGATCAGTTTCCAGCATCCTTGCCCGGTGGCCTCGTCTCCAGTGTACGGTAACCAGGGTCCGGCCCCATTTTTTTTCGATCTAAGCCACAGAAAACAGGATTAGTTGCAATCGCAGATCAACTGGTGCCATCCAAGTCGTTGTGCGCGGTTGTGCAATTTTGTGCACTGGCGGACTGCCGCTGGGCGACCGCCCGCAGGGCATCGGAGCGGCGAAACGGCAGACGCACGGCGGCATTGACCGGCGCGAATCACTGCTCGGCTGTCTGGGTCCAGTCTTTCGGCGCGACCGGGCCCACCACGAACAGAAAGCTCAGCGCTCCCAGCACCAGCACCACCGAGGCGGCCACGAAGGCGTAGAAGAACTGGCCGGTTGCGGAGACGATCACGCCGGTAATCCACGGCGCGGCCACTCCGGCCAGGTTGCCGAATGCGTTCTGCAGGCCGGTCCATTTCCCCGCCGCCGAAGGTCCGGCGATGGTCTGGGTGATGGCCCAGTGATTGGAGGTGCAGAGTCCAAACGACAGGCAGGCAGCCGTCAGCAGCGCGATGCACATCCAGGGGTTGGGAACAATCGCCGCCGGCAAGACCAGGGTGCACAGCAGCAACCCGGACGCGGCGAAGCTCTTGCGTACGCGGGTCGGAGTCCCTCCCCGCATGATCAGATGGTCGAGCCCATGACGGCCATCATTTGCATGGAGAAGTGCCTCTCCACAACCAGGTAGGTGGGCAGCCAGGTGATCAGAAAGTACCACGCGTAATCGATGGCAAACAGCCCAAAAAATGTGCCCCAGGCGGACCGCTCCCGCAGAATCCGGAAGAAGCCCGGCCCTTCGTGGCGCAGCGGCTTGTCCTCGATCTTGGTGCGCGGCGCCCAGACTGCCCATAAGGGAACCCACAGCATGGCGCCGAAGCCCAGAATCAGGAACAGGGCTCGCCACCCGTACCGCGCCACCACGAGGCCGCCGATCAGCGTCCCCAGGGCCGGCCCGGCTTTCGAGCCGGCGTCGATGAGGGCGTTGGTCAAGCCCCGCCGGTGTTCCGGGAAACGGGTAGCGATGATCTTCGAATAGGAAGGATAGGCCACCGATTCGGCCGCGCCCAGCACCAGTCGCAGCGCAAACAGCGCCCCGAACCCGCCTACGAAACCGGTCACCGCCGTCGCCCCCGACCAGACCAGGAAACCGAGGCCGAAAACCCAGTTGACGTCGTAACGGTCCACCAACCACCCGGACACGATCTGGAACGAGGCGTAAGTCCAGAAAAACGCCGAGAGCAGAAGTCCCAGGTGGGCCGGCGACAAGTGGAGCTCGGTCCGCAATCCCGGAGCCGCCACGGAAAGATTAGTGCGGTCGATGTAGTTGATGGCGACTGAAACCACTAGCAAGGCAAAGGCCAGCCACGCCGCTTTCGTCGTCTTGGTCTCAAGCGAATCCGCCAGCTTCATGCCGCCGTCCCAGCCTCAGTTGGAATTAGACTTCGAAGTCTACACAAGATTACCATCCATGCACCCCCGTGGCCCGCCGCAGCCTGCGGACGCCGAGGAGAATTTGGGGAATCGGTGCGGGAAACCAGGTGGGACAGACGATCGTTTCTTGTCGTCTGTCGAGCTGTCGTGGTCTTGTGCGGGCCTGACAGACCACGAAAAACGATGGTCTGTCCCACCCCGGTCCATTCAGCCCCCCCTGTGAGCGACGATACAATGGAATCTGATCACCGGCGGCGGTTCCTGTCAGGAAAGGGAAATTCAGTGTCCTCAAAACTCACGCGGCGTCACTTCTTTCAACTGCCCGGCGCGGGAATGCTTCTTTCGGCCACGTGGCTGCGCGGCCAGGAACAGGGTCCGCCGGCGGTGGCCGCGGCGCCCATAGTGGAATATAAGCCGCGGTCCACCGTGTCCCTGGTGCAGGGAGACAACCGGCAGGCCAACGTGTACAAAGCGCTGATGGCGGTCGACGACCAGGTTCGTCCCAAGCTGGCTGCGGCGAAGCGCGTCCTGATCAAGCCCAACAATGTCGGCGTGGAGGAGCCGTTGTGCGCCACCCATGCCGATACGCTCCGCGCCATTCTGGAATACCTGGGCCCGCGTTTCAAAGGGCCGGTGACGATCGCCGAATCCTCGGCTCGCGACACCTGGACCGGCTTCCGCAATTACAAGTACCCGGAGGTGGTCCAGGAATATAAGTCGATGAAGCCGGAACTGGTGGACTTGAACCAGGAGGGCAAATTCGTTCTGCAGCCGATCCTGGACCGGAACTTCCACCTGATGCCCGTGCGGCTGGCCGCCCGGATGGTCGAGCCTGGCACGTTTGTCATCAGCCCGGCCATGCTGAAGACGCACAACTACGTAGTGGCGACCCTCTCCATCAAGAACATGGTCATCGGCTCCGCGCTGCACAGCATGAACGTCAGCGGCCCGGGGGCCTTTCATCACAAGCACCTCTTCCATGCCGGCTTCCACATCATGCACTACAACATGCTGCGGACGGCGCAACGGCTCCAGCCCTTCTGGGGCGTAGCCGTGATCGACGGTTTCGAGGGCATGGAAGGCGACGGCCCGCGCCTGGGCACGGCGGTACCGCATCGCATCGCGCTGGCGTCGACCGATTTCCTGGCGGCCGACCGGGTTGGCCTGGAATGCATGAGCGTGGACCCGCGGCGCGTCGGTTACCTGCAATACTGCGCGCAGATGGGGCTCGGCAATTACGACCTGGGGAAAATCGACCTGCGTGGCCCCGCCATCGCCAGCGTGCGGAAGAAATACAAGCTGCACGAATGGATCAACGAGGAGTTGCACTGGATGGACCCGGTGCCGTTCGACGACTTCGCCTGGCCGGAACTGGGCGACCAGGGCTCGCCTAAGAAGAGCTGAGAGTTGGATCAAGAGCTGTGGCCGGGCCTGCGCCGATTCCTTCCAAGCGACTCGATCCACAATCGGGTACTGCGCATCTCCGCCTCGCCCTCCCGAAGTACGCGCTCGCCGATTTCCCCCTGGCCCATTGCTGAGGCGAGTCGCCCAATCAGCAACTTCCTGTTCGGACTCCACCGGGCACCGATTCCAAACAACGCTTCGCTCTCGTCGTCCTCAATAAGAGTCCTGAGGAGTTCATCGTCATTCTCAAACCGACAGAGCCAGCTAATCCCGTCACGGAGTATTACGGATCGGGCATCGGCAACAACGTCTAACAGATTCTCACCGCTCGGCTCAACGAACCAGATGTCCTTTCTGGGGTAGTTCACCTGCCTGATG
>JBEKZL010000406.1:0-5091 GCA_049509915.1 Bryobacteraceae bacterium | reverse complement strand
CTTTCGACCTTCTGAAGGTCACCTGCCGAGCATAGTGTACCCAGTAGGCCGCAGTCACAATCCGCTCTATTCCCCAAATAATCAGCTACTTCCAGCTCATCGAGAGCGGGAACTTCGGACTAGCGGATCGGGATATCGAGCAGGGTGGTCCAGTATTGGGTGGATTGCAGCGCGAAGCCGATCAGGATGAGGACGACGCCGTACACTCCCATGCGTTTTTCGGGGACGTGGTCGGCGGCCCATTCGATGACGGGAGTGCAGGATGTCGAGATCGCCGTCGTGATGCCCATGGCGAGTCCGATGGTGAGGCCGAAGGAAATGGCGCGTTCCGGATGGTGGGCTAGCGTGGCGCACATCACGGCGGCGACAATGCCGTAGCCGAGTGTACGGTTCAGAGCGGCGAGAATCTGGCGGCGCGTGGCGCGCGGACGCGGCGCCGCGGAGTAGTCCAGGCTGGGGCGAATGCCGATGCGGTAAGCGGCGATCTGGCCGAGAGTGCTGGCCAGGCCGAAGATGGCGCCAAACCAGGGTCCGAAATACCACGCGGCGCCGACGCCGTGGCCGAGGCCGCGGACTGCGCTGGCGGCGGCGTCGAGCCAGAAGCCTGGGTCGGGCTCGCCGCGGGAGGCACGGGAGAATTCCAGGGCTAGCGTCAGGCCGTGGGTGACGCCGCAGGCAATGCCGAAAACGGGTCCGAGCGGAATGCCGTAGCCAAGGGCGAAAATTACCCCGTAGGTGACGCCGCGCGTGAGGGCGCGCAGCGGTCCGTGCTCTCCGCCTAACAGGTCGTAGGCGAGATAGAGCGCGCCCAGCACGTCCAAGGAGCTGCCCACAATGCTGATGATGGCGAGGGTGTAGTGGCTCATGCGATCAGCCCCCGGAAAAATGGCGGGATTGGCCGTTGTCGAGGATCAGAAACGACTCAGGGGCGATGGACCGCAGGCGCTGTGCGGGGGCATCGATGGATTCGTCGGCGAGTTGGAAGGTGCCGTGGTGAATGGCGATGCTCGACGTTGCTCCAACGATGCGATGGGCTTCGAGGGCTTCGTCGGGATTCATGTGGACGGGCGACATGAACCACCCGGGCTCGTAGGCGCCGATGGGGAGAAGCGCGAGACGGGGCGGACCGAAGCGATCGCGAATCCAGGAGAAATGGCCGCCGAAACCTGTGTCGCCGGCGAAATAAACCAGGCCGATGGTGGACTCAATCATGTAGCCGCACCAGAGCGTCCGGTCACGATCGAAGAGGCCGCGGCCGGAGAAGTGGAACGCCGGGACCGAATGGATGGTGGCGCCGGAAAGCGCCACCGTCTCGCCCCAGTCAAGCTCGCGAACAGGATGGACGCCGTGGGATTCCAGATACCGGCCCACGCCGAGGGGCGCGACTAAGGTGGCGGGTCCGGCGGCGAGACGGCGGAGGGTGGGCAGATCGAGATGGTCGTAATGGTCGTGGCTGAGAAGAACGATGTGAATGGGCGGGAGGCGGTCGAAATCGATGCCCGGGGCGCGGTGACGAAGCGGACCGGCGAAGGAAACGGGGCTGCACCGAGCCGACCAAATGGGATCGGTAAGGATATGGGCGCCGGGCTGTTGGAGCAGGACGGTGGAGTGGTTGACGAAGGTGACGAGCAGGCCGGACGAGATCGCGGCCGGCGGGATGGACGGTTGGACCGGGATCCGCGCGGGCGATGGTTCAGGCCTGCGAGTGAGGATCCACCTTAGGACGCCGACGAGGCCGCGCGGGCCGCTGGCGGAGGGATTGAAGAAGCGGCGCCCTTTGCGGTGTGGAGGATAGGACAAGCTTCTATTATGCGGGAGCCGGCGTACCGGAGGCTCTTACTTCTTCCCTTTCTTCGCCGGTTCCGGGCCGATCCGCTCGATGGTGACGCCGATCAGTTTCACCGGGTCCACCGGCTTATCGCCGCGGACCCGGCCGTGATCGATCAGGGAGACCACGTCCTGCCCCTCGACCACCACCCCGAAGATCGTATACTTGCCGTTCCATTCATGCATCGGCCCGTTGGTGACGAAGAACTGGCAGCCGCCCGAATCCGGCTGGCCAGTATTGGCCATGGCGAGCCTGCCTGCGCTATCGAACCGCAAACCAGGTAGAAATTCGTCGCGAATGGTGAACCCGCAGTCGTGCGCGCCGGTGCCGGTGGGGTCGCCCGATTGGATCATCACGCCCGGCAGCACGCGGTGGAAGGTGATGTTGTTGTACAGGGGCACCTTCACCATCTTTCCGGTTTTGGGACTGCGCGTCGCTTTGGTGCCTTGTGCCAGCGCCACAAAATTGGCCACCGTCACCGGCGTATATTTCTCGTAAAGCTGCGCGGTGAAAGTGCCCATCGACGTATTGAAGATGGCATAGAGTCCGTCGGGGCGAGTTTGCGCGGAAACACAACCCGCAACGAGAAGAAACAGTGCGAACCTGGTCACGGCTCCCCATTCTAACTCGATGTTTCAGCCCGGCTCGGGTCTATCGGAGGTCGAGGAAAGCGATGCTCGAAGGAGTGCCCACCGCCGTGTACCGGCCGGTGAAGGACAGGCGGCCGGTGGCGCGGTCGATGCGGAACGTGGCGATGGCATCGCCTCGCTGGTTGCAGGAATAGAAGTAGTTGCCGGTGGGATCGATATTGAAGCTGCGCGGATAATCGCCGCGCGTCCACTCCTCGGCTACGTAGGTCAACTCGCCCGCCGGGCCGACGGAGAAGAGGGATATGGCGTCGTGCAGGCGGTTGGCGGCATAGACAAATTTCCCATTGGCCGACACCATCACTTCGGAGGTGTAATTGGTGCCTTCAAAGCCGGGCGGCAGGCTCGAGACCGTCTGCCTGGGCGTCAACCTTCCGCTGGCGGCATCGTAATCAAACTTGACCAGGGTGGAGGATTCCTCCTGGAGCGAATACACCCAGCGGCCATTGGGGTGAAATGCGAAATGGCGAGGGCCGTCGCCCGGGGGCAGCGAAACCGATGCCGGGTCGCCAGCAGCCAGCACGCCTTTTTCCGCGTCGAACTTCCAAATGAAGATGCGGTCCAGGCCGAGGTCGGTGGCCAGTACGAACCGGCCGGAGGCGTCGGCCTGGATCATGTGCGCATGAGGGCGTTCGTGACCGCTGAACGCGAAACTGCCGGCAGGGGCGGTGGCCGAATGCGTTGGGCTAACGTCGCCTTCGCCCTTTCTGACGTCGGTCGCCGGACCGAGCGAACCATCCGCCCGGATGGGAAGCACGGCCGCCGTTCCGCCCGCGTAGTTAGCCACCAGCACAAATCTGCCGGAGGGGTGGACGCTCAGGTAAGCGGGACCGGCGCCTCCGGAAGAGACGGTATTTAGCAGCGTCAAATGGCCGCTGGAGCGATCGATCGAATAGGCGCTCACCGAACCGGAACTGGCGCCCTCGAAAGTGGCGGTCTCGTTGGCGGAATAGAGGTGCGTCTTGGAAGGGTCGAGCGCGAGGCAGGAAGGGTTGGAACCGTTGGCTGTCACTTCGCGCCGGGAAAGCTGCCCATTCGATGGATCGATCAGAAACAGGTAGATGCCCTGTCCATTGCCCCGGCTGCCTTCGGGACCCTGCGGCGAGCTGTAGGTCCCGACATACGCCAGGAGCGGGCCCCTCGATGCCTTGTTTGGCTGCGCGGGCGCCGGCAGCACGGCGGCAATGGTGAGAAACACCGGTAACAATCGCATGATCGTCAAGTGTAACCCGGGCGCGGGTGCCCGCGGCAGCCCCCTCACCACCCACAAAGCGTCACAATAAGACCATGGCCCGCATCACTGAACTCGAGGTCAACGGCACCCGGCGCCATCTGGACGCCGATTCGGACCGAACGCTGCTGAGCGTGCTGCGCGACGACCTCTCGCTGACGGGCGTCAAGTACGGTTGCGGCGAGGGGCAGTGCGCCGCCTGCACCGTGCTGGTGGATGGCGTGCCCACCAGGAGCTGCCTCACCAAAGCCGTCGCGGCGGCCGGCAAACGCATCGTCACCATCGAAGGGCTCGCTTCGGGGGAAACGCTGCACCCGGTGCAGGAGGCGTTCCTCGAAGCCGACGCCATGCAGTGCGGCTGGTGCACCCCCGGAATGATTCTGGGCGCGGTGGCCCTGCTGGCCGGCTCGCCCAGCCCCACGGACGCTGAAATCGCAACCGGTATGAATGGCCACATCTGCCGCTGCGGCACCTACCCGCGCATCGTTCGCGCCATTCGCCTGGCCGCGAAGAAAGCCGCGAAGAAAGGAGACCACGCATGACGCGGCGGGAATTCTTCGCCAAGGTCGGAGGCGGCGTCGTAGTGATTCTGGTTCCAGACGGCTTGAGCGCCCAGGAATCGGGGCGCGGCATGAATCAGCCCATGCCGGAGCAGGTCAGCGCATGGCTGCACATCGCCGAGGACGGCTCGGTGACGGTCTACACCGGAAAGGTGGAGATGGGACAAAATGCCCGCACCTCGCTCACCCAGGCCGCCGCCGAAGAGTTGCACGCGCCGGTCGCTTCCATCCGCCTCATCATGGGCGATACGGCTCTCACCCCATTCGACATGGGCACCTCCGGCAGCGGGACGACCCCCAATATGTGGCCGCAAATCCGCAAGGCCGCCGCTGCTGCCCGAGAGATGCTTATCGACCTCGCCTCGCAAAAATGGACGGTGGACCGCGCCGCCATCACTGTGGCCGACGGCAAGGTCCGCGCCGGCAATCGCTCGGCCGGTTTCGGCGATCTCACTCACGGCGAAAAACTCGCCCGCGCTATTCCGGCCGGCTTGGCGCTGACGCCCGCCGACCAATGGAAAGTGGCCGGCAAACCGATCGAAAAGGTAAACGGCCGTGCCATCGTTACCGGCTCGCATGCCTATGCCTACGACATCCAGCGCCCCGGCATGCTGTACGCCAAGGTGCTCTATCCGCCCTCGTTCGGGGCGCGCCTGGCTGCGCTTGATAGCGCCGCCGCCGAGGCGATTCCCGGCGTGCAAGCGGTGCGGCAGAAAATCTCCGGCCCGCGCGAAGCCGGCGCCGATTTGGTGGCCGCGCTCGCCCCCGATCCCGCCACCGCCGAAAAAGCCCTGGCAGCGCTCAAAGCGGAATGGACTCCGGTCG
>JBEKZL010000405.1:0-5108 GCA_049509915.1 Bryobacteraceae bacterium | reverse complement strand
TTTCGACCTTCTGAAGGTCACCTGCCGAGCATAGTGTACCCAGTAGGCCGCAGTCACAATCCGCTCTATTCCCCAAATAATCAGCTACTTCCAGCTCATCGAGAGCGGGAACTTCGGGCTAATGCTTCGGTGGGGGCAGGTTCCGCTTTGGCCAACCGGTTTCTTTCGCGGTCTCTGACGTCACTTCGTTGGCGTTCGGCCGGTCGAGCTTGGTATAACGAGCGCCCGGCGCGATCCAGGGCCGGCCGTACTTGAATTCAATGCCGATCCCGGCCGCCGACCGCGGCGATTCACGCTGTGCGGTTTTAGCTGGCTGGAAGGATAGACCGGTACGCCCAACACCCGTCTGCCGCCGCTGTTTCAAACCGGTGGCTCGCGTGCGGGCGAGGTCAGCGTCAACTTCATATTTTAGGACCCTAATTAGCTTTTTCAATGGCGAATCCGCCCCGGGTTCGCTACTCTGGAATCAGAATGAGTCTACGGCGTTGGGTCGGGGTAGGTTTTGCTGTCGCGCTGTTCTGTGTGTCCCTGCTGCCGGAATCCGTCAAAATCCGCGCGGGCATGAGCCGGCCTCTGCATTATCTCGCCCACATCGCCGCCTTCTGCGCCGCTTACCTGTTGACCGCTTCCCTCGATCCGGACGACGGCAACACCGGAGTTCGCAGGTTCCGCGGGAGCGTCTTGCAGAACCTGTTCATCGCGACCGCGTTGATGGCCCTGGGCGCGTCGATCGAATTCCTGGAAGCCTGGCTGTACCAAAACACGCTGGAAGTGTTCGATGTAATCGCCGATGGCGCCGGCATCCTGCTGGGCATTCTGATTGCTGCCATGTTCTGGGGTCGAACCGGCCTGAGCCAGGCGTAAGCCCGCCCGCCCGCCGCCTACGATATCGGCTTCTGCCCCGTCAATATCCGGTAGCCCATGATCTTCGACCCCTGTGCGGTTCCGCCCACGGCTTTCTGTTGCACCAGAATCTCGAAGTACGATGCCGGCTGGCTACTTCGGGACCGCATGATGCGGTTTAACAAATCGGGAAATTCCTGACTGGCCACCAGGTCGCCGGCTGCCTCGGTGGCCGCCATATCCAGACCGGCCAGGATCAGCACGTAGCCGGTCCCCGCCAGGTTCGGCAGTAGCGCGATGTCCGCGTACGTATCCGTGCCCGCGCCGCCGCCTTCAAACTGATACGTGGCTGGTTCTCCCGCAAGCGGCGCCTTGTTGCGGAAGAAGTATTTGCCGGTCCGATGGTCTTCTACAATGGCGAAGTTCAACTGCGGCTCGAACAGTTGTTCCCAGGGCAAGGCGCGCCGGCTGCCGATCAAAATGAAATTCCCGGTCTTGAAATCCCGCACGCTCATGAAGCGGGAGTAGCGGATATTAGTCTGGGCCGCGTACCGCCGGCTCAGTTCCATGAATTTCGAAGCGATATTGGCATCCGCCAGGCTGGTGTACTGGCGGCTCGCGATCAGCCGCAGGGCCGCCCGCAAATCCTTATTGGACACGGACTCGATCAATTTTGCCGGATAGGTGCCACTTAAGTAGTCGCTAAGCGGAATGTCCAAATCCAGAATGTCCTGGATGGCGGCCAGGCACGAATCGGCCACCACAATGTTGGTTTCCCGGCCCGGCGCGAAGATTCTGGGCCAGAACGTATCCGCCCGCCGCGCCTGGCCCTCTTCGGCGGTCGGGACGCGCCGTAACGCTTCCCGCTGCCGCCACAGCACCAGCGTACCCAGGCTCAGCACGGCAACCATTGCCGTCAGTAGTAGAATCGTCCAGCGCGGCCGTGCCAACCAAACTGGACCCTGACGGCTAACTGGCGCGGCGGCCTCGGCCAGGATCCGCGTCCGTGGCGCGGCGGCTGCCTCCTGCCGCGCACTGCGGGCCTCGAAACAAAGAAGATAAGCCCCCTTGGGAATCGTGAGCACAACCGGCTCATCGGCTCCGTCGGAACCGAAGTACTCCTCCAGTTTGCTCCGCAGGCGGCGCACCTGAACGCGTGCGATATTGTCTTCGTTGGGGTTAAAATCCGGCCGCCGTCCCAGCACCTTGCAACCGATTTCCTGCTCGCCGATATTGGTGGCGTTGTCGTTCAAAACCCGGCGGGCGAGGTATAGGAGAATTTCGCGAAGCTGGGGCGCCTTGACAAAATGGCGGCTGGACACGATTCGATGTATCAGTGCCCAACGGTCGCCTTCCACCGCCGTGGTGGCATGCTCGGCGTGTTTAAGTTCGCGCAAGCTTCAAAAACCCTCTACTAGGGCCGGTTTATCCCGGAAACTACAGAATACAACCAACCGTCCAGAAAATCTACACCCGCCCGCCAATCCAGAGCCTAATTCATTGATTCCACGAAGCCGTTCACGTGACTTCACGTGCATGAGCCGAGAAGTCACCGACAATTTCCTTGATTTGCTCGGTATAGACCGTTACATTTTGATGGCGTAATTAAATACGAATGAAAGGGGTCAAAGCATGAAGAAAAGGAAGTTCTTCCTTGCGTGGGGAATGGCCAGTGTGCTCATTCTATTCACTATTTCCGCCTTCGCGCAGGAAAAAGGACGCATCGAAGGCTTGGTCACTGACGAAAGCAAAGGCGCAATCGCCGGCTCCACGGTTACTCTTCTGAATGTCAAGACGGGAATCCAAGTGGTCCGTCAGACCAGCGACAGTGGCCTGTACGTATTCGACCTGGTAGACCCAGGCACATATACGGTGACTATTCAGAACGCCGGCTTCAGCAAATTTATTCAAGAAAATATAGTTGTAGAAATGCGCGCCGATATTACGGTTAACGCGGTCCTGAAACCCGGTACGGTGCAGGAGTCGGTTACGGTAGAGGCGTCGCCGGTGGAGGTGCAGTTCAACTCTACCAACCAGGACCTGACCCTGGATTCCACCATGGCGGCGGAGACGCCGCGTTACGACCGCAACCCGTTCAAGCTGACCTTGTTGGCTCCGGAGGCCGTCAATACCCGCGGCGAGGTACTCCCGTTCCTGTCCTGGTCCGCCAATAGCGTGGACTTGGGCGGCGGCACCAACCTGAAGAACGATCTCGAAGTCGATGGCAGCCCCGTCGGCTTGGGCCACAAGTACAGCCTTTCGCCCAATATGGACGCCGTTCAGGAAGTCACCGTATCCCAGAACAGCGTGGATGCTGAACAGGGCCATAGCGCTGGCGGCGTCATCAGCATGGCCACCAAGGCCGGCACCAACGAATGGCACGGCACCGCTTCCTACCTGGGACGCTATCCCTCGCTCGACGCCGAAGCCGACCGCACCACTTTCAGCGCCAACGCGCAACGCCAGCACACTATGGCGGGCACTTTGGGCAACCCGATCAAGAAGAACAAGATCTTCAACTTCGGTTCTTTTGAATACTGGAAAGTCGGCAACCCCGACAGCTACGTCGTCACCGTACCGACTTCGCTCGAAGCGGCCGGGAATTTCTCGCAGTCCTGGGCCCTGAATGCCGCCGGCCAGCAACAGCTCCGCCAGATCTTCGACCCCTGGACCACGGTAACCAGCGCTTCGGGCGCGGTCACCGCCACGCCGTTCCCCGGTAACGTCATCCCGTCCAGCCGCTTCGACCCGGTCGCCGCCAATTTCATGAAGGAATTTTGGCCGGCCAACAACGGCGGCCTGAATATTACCGGCGTCAACAACTTCGCCAAAGGGTATACCGACGCCTGGAACTATTACAACTGGGCTGATCGCGTCGATTATAACGTCAGCGACAAGCTCAGGATTTTCGCCCACGCCGGGCACTACCACACCACCGATATCACCTCCAACCCGACGCCCAACGATTCTCCGCTGTTCCAGCCCACGGGAACCGTTCGCAACGGCACCCAGATGAACGCCGACTTGATCTATACGATCAATCCGAAGACGGTTCTGGATATCCATGCCGACTACGACAGCGTGGTGGATGCTTATAATTCGACGCCGCTGCCGGCCAGCGGCTGGGGCGCCTTCTGGGGCAGCAACCAGTGGTACCAGCCTTACTTCCAAAACTCGCCCGGCACGCCGATTTACGAACCCGATCTGACCATCAACGGCACCAATTTCGGCGGACGCGGATTCTATTGGAACCAGAATCCCAGGGGCGAAGCCTATAGCGTAAAGATTTCCCAGCAGCGCGGCTCGCACTATCTCAAGGCCGGCGCCGAGTATCGCAGGACCTGGGGGCCGGAGTATGTGTCCAACACCACCCAGTTCCAGTCCGATACCGCTTTCACGGCGAACACGTACAACAACCCTAATACCAATATCTACGGCGATCAGTTCGCCAGCTTCCTGCTCGGCCCGCTCAGCAACGATACCGAAATGGTTGGCGGCCCCGTGCCCGTCTCCATCTCCAGCTTCTGGGGCTTCTTCATCCAGGACGATTGGAAACTCAACCGCAGAATCACGCTCAACCTGGGCCTTCGCGACGAATACGAAACGCCTTGGGAGGACAAAGACCGCTTCCTTTCGCAGGCGATGAACCTGTCGACGCCGATCGCTCCGATGGTCGCCACCCCGCCCAGTATGCCAAGCCTGGCGACTAACCTGGTCGGCAACAGCTTCTACAGTTGGACCGGTGCATGGCAGTTCACGACCAACAGCAACCCCGGCATGTGGACCGCTCCGAAACTGGCGCTCGCGCCCCGCGCCGGAATCGCCATCAAAATCGACGACAAGACTGCCCTCCGCGCGGGTTACGCGCGTTACGTGATTCCCACCGAGTATAACTTCACGGCCGCTCCGATCTCCGGCTTCGAAGACGTCAACTTCCTGGAGCCGCCCTTCTTCGGCATGACCGGTTACCAGTTCGCGGCGCCCCTGCTCCAGGGCGTGCCGCAGGAGACCCTCTCGAATCCTTTCCCGGCCAACAACCCACTGCTTCCCAACTTCGGTCCGGTGAACGGCAAGGCTTTGGGACCCTACGTAGGCATCGGCGGCGAAAACCTGCTGTGGTATCCGCAGAACTTCAAGAAGGCTTACAACGACCGCTTCAACATCAACCTGCAGCGCCAATTGCCTTACGGGTTCGTGGCGTCGTTTACCTACTTCCTCAATATCGGCCATCAGCACTACACACAAGAGCTGAACGCCATCAACCC
>JBEKZL010000404.1:0-5135 GCA_049509915.1 Bryobacteraceae bacterium | reverse complement strand
ATAGAGGAAGAACTTGATGGCGGCGTAAAGCTTACGGGGACCGCCCCAGACGCCGATAATAAAGTACATCGGCACCAGCACCAGTTCCCAGAAAATGTAGAACAGGAAGAAATCGAGCGAGATGAAAACGCCGATCATGCCCGTCTGCAACAGCAGGAACATGGCGTAGTATTCCTTTAGCCGGTCGCTCACCCCCGACCAGGAACACAGCGTGGCCACAAAGCCCATCAGCGTGGTGAGCATCACCAGCAGGAGGCTGATGCCGTCGATGCCGACCAGGTAATGAGCGCCTAGGGAAGGAATCCAGTCGGCGCGCTCGACGAACTGAAAGCCCGGGGCGCCCACGTGAAACTTCCACACCAGGGGCAGGGAAACGGCGAAACCGGTCAAACTCGCAATGTTCGCCCAGACGCGAATCAGCGACTTACTCTTAGACGGCAGAAAGAGTAACACGACGAGCCCGGCCAGGGGAGTCGCTAATACGATGGTCAGTAAGTGCTGATCCATATTCTTATCGGACTACGTAATAACCCAGGAAGGCCAACACTCCCGCCACCACGAACAGAGCGTACGCCTGCACCCTGCCGGTCTCGATCATGGTTGCGGGATAGGAGAGCATTCTCACGAAGAAACCGGTGAAGCGCACCGCGCCATCCACGATCCAGCGGTCCCACCACATGGAGACGAGCGCCAGTAACCGAGTCAGCCAGCCCGCGCCGTTCACCCCGCCGTCCACCACTTCGCGGTCGAAGGAGCCCATCGCCCGTCCGCCGCCTTTGCACAAACCATTGACGAACAGAAAATCGTAGATTTCGTCCACGTACCACTTGTTGTAGAGGACTTTGTGCAAACCGCGGAAGCGCTCGTAAATGCGCTCGGGAATCGACGGGCGCCTGGTGTAGAAGAGATAAGCCAACGCGATGCCGGCCGCGGCAACCCCGACGGAGAGCAGCATGAGCGACCATTCCGTAGCCGCGGTATTGCCCGCGTCTCCCTCTACCGCCAGCAAAAATACGGGATCGAGCCAGCGCGGGAACCCGCGGAACGCGTCCGGGAAAAGAGTCCAAAGCTTCGGCGTACCGAGCCATCCCACCGCCACGCTGCCGGCGGCCAGCACTGTCAGCGGTACCGTCATGGTCCAGGGTGATTCGTGGATGTGCTTAGCGGTCTCCGGCGCCACGCGCGACTTACCGTAGAACGTCATGTTCATCAGCCGCCACATGTAGAATGCCGTCATGGCGGCGGTAGCGATGCCAATTACATAGAGCGCGGCGGAGCCTTTGGGCGAGCGGAACGTCTGCCACAATATCTCGTCCTTGGAAAAGAACCCGGCCAGGCCAGGGATGCCGGCGATGGCTACCGAGCCCACCCACATGGTCCAGTGAGTGACCGGTATCTTATCTTTGAGGCCCCCCATGCGCCGCATATCCTGCTCGCCGCCCATGGCATGAATCACCGAGCCGGAGCAAAGGAAGAGGAGGGCTTTGAAAAACGCGTGAGTGAAGAGGTGAAACACCGCGACCCAGTAAGCGCCCACTCCCAGGGCCAGGAACATATAGCCGAGTTGGCTGACGGTCGAATAAGCCAGAACGCGCTTGATATCGTTTTGCACCAGCGCGATCGAGGCCGCCAGAATCGCGGTAAGCGCGCCAACGACGGCGACGATCATGGAAGTATGCGGCGTCAACTCGTACAAGGCCGAAGAGCGCGCCACCATATAGACGCCGGCGGTAACCATGGTAGCCGCGTGGATCAGCGCCGAAACCGGCGTGGGACCCTCCATGGCATCCGGCAGCCAGATGTATAGCGGGATCTGCGCCGATTTGCCAGTGGCGCCGAAGAACATAGCCAAGGCCATCAGGCTGAGCACGCCGAAACCGGCGGTTTCCGGAAGGAACTGCCCGCCGCGCAGCAGCGCGTTCACTTCGGTGAAACGGACCGTGCCCAGCACCGACAGCATCAGCAGCATGCCCAGAATGAAGCCGGCATCGCCCACGCGGTTGACAACGAACGCTTTCTTGCCGGCATCCGCGGCCGATTTCTTGTGAAAGTAGAAGCCGATCAAGAGGTAACTGCACAACCCCACGCCTTCCCAACCCACAAACAGCAGCGTGTAGTTATTGGCCAGCACCAGCATCAGCATGAAAAAGACGAACAGATTCAGATAGCCGAAAAAGCGGTAATAGCCATTGTCGTGGGCCATATAGCCGATCGAGTACACGTGAATCAGGAACCCGACGCCGGTGACCACCAGGATCATGACGCCGCTCAGGGGATCGAGCAGGAAACCCCAATCTACGTGAAAGACGGCCAGGTGGCCGTTGGCCATGTGAAAAGGCATGGCGGAGATCCAGGTGAATTGGATGACCTCGTGTATCCGGTGCGGCAGGTTCGAAAGCTGCCATACCGCGGCGGCGGAGAGAAGGAACGAAACCAGCACCGTGCCGGGACAAATCAGGCTCACCAGGAACTTCAGCGGCGCATGCGGGTGATGGCCGTGGCCGTGGTGCCCCTGTTGCCCGGGACCGACGCCGGGGGCCAGCGCGACTTCGGAAACCGGTTGGGGATCGAGCAGCCTGCCTAACAGCAGCATCAGCACCGCGCCACCCAGCGGGACGAGCGGGATGAGCCAGATCTGGTCGAGAAAGTTCAACGTTTCACCACTTCAACAAATCGATTTCGTCGGCCTGCAGTGTTTCCCGGTTGCGGAACAACGCGATCAGAATGCCCAGCCCCACCGCCGCCTCCGCCACCGCGTCGGTAATCACGAAGATGGCGAAGACCTGCCCGGTGACCTGGTGCAGAGCATGGGAGAAGGCGATCAGGTTGATGTTGACGGCATTCAAAATCAGCTCGATCGACATCAGAATGATCACGATATTGCGGCGCGTCAGCACGCCCACGGTTCCGATCAGCAGCAGCGCCGCGCTTAGAACCAGGTAGTGAATGGTGGATACGGGTGGCACTGTCAGATCCTTTTCTTGGCCATGACGACCGATCCGATCACGGCGACCAGTAGCAGCAGCGAAGCGATTTCAAAGGGCAGCAAATACTCGGAAAAAAGCGAATCGGCGATCTGTTCGGTATTGCCCAGCACGGAGGCTGGCAGAAGAACGTTCTCGGCGATATGAAACGCGGCCTTACCGCGCCACAGGAAATAACCGATCTCCGCCGCTACCGCGGCTACCGCCGTCACCGCCACCACCCATTGCCGGTTGAATTGCCGCTCGCGCGCGGCCTGGTCCAGGTTGACCAGCATGATCACAAACAGGAACAGCACCATGATGCCGCCAACATACAGCACGATCTGAACGGCGAAGAGAAACTCGGCCTGCTGCAGTAGATACAAGCCGGCCACGCCCAGCAGTGACATGATCAGCGCAATGGCGCAATGCACGGCGTTGCGCAGGGTGATGGTCGCCAGGCCGCCGCCCAGCACCAGTAGCGCGAAAGCGTAAAACAGAACGGTATCGATCATGATCGGTAGGCCTTGGGCGCGGGCCCATGCTCCAGCATCTCGCGGTCCCAGATCTGTCCGTCGCGGGTGTAGCTGGCCATTTCGAAATCCTGCGTCAGCTCCAGCGCGTCCACCGGGCAGGCGTCCTCGCACAGGCCGCAAAACATGCATCGCGAGGTGTCGTAAGTGAAGGTAGTCAGGTCCTTTCGCTTGGTCTGCTCGTTGCGCTCCCAACCCACCACGATGAGATTCTCCGGGCAGGCCACGGCGCAGAGGTTACAGGAGATACACAGAGTCTCGTCGTTATCGGGATTGATATTCAGCCGCGGGGCGCCGCGGTAGCGCTCGGCCACCTTGGGCCGTTCGGCCGGATACTGTTCGGTATAGATGTACTTGGGATTCTGGTTGCGGAAAGTCACCCACAATCCCTGGAAGAGGTCGGCCAGAAAGATCTTCCTAAGTAAGTTGGCCATATGCTCCTTACCGATCCACCTCGCCCAGCACGATATCGAGCGTGCCGATGATGGCCACTACATCGGCTACCAGCCCGCCCGCCACCATGCGGTCGAGAGCCTGCAGATTCACGAACGACGGCGGCCGCACCCGTACCCGGTAGGGCTGGGTGGTGCCGTCGCTGACCACGTAATATCCCAATTCCCCCTTGGGGGCTTCGATGGAAACGTAGACTTCGCCCACCGGCGGCTTGATGACCTTGGGCACCTTGGCCATAATGGGGCCGGCGGCAAGTTTCTGCACCGCCTGGCGCATGATACGCGCCGATTGCCGCATTTCCTCCATGCGCACGGTGTACCGGTCGTAGGTATCCCCGTTTTCGCAGGTGGGAATTTCGAAATCGTATTGTTCGTAGCCGGAATAGGGCTGCGCCTTGCGCAAGTCCCACTTCACCCCGGCGGCGCGCAATACCGGGCCGGTCACGCCGTATTCCTTGCACTCTTCGGCGTTCAACACGCCCACGTGCTTCAGGCGCCCCGCCCAGATGCGGTTGTTGGTGAGCAGTTCTTCGTACTCGTCCACTTTGGGCAGGAACATGTCGCAAAACGCCAACACTTCCTTTTCGAAACCGTCGTAGGTTTCGTATTGCAGGCCGCCGATGCGGAAGGCGTGGGTGGTGAGCCGTGCGCCGCAATAGTTTTCGAATATTTTGAGGGCTTCTTCCCGTTCGCGAAAGCAGTAGAAGACCGGGGTGATGGCGCCGATATCGAGGGCGTGCGTGCCGAGCCAGACCAGGTGGCTCGCGATCCGGTTCAGCTCGGTGAGGATGACGCGCACCGCCTGGGCCCGCGGCGGCGCCTCCACGTTGAGCAGCTTTTCGATAGCCAGGCAGTAGCCCAAGCCGTTTGAAACCGCGGCCACGTAGTCCATGCGGTCCACGTACGGGTTGAACTGGGCATAGGTGCGGTTTTCCGCGATTTTCTCCACCCCGCGGTGCAGATACCCGATGACGCAATCGGTACCCAGCACCTTCTCGCCGTCGAGCTTGAGGATGACGCGCAGCACGCCGTGCGTGGAGGGGTGCTGCGGCCCCATGTTGAGGACCAGTTCGGTGGAGTCTAGGAAGGTGGATTCCGGCATGCTTGGTTCCCTTGTCGGTCTACTGTCCGCTCTCGATCCCCAGGTTCTCCCGGACCCAACGCTCGTCCTGCTGCACGATGGAGTA
>JBEKZL010000403.1:0-5137 GCA_049509915.1 Bryobacteraceae bacterium | reverse complement strand
AATCCTGACGTCGATATCGCCGCCTACCGCGTCGAGCGCGCCGAGGGCGACGGTCCGTTCGCCAAAATCGGCGACGTCGAGGGCGTTCCCTCGTACTCGGATCGCGCCGTGCGGCGCCGGGTGCCTTATCGCTACCAGGTGGTTGCCGTCGGCTCCGGCGGCAAGACTAGTCAACCTTCGCAAACGGCCGCGGCCACGATCCAATAACACCGCCATTTGGTGGTGCACACAAGTAAATGAATTAAATGATCTTAACTTGTGTTTTTACCGCCTTAATGTGTATGCTGGATCTATGATTATTTCCATGCGTCTCCATGCTACCAAGGAGGAAATCGACCACGTCTGCGAACGCATCGCCGAATTTGGCTATAAGGTCCATTCCATCGTCGGCGAGGAGCGCGTCGTGATCGGAGTGGTAGGTATGGGCGATGTGACCGCCTGCCTGGAATCGCTCGAAGCCGCGCCCGGTGTCGAGAGCGCGGTGCGGATTTCGGCTCCTTACAAGTTCGTTAGCAGGGAATTCCGCAAGGAGCGCTCGGCCATCCGCCTGAACGGGTTGGAGATTGGCGGTGACGAGTTTGTGGTGATGGCCGGCCCCTGTTCGGTGGAAAGCGAAAAGCAGATCATGGCGACAGCCGAAGCGGTTGCCGCCGCGGGCGCCCGCGTGCTGCGCGGCGGCGCGTTCAAGCCGCGTACCTCGCCCTATGACTTTCAGGGCCTCGAAGCCGAAGGCCTCAAGCTTCTGCGCAAAGCCAAGCAAGCCACCGGTCTCGCGATCGTGACCGAAGTCATGAGCGACCGCGATGTGGATCTGGTGGCCGAATATGCCGATTGCATGCAGGTGGGGGCGCGCAACATGCAGAATTTTTCTCTGCTCAAGCTGCTGGGAGCCTGCCGCCGGCCGGTGCTGCTGAAGCGGGGCATGAGCTCCACCATCAAGGAGTTGCTCATGTCGGCCGAATACATCGTAGCTCACGGCAACCCCAACGTGATTCTGTGCGAACGGGGCATCCGCACCTTCGAAACCGCGACCCGCAACACTTGCGACATCTCCGCAGTGCCGGTACTGAACGAACTGACCCATCTTCCCGTGATCCTCGATCCCAGCCATGCCGCGGGCAAGCGCAGCTTGATCCCCGCGCTGGCGCGGGCCGGTGTGGCCGTCGGTGCCGATGGGTTGATCGTGGAAGTTCACCCCTGGCCGGAAAAGGCCATCAGCGATGGCGCGCAATCGTTGACGTTGGCCGGGTTCCAGGCTATGATGCGACAGCTCGATCCCTATCTTCGGTTGTGGAAGACGGCGCGCGCCGCCGAAACCGCGCTCGCCCGCGAAGCCGTGGCTGTGTGATACTCGATTCGTGAATCCGAATACCAGGGCTTGGCTCCTGTTGTTTGCCGTAGCGGCGGTTTGCGGCGGTGTGATCGCCGGCGTACTGTGGTACCACGACCGCGACCTTACCAATTCCACTCTGCTGCGGCGCCTCCCGGTGGCGGATTCGCTGGTGGTGGGGATCGATTTCGCGGCTCTGCGCAACTCCGGGATCCTGCAGGCGCTGGAGGATTCAAAAGTCGCCGAAGAGCCCGATTACCAGGCGTTTGTCCACCAGACCGATTTCGATTGGAGGCAGGATCTGGATGGCGCCATTCTGGCTTTCACCCCTACCGCCAAGTATCTGTTGGTGCGCGGCCGGTTCGACTGGAAGAGCCTGCAATCCTACGTGTCCCTCCAGGGCGGGGATTGCTACAACGCCTTTTGCAGCATGAAAGGCAGCGCGGAGGATCGCCAGATCTCCTTTTTCCCGCTCCAGCGCAATCTGATGGGGATGGCCGTCAGCACGGACAGCACGGCCGCGTTGCGCCTGCAGAATGTCGCCATCGGCAAGGGACCGGAGGCGCCCAATGCCCCGCTCTGGCTCTCCGTGCCGGTCGGCATCCTCAAGTCCAGCACGGATCTTCCCGAAGGAACGCGCATGTTCGCCAGCGGCCTCGGACAGGCCCAAAACCTCACTCTCACGCTGACGCCGGATGGAAATCGTTTCGCCGCCCGCATGACGGTAACCTGCCGCAATGAAACCGACGCGGCGGATGTCGCGCTGGAACTCACCCGCGTCACACGGCTTCTGCGCGACATGATCGCCCGCGAGAACCAGAAGCTCAACCCATCGGACCTGAGCGGCGTGCTGACCTCCGGATCCTTTCGCCCCGAAGGAAAACGCGTCGACGGTTACTGGCCCATAGAGCGGTCCTTCATCCAAAATATGCTGGGGAAGTAGCCGGAGCCCGATCAGGCGAGCTTATGGTCGATCGCGTAGCGGACCAGGTCGGCGGTCGAGTTAAGTTGCAGCTTATTAAACATGCGCCGCTTGAACGTACTGATCGTCCGGCTGCTCAGATTCAGGTCCAGCGCAATCTCGGAGGTCTGCTTCCCCCGCGCAAACGCCAGCAGGACCTCGTACTCCCGAGCCGAGAGATTGGCCCGCAAAGCCTCCCGTTTCGGCGCCACGTCCCGGGACAATGGTTCATCGAAAAACTTCTTGCCCACCAGCACGTTCCTGAATGCCTGCAGCAGATCCCGGCGGCCCAAGCTGGTGGAAACATAGCCCGCCGCCCCAAGCCGCATGGCGCGCGTGGCGCAAAGGTCGTCGCCATGCGTTCCCAACATAAGCACGCGGGACTCGGTCCCGGCATAGCTGTTGCAAATCTTCTCTAACAGCGAGAACGCATCTTGATCCGGGAGACTGATATCGATGATCACCAGACTCCATTGCTGTTTCGGGAGCAGGGCCAAAGCCTCCTCGCCGCTACGCGCCTCCCCGAAAACTACTCCCCGGTACTCCTCGGCAATCAGTTGCTTCAATGCCATCCGGATCAGCAGAGAGTCGTCGACGACGAGGACCGACAGCCTGGGTTGGGTCTTGGCAGTGGCGGGTGACATCTATTCGCGGTAACTCCTTTCGTGCCTAACCAGGGTTTCCATTTTATCCCATGGGTTCGCCAAAGTGTATCACAAGCCGCCAGTTCTTAACTCCTTACGGTACTATATTTCCCGTTGGCAACCGCCTTTGTTTGGCGCACGGGATCGCGCCACGCACCGGCTCACGGGGCTATCGGCGCCGAGATGGGGTCGCGAAACGGTTGGCCCGCGTCGTACAACGCGATCCTGGCCCCGATGCCGGCCGCCAGGGCGGGCTGGTTCTCCTGCCTGGCCCGTGCCAGAGCCCGGCGCGCGGTCAGCGCCGCGTCGGCGAATTGCCCCTTCTCGGCGTATGCCGCCGCCAGCGTGTCCAGCAGGCGCGCGTCGTTTCCGCCGGACACTTCAATCGCCCGTACCGCGAACCGAAGCGCGTCCTCGCCATTGCGGATGGCCGTCACCGGTGAGGTCGCCAGCGTCCAGGCCGCCCGCCGCAGCGTGGGTGCGTTGTTCGGCTGCAGTTCGATACTCTCGCGCCAGTGGGCCAGGGCCTCCGCCGTCCGCCCTTGCGCCGCGAGCGCGTCGCCCAGCCGATCGTGAGCCTCGGCATATTTCGGGTCGAGGTCCAGCGCGCGCCGCCATTCCCGGATGGCTCCCTGCTCATCCCCGCGCTGGCTCAAAACCAATCCCAGATTGTAGTGCGCGGGCGCATACCAGGCGTCGGTGGCCACGGCATTGGTCAGTTGAACCAGCGCCTCGTCCGGCCTTCCTAACTTCGCTAGCGCGGCGCCCAGGTTCGCGCGCGCGGCGGCGTACTCCGGTTTCAGCCCGACGGCCTTCTCGAATTGCGCCAGGGCTTCCTCCACCCGCCCGTTCTCGACCAACATCGCGCCGAAATCGTTGTATCCCCGAGCCGACGCGGGATCGGCCTCAATCGCCGCACGAAGTTTCATCTCAGTCGCGTTCCTGAAATGAACCGCGGCCTCCTCCCGGTGGCCGGTCATCAGCAGCAAGCTCGCCAGGCTGCGGTGCGCCGCTTCGTCGTCGGGGTCGAGCGCCAGCACTTCCCGCCATTTCGCGGCGGATGCCTCGTACGCGCCTCTCTTCTGCAGATACATGGCGCTGTCAACCAGCCGGTAATAGTCGATCACCGGGCCGCCGATTTGCCGCAACCCATCCGGTCGCACGTTGACAAACTCCGGAATGTTCACCGCCCGGTTGGCCGCCGTGGCGTTCTCAATCAGGATGGCCGGGCTGTCATTGCCATCCGCGTCGATGTGGGTGAGATACATCTGGGTGTAAGGCGACCGGCTCTTGGACGAAAACGCCAGCCAGCGGCCATTGGGTGAAAAGCTGTGCCACGAATTCATCTGCGGCGTGTTGCAGCGCATCCGCCGCGCCTCGCCGCCCGCGGCGGGAACAATGTACAACTGGCTGTCGGGACGCATCAGCTCCCCGTTGCGGCATTCGACGAACACGATCCACCGCCCGTCGGGCGATACCTTGGGAAAGGTATTGCTCCTGCCGTTCCGCGACGCGCCGGCGATCGGCTCCGGCAAGCCTCCCCGGCCGTTGTGGAATGGAACCCGGTAGAGGTCGTATTGGAGTTGGAGCTCGTTCGGATCGTTGGCGAATTTGGCCAGAGGCACGCCATGTGGATTCGGATCGGTAGCTTCGGCGCGGGCAAATACCAGGAACTCTCCGTCCGGGCTCCAGACGGCGCCCATCTGCACAAACCGCCGGTCGTCGGCGCCGGCGAGCGGCTGCAGCACCCCGGTTTGGCGGCTGTACCAGCTCAAAATCCCGCGCGCCGGATAAAACACCTGAAGGTAACGGTAGTCTTTGAAATTGGCGACGTAATAGTTGCTGGGCGGTTGGCCGGAGCCGGCAGCCAGTGAGGCGGGGTTGATGGTGGTCGCCACGTACCGCCCGTCCGGGGAAACCTGCGACATAAAACCGATGCGAACGTTGCCTTTCAGCTTGCCTTCCGCCGACCTCCACTGAATCACATCCTCGTTGCGGATCGCCATCGCGGGCGCCACCGGCGCCAGGATGTACATCCCCCGGTTACCCTCGAGGCCGTCCAGATCCATTCCCATGGTCTTGCCGTCGGCGGAAAACGAATGGCAGTTGGCGCACAGCGGCAGGTTCTCCATCACCAGCCGGCTGCGGGCTTCCCCTACGTTGCGCACGCGCCATGCGACCAGCGGAATCGCCTCCGCGGCC
>JBEKZL010000402.1:0-5153 GCA_049509915.1 Bryobacteraceae bacterium | reverse complement strand
GCAGGCATCCTACCGCGGTTTAGTCCAATCCATTTTTAGCCCACCGCCGCGGCCCCCCCAACGTTCCCGACCTTCCTCCGGCATCCTACGGCCGCGCCGCTGGGCTAAAAATGCTCTGCATTATGCCAAACTAACATTCTTTTTAGAATCAATTACATAACGTCTAGCAGTGTATGTAGTTGCAACTGGAAAGGCTACGTTTCGCCTTTTCTTCGCCTTTTTGGGCCCCGCTGCCGACTGTAACCCTGATGCCTTTTTCGTGGGTCTCGCCCGGCCGCCTTTTTCGTCGGTCGGCCGGTGAGCGCCCCGCCGCTGCCAGCGCTCACGCGGGGCCGCGCGGCACTTTTCAGGCGACGGGCGAAAGGGACTGGCGACTATCCACCCGCCCTTCCCCACTCGCCGTAGAATCCCCCGCCGTTCGCGCCAGCGCGCCCGCTATGACCCCCGCGGTGCCAAGCTGGGGGCGACGGTCCGGTGAGCGTCGCCGATGCCGTGGCGGGTGCCGGAAGCGCCAGTAATACCGCGCCGCGTTCCGGTCGCCCTGGCCGAGGAAGTCGCGGAACGCCAGCTGCTCCAAATCCTCCGCTGGAACGTCCGCGAGCTTCACACCTGCAAACTTGCCGGATCGAATAATGTGATCGCCGATCAAGCGCACCTCGTTTCGCAATCCCCAGCCGCCGCCATCTTGAAGTCGAATCCTGCCGGCGCCCCCAGGATTCCGAGTTGACGCTTAATCGCAAAGCGAAGGCTGGGCCGCACGTTCGGCTGTCGGAGCAACCATCGAAGGTAATCACGCGGAACGGCATTGAGAGGCCGACCTCGGTATCGACCAACGGGCATCGTCATGCGGCCTCCTCCGGCCATGGTTTCATCGGGGATTGGTAGTACGCGCCATTCACCCAGTGGCGCGAACCGTCCGGGTGGATGATGTCGAACTCCCTCCCATTTGCGGGATGGGGAACCCATCGGCCGCCAACCCTCCACATGCCACGTGGATAGACGACGCATTTCAACTGCTCGAAGAATACGCCAGGTCCGGGCCATTCGGCCATCTCGGCGTCGTGCAGAAGATTTGAGACCGCTCGCTCAACGTCCCCATCGCTTGAGTACAACTCGCCGAGCATTTCGGCCACGGTTGCCAGGGCTTCGGCGTTGCCGGATGGGAAGAACTTCAGCAGGGCGATACGCTTCAGCGCCCGCCGGATCGCGCTATCGGAAATCACGCTGCCTCCCTTTTGAGAATTGCCAATGCCGCTCTAACCGCATCGCCGCCACTGTCCGAAGCGTCCTGGTAGGGCGCGGGGTGGTCAGTGAATCGCCGGTCGAAGAGGAACTTATCGGGGTCTGGGATGTAGCGCCCGCCGTCCGCTTCCAAACTGCGCCGCCACTGGTCGGAATTGAGCCAACGGGACAGCCCGGCCATGAGGTCGAGGTGTTCCTGTTCGGTCTCGATGGTGGAGATGTAAGCCCGTGCCGCCGCGTCACCCTTCGTCCTCTTGGGATAGGCTGCCAGGAATTCCTGAAGACCGGTGCCTGGTTCCTCGCTCGCGCTTCCATGGGGAGAGGGAATCCGAGAATCAGGAATCAAGGAAGAGGGAATCAGCACGGCGCGTTCCGGCTTTTCCGGTGCTGGTTCCGGTCTTTCCGGTGCTTGTAGCGGAAATGCCGTTACTGGCCGCGGCTTTTCCCCTGCTGGTTCGTTACTCGTCTCGGCAGGCAGTTCGGATTCTGCCTCTTTCGGATGCGGGTTTTGGTGCCGCGCCCAGTTCACTACCTGGATGAGGCGGTCGCCGTGTACCACGTATCGGCGAATGAAACCAGCCTCATGCAACTGCTGGAGCCCTTCATCAAAGGGAAGGCCGGGTTCGTAGGGGAACAGCGCCGCGCCGATGCGCCTCGGGTTGTCCCGCAACCGGCCGGCCCGATCCGCGATGGTCCAGAGGTAGATGAACATCAATCGCACCCAATGGGCAAGGCCCGCCAGAACATCGTTGAGGCAGATGGCTGGCTCGATGTTTCGGCTTCGCGCCATCTACGCCGCCTGGGAAACCGCGCAACCATTGGCAACCGGGCGTGCTGAATGCCGTTCGGCCCAAGCGATCAGTTCGGCGTGCGGATAAAAAATGCGCGTTCCGATCCTCACAAAAGGAGGTCCATCTTCCCTGGTGCGCATTTTTGCGAACCAAGGTTCAGACATTGGCAAAACCTCACGGGCCTGTGTGAGAGTAAGGAAGCGGTTGGGATATACGGGCGATCCTGACATAGGGTCCAGATACCTTTCTGAGGGCGTTGTTGCCCTCATACTATGTACTGGGGTACACCGGCGAAGAGTAGCAAAAGCGTATCTTTTGGGTTTCTGGGCGGGGTCTGGCTATGCAACGCGTAGAGTTAGAGCGCTCGATTGCAAGCGTGTAACCATTGTGTCTTCAATGCGTTTCGTCGTCTTCGAGGAGTCCTTGAGGCGCCCTTGTCGCCAGTCTTGCATCGCAGTGCGGCCAACCAGTGCGTCGCGGCAAAGGTCTGCCTGCCGGCAGCCTGCGGCGGCCAAGTAGTAATCGTACTTTTGTTGCCGCGGCCATTCGTTCCACTCGGATGGCACGCCGCTGGGGCTAACCTCGATCTCCCGCCGAATCACGCCATGGATTAGGGCTTGCAAATCTGCCCGTCCCTCCTGGGTGTGGAGACCGGGGTAACAGATAAAATTGCCGGCACAGGCCATCCACGTGGAGGCGGTATTATCGTAAACTTTGCGGGCAAGCCAGGTTGTCCATGGCGTCCCAGCATTTCCGAGTTCGGCCACAACCTCGCGCGTCTCTCCCTTCGCAACCGTCGTAGCATACGATTCAAACGCGCTGGCGACCTGGTTAAGCCGCGTTTGCTGGTCCAAAAGGGATTCATTCCCAAGTTCCAAGAGCCGGCGCCGTAACACCTCCCGCGCCGCTGAAGACTGGTCCTCGATTCGCTCGGCACGCCATTGGGGGATGGCAGGCCGAACCATATCGCCAGTGACGCCATCGCGGATCGATTGCCACATCTGGAGGTGATCGCGCTGTTCGCGCTGATACTTCTTGGGCGGTGCGTAATAAAATGTGCCGTCTTTTCTTCTAACCCGCGCTGCGGCCGTCAGCTTTACATCACACTTCCGGGCGAGACCATCATACGACTCGTCAGGAATCGGAATTGACGGAACGTACGCCGGGCCGTCGCCATGCTTAAATCGACCCCGGAACACAGGAAAGCCGTCTTTCTGCTGCTCTAAGCCGGTTTTCGGATCAGGTTTCGGTCGGGCGCGGACCATGGACGGGGAAAGCGGATCGCGATTATCCGCTTTTCGTAAGAGCAAGAACTCCTCGATCTCTCTTGATGGATTCAGTTCGTACACATGCAGGCCGCTGAAGATGTCGGGACCGAACCTCGCCTCTGTGGGTGCCCTGTGGCAAAGCGGAGCGTTCCAAAGACTCCATGCGATCCGTGCGCAACCCTCGCAAGGCTGGGGTCGGCACTGCTTACGCTCTGGGTGGAAGGTACGACCACCGTCTCTACTGTACGCGCCCCGGAACTCTACCCCGCGCTTGCCATCCCGATACAATCGCTCGCGCCCGCGTCGCTCGCGATCGGTCTGTTTATCGTACTCCTCATCCATGGTTTTCAGTGGCTCCGCCGACCACTCCGAATCTTCCACCGATATGCGTGGGATATTCCGCGGAAGCGGGCCGCCCTTACGATTTGCGCGAAAATACCAAGCGTTTTCCGGGTGTTTAGCTGGGTTCGGGATGAGCCTGCCGGGCTCCCGACCGTTCTGTGGTATCGGCAGTGGGTTCGTCATTGTAGCTGGGTACGGATATTCAGGTCTAAAAATACCATCTCGTCACGGGCGCGTCAACTGCTAACATGCTTGCAATCTTGCATTTGGGGGCAAAATGCCCGTATTCGACGCATTCCAGGGAAGATATAATTTAAGTGCCTCTTTTCGGACCCGAAGAAAAAGGCCGTGCTGCTGCTATCATGCTTGCAATCTATGGTTTGCATGGTTTGCTATCAATCCATGGTTGCTAGCAAAACTATGGTTTCCGCACCGACTATGATTTTGTCCTGACGGCTGGGGCTCGCGCCTCGATTTCAGGCCCGGACGCGGTAACGTCACAAACCACGTCACAAAACGGGATTTTTTGCCCTTGAGCACTTGTAAGTCTTTTGTTTCTGGCGCGCCCGGAGAGATTCGAACTCCCGACCTACTGGTTCGAAGCCAGCCGCTCTATCCACCTGAGCTACGGGCGCGTCGTTTATAATCAACTAGGTACGAACAATGATAAAAGCTGGATTTTCGTTTTGTGCTAGATTTGTCCTAGACACCCCTTGACCCTGCCCTATCCGCACGGATTTACGATACAGCCTGGTCACAATCGTGTTGGTGCACCGCACGTCCATTGCTTTCCAGATCTTAGCACTGGGCTGAGCTTGCGCGTGAGGCGCGGGCCCAAAAAAATGGCGGGAACAGGTGGAGGGCTTGTGGCGGCCCGGAAGCGGGCCAGGCGAATAGCACAAAATCTAGCACAACGTTTAGGCCCGTGGGGCGCAGGTGGCGGCTGCCGGCGCCCGTTTTTTGTGATCACTTCTTTTCGTCGGAGTCCTTGCTGATCAGGTACTTCGCGAGTTTGTCAGCCGCGTCATGCAGGTCCCTTTCGTCCACGATGTTGTATCGGCTAAACATGTTGGTGGTTTTGTGGCCGCTAATCATCATGGCCACCTTCTGCGGAACGCCTGCACGTATTAAATTCCTGACACCCGTCCGCCGCAGGTCGTGGAACAGAAGGTGGATGCCCGTGGCGACGGTTCAGGAATGCGGGCTGAAATTTCGCCATGCCCGGAGAGTGGTCGCTATCGTCCTCGACAGTATGGTCAAGAGGCTGAAGAGGGGCGACGAGGTAACGGTAAAGGCCCTGGGGATATTTACCGTGGCGGCCGTCCGCAATAGCGCTCGCGCTTCAGCCTGGGAAGATTCCAGACGTTATGCGGCAGTCCCGCAAGGGCGTGCGCGACATAGAAGTGGAGCTTACGCGACGCAGCGCGACTCCCAGTAGTCCTCAAATCGACCATTGAGATAGCAGCATCGCAGGGCTATGATGGCGTTGGCGCCGCGCACAGTCCAGAAC
>JBEKZL010000401.1:0-5165 GCA_049509915.1 Bryobacteraceae bacterium | reverse complement strand
TTCATAAAGAGGTTCGCGACACGGCACTATGCCATTGCCGCTTTGGCCGTGGCTGCCGCGGTAGGCCTACGGCTGTCTCTCGACCCTCTGCTCGGCGCTCAGGCCCCGTATATAACCTTTATCGCCGCAGTCCTGGCCGCGGCCCGGCTGGGGGGCCGCGCGTCCGGCTTGGCCGCCACCGTGTTAAGCGTCCTCAGCATCTTGTATTTGTTCCTGGAGCCGCGTTTCTCATTTGTGGTGGCGCACCCCACCGATCTCGTGGGACTGGGCCTGTTTGCCGTGATTGGTATCGCCATCAGCCTTCTGGAGGCGCCCGGCTCTTTTTCCGGGAGGCTTGGTGCAGACCGGCTGGAGCGAACGGGCGCCGATCCGGTTGGGACGCCCCTGTTGCGGCGGGTTGCCACGGTCGCCGCCGCCGCGGTGGCATTAGGTATTCTGGCCTCCTTGCTTTGGAATGGCTTGCAGCGCTCCACGAACGCCGAACGGTGGATCGAGCACACGTACCAGGTGCTCAACGCGGCCAGCTCTGTGCGATCGTACCTGGAGCGCGCTCAAACGTCCCAGCGCGGATATCTGCTTACCGGAAGCGACCAGTATCTCGAAGCATACCAGTCGGCCATCGCTTCCGAACGGCAGGTGCGAGCCACTCTCCGCCTCCTGACCGCCGATAACCCAGTCGAACAGGCTCGCCTGGACGAGTTCGACCAGCTATTGCGGACCAGGCTGGATATGCTGGCCGGTGCAATCGAGCTGCGCAGGCAGCAGGGAACGGCGGCCGTCGCCGACCTGGTCCGCGCCAACCGCGGCAAGGAAAGGGGGGATCAACTGAGGGCCATCCTGGACGCCGTGGATAACGAAGAGCGCCGGCTCCTCCACAGCCGCGCCATGGCCGCCAGCGCGGCCGACTCGCGCACCCGCTGGATTCTGGGGTTGGGCAGTGGATCCCTGGTGCTTCTGCTGATCCTGGCGGGTGGTGCCATCGAGCGCCATATCCACGAGCGCAACCAGGCGGAAGTGGTGCTGGCCCGCCAGTCCCGGCTGATAGACCTTTCCCACGACGCCATCATCACGGCTGACGGCAACCGCGTCATCACCGGATGGAACTCCGGCGCGCAAGAGATGTACGGCTGGGCGGAGAAAGAAGCGGTGGGCCAGACGATGCATGAACTCCTGCACACCAGCTCGTCGACCCCTATCGCGGAGGTGGACCGGATTCTGGCTCGGGAAGGCCGCTGGCATGGAGAGCTGGCCCACACCCGTTCCGACGGGCGGCAAATCGCGGTCGAAAGCCGCCAGGTTCTCCAGCGCGACGATGCGGGCCAGCCGGCTGGATACCTCGAAATCAATCGCGACATTACCGAACGCAAGCAGGCCGAGGAGGCCCTCCGCGAGAGCGAATCCGAGCAACGCCGGCAGCGCGAGTTTCTGGCCCGCCTTCTCGCCAGTGCGCCTTATGGCATCTCGGTTTGCAAAGGGCGCGACCTCGTGTTCGAGATGGTCAATCCGGCGTACCAGGCAATGGTCGGGCCTGAAGTTCAATTCGTTGGACGACCTTACCGGGAAGCGTTCCCGCAAGCCGCCGCCGCGGGCGCCGAAGCCAGGCTCCAGCAGGTGATCGAGACCGGTGAGCCTTGGATTGTGGAACGCTTCGGAGCGCCTATCCCAGGTAAGCCCAACGCCATATGGGATGGCCAGGTCGTGCGCTTGCCCTCCGCCGCGGGCGACGAACCATCGATCCTGGCGATTGTGTGGGATGTGACCGAGCAAGCGGCGACTGAAGAGGCGCTGCGGCTTGCCCACGAAAAGCTCGCGGGCATCCTGGAGAGCCTCGGCGACGGGTTCGTCGCCTGCGACCGCGAGTGGCGCTATACGTACGTAAATGCCGCGGCGGAGCGTCTGCAAGGGCGCAAGCGCGAGGAGTTGCTGGGCCAGGACATGCGCGTGCTCTATCCCGACGCAACCGCCTTCCTGGTCCGATACGAGCGCGCAATTGCAGAGCAGGTCAGCCTGACCTTCGAGGATTATTATGCGCCCCTGAAAATGTGGACTGAGGTAAGTGTCCACCCGTCGGCGGACGGTATGTCGCAGTTTTTCCGGGACGTTACCCAACGCAAGCGGACGGAGGAGGCGCTGCGGGAAAGCCGGTCGAAGCTGGAGGCGGCGTTGGCCAGCATGACCGAGGCTGTCTTCATTTCCGACGCCGAGGGGCGGTTTATCCATATCAACGACGCGTTCGCGACGTTCCACCGGTTCTCGACTAAGGAGGAATGCGCCAAGACCCTTGCCGAGTACCCCGCCATTCTGGATGTGTTCCTTCCGGACGGAACCCCGGCGCCGCTGGAGATGTGGGCGGTGCCGCGCGCCCTGCGGGGCGAAGTGGCCACCAGCGCCGAATACACTTTGCGGCGCAAAGACACCGGCGAAACCTGGATTGGAAGTTACAGCTTCGGCCCCATTCGGGACCCGGACGGTCGGATCGCCGGGTCGGTGGTTGTGGCGCGCGACATTACGGACCGCAAGCGGACGGAAGAGGAGATTCGCCGGCTCAATACCGAACTGGAACAGCGCGTCCGCGATCGCACCTCTCAGCTCGAAGCCTCCAACAAGGAGCTGGAGGCGTTCGCCTACTCGGTATCCCACGACTTGCGCGCGCCGCTGCGGGGCATAGACGGCTGGACGTTGGCATTAATCGAGGACTATTGCAGCCAGTGCGAGAAGTACAAAGGAAAAGGCCGCGAGTACCTGGACCGCGTCCGTTCCGAGACCCAGCGCATGGGGCACCTGATTGACGATATGCTGCAGCTTTCCCGCATTACCCGCGCGGAGATGCATCGCCACGCGGTGGACCTGAGCCGGATCGCCGAATCGATCGCCGCCAGGCTTCGCCAAACGAATCCCGAGCGGAGCCTGGAATTCGTGGTCCGGCCGGGGTTGACGGCTTTCGGCGACGCCCGCCTTCTCGCGGTCGCCTTGACGAACCTGCTCGAAAACGCCGTCAAGTTCACCGGATCGCGCGCGCATGCGCGCATTGAGTTTGGGACCGTCGAGAGCGGAGAAAAGAAGGCGTTCGTGTTGCGCGACAACGGCGTAGGTTTCGACATGGCTTACGCCGGTACGCTCTTCGGCGCTTTTCAGCGCCTGCACAGCGATTCCGAATTCCCCGGCACCGGCATCGGTCTGGCTACCGTGCAGCGCGTGATTCACCGTCACGGCGGCCGTATTTGGGCCGAAGCCGAGCCAGACCTGGGAGCCAGCTTTTATTTCACCATTGGAGCCGAGAAGTGAACGATCGGAAAGTGATTCTGCTCATTGAAGACAACTCCAGCGATGTCGATCTCACCAGGCGGGCCATGGAAAAGGGCCGCATAGCCAACGAAGTGGTGGTCGCCAGGGACGGCAAGCAAGCCCTGGATTATCTGTGGGGCGAAGGCGCCCATGCCGGCCGCGACGTCTCCGATTTGCCCGCCGTGACGCTGCTCGACCTCAAGCTGCCCAAGGTGCCCGGCTTGGAGGTGCTCCGCCGCGTTCGCGCGGATGCCAGAACCCGGCGCCTGCCGGTGGTGATCCTCACTTCTTCCAAGGAGGAACAGGATCTCGCCGCCGGCTACGATCTGGGCGCCAACAGCTACATCCGTAAACCTGTGGATTTCGAGCAGTTTACGCAAGCCATCGCGCATCTGGGCCTATACTGGCTGGTGTGGAATGAGCCGCCGCCGAAAGTAAAGCAAGCTTGATAAGTAGTCGCTGTATGAGTAAAGCTTTAAGCCTCCTCCAGGTGGAAGATTCCGAGAGCGATGCAACGCTGATCGTTCGCCTCCTCAAAAACGCCGGCTATGACGTGCATGCGGAGCGGGTGGAAACAGCTCCGCAAATGCGGGCCGCGCTGGAAAAGCGGGCCTGGGATGCGATCATTGCCGACTATCATTTACCCCAGTTCGACGCTCCCTCGGCCTTGGCGGTCCTGCGCGAGACCGAACTGGATATTCCCTTCATCGTCGTCTCCGGAGCCGTGGGCGAGGACCGTGCGGTGGCCATGATGAAAGCAGGCGCCCACGACTATGTGTTGAAGAGCAGCCTGACGCGGCTGGTACCCGCCGTGGAACGCGAAATCCAGGAGGCTACGGTCCGGCGGGAGCGCAAGGCCGCCGATGAGGCGCTGCGCCTCGCGCGCCAGGAAACCGAGCGCGGCCATCGGCTTCTGGATGCCGTCTTCACCGCGCAAATGGATGCGGTTGTTGTATACGACACGGCGGGCATTGCCATTCACGCCAATCCCGCGGCTTCCGCCATTTTCGGGTTCGATCCCACCGGAATGGCAAACGCCGCCATCCTGGAAAAGCTTAAGCTTGCCGCCGGGCCCCAAGAGAGCGCCACCCGGCGGGCCCTGGCGGGCGAAACAGTGGTCGGCGTGGAGCAGCGGGGCGAAGGACGGACCTTCGAAAGCTCCTCTTCGCCCATGCGCGATGCCGGCGGCCAAATCACCGGCGCCGTCACCATCGCGCGCGATATCAGCGAAAAAAAGCGCGACGAGCAGCGCTTGCAGCAGGCCCAGAAGCTCGAAAGCATCGCCTTGCTGGCCGGAGGGATTGCCCACGATTTCAATAATATTCTGACCGTAGTGGCCGGCAACATCACTCTGGCTTTGGAAGATTCCTGCCCCGATTGCGAAGCCAGGTCGGTGCTGCCGGCCGCGCTGGAATCGGTGCAGCGGGCGGCCTGCCTGACACGCCAGTTGCTTGCCTATGCGGGCAAAGGCGCCTTCATTCGCAAGCCCGTCTCCGTCTCCGGCGTCGGCGAGCAGGCCGTCGCCATTCTGCTTCCGTCACTACCGGAGAGGATCCGGCTGCGCACCGATTTCGCCGCGGATCTCCCGCCCTTGCTGATGGATCCCGGCCAACTGGAGCAAATGTTTTCGAACCTGATTCTGAACGCGGTGGAGGCGATCCCCGACGGGCGATCCGGAAACGTCACCGTCCGCACCGCGTTCGAAAACAATTCCGTATCGATCGAGGTCTCCGATGACGGATGCGGCATGGACGCGGAAACCCAAAAGCGGATCTTCGACCCGTTCTTTAGCAGCAAATTTCCAGGCCGGGGCCTGGGTCTGGCCGCGGTGGAGGGAATCGTCCGCTCGCTCGACGGCCGGATTGTGGTCGATAGCGCGG
>JBEKZL010000400.1:0-5235 GCA_049509915.1 Bryobacteraceae bacterium | reverse complement strand
TCGGCATCTGAATGTCGAGGAAGATCAGGTCCGGCTTCGTCTCGCCGATGGCCTTTACCGCTTCGAACCCGTTGGCGCACTCGGCGGCTACGGCCACGTCGGCGTGCCGCCGGAGCATCTCCACCAGGAAGGCTCGCGCCAGTTCTTCATCGTCCACTAATACGGCTTTCCATACGTTCGGCGACATTCCCCCGTGCGTTTCTCCACTTGTCACTGTACACCCCGAGTGTGAGAGAATAAGTGCGTCCCTAATTTCAGTTGTCGACGCCCCACTCTTCCGAAGTGGGGGGAAAGGCATGATCGTGGATCATCAGGCCGAGACGCCATTCGACAACATCGAGGGCTCGCATGAGTATGTGGCTCTCTTGGCGGATGCGCTTAGCGAAGCGCGGCGGGACGTCGAGTCCGAAATCGCCCTCGCCGAAGGCGACCAGGCCGATCGCCGCAAAGAAGCTTTGCTGCTGGTTTCCTACAACCTCGCCAAACTGAACCTTCATATTACCGCCAGCCGTAGGATTCTAAACGACTTGCGCACTCTTAGGCGACTGCTGCTGGCGGAGCGCGGCATTGCCGTGGAAGAGGGCAAGGAGGTTTCCGCCGCCGAAGGCGATTAAATCCGGGTAGTCATCCCGCTGTTTCCCGCCAAGTCCGGACGAGTTGCCACCATCACCGGGTGTAACGTAGTTGTGTTCCAGCTTCCCGTGTTCCTCCACAAGCCCTGCCCACCTCGTATGTTTTGACCGGTTATCTGCAAGAACCCCCGCCAAATGGCGCGAATGAAGCACAATTCTCTTGACACATTGAAAGTACCCAGCGTACCATTCAAGAGTTGCTACGCCAGGTTCTCTTAGCACTTGAGGGCGGTGGCTATGGGGGGTACGGCATGACATTCGAGATCGGCGACAAAGTTGTCTATCCGAACCAGGGAGTTGGAACCATCGAGAATATCAGTATCCGGCCCTTTGGCTCAGTCCCGGAGAAATTCTATCTGCTGCGCCTCGGGTGCGGCGGCATGACCGTACTGGTGCCCTTTTCCAACGTGGATAACGTTGGCCTGCGGCGAGTGACAAAGGAGCGCGAGATTTCCCGTATGCTCGCCTTTCTTTCTAGCAGTTGGTATACCATTCGGTCGGACTGGAAGGTTCGTTTCCGGGAGAATTCCGAAAAAATGCAAAGTGGAGACCTGCTCAAAGTGGCGGAGGTCTTCAAGAGCCTGTTGCAACTGCATCTCGAGAAGCCGCTCTCGTTCCGTGAAAAGAAGATGCTCGACCGTTCGCGTCATATGCTGATCGCCGAAATCTCGATCGCCAGCCACGTCGCCGAACCAGAAGCCTCTGCCATGCTGGAGCGCTCCCTGGCCAAGGTCGGCTTGGCCACCGCCACCGCCGCCACCGCCTGACCCATAACGCTTGCCGTGCGCAAAATGCACGGAAGCTGCGGGCTCAATGGCCAGTCCTGGCGAGATAGGACCGAAAGAATAGGCTACAGGCCGCAGGAGGAAAGGTCGATATGAGAACCAGTGCGTATCGTCCCCCACCGCCGGTCCCAGCCGTTCCGGGATTTATCCTTACTGCCACGCGCTCTCCTCGTGCTGGCGTTCTTCTTGGCCGCCTTTTCGGGCACGTTCCTGGCGGCGCAACCTCAGCCCGCCGGTTTGCCCGTGCTGACCACGACCCGGGCAGCTCACCAGTTGAGCATTCCGGAAGCGAAGCGCGCCTACCCCGTTCTCCTGCGCGCCGTAGTTACCTATTACGACCCTTTTATCGACCGGCGCCACCCGGCTCTGTTCGTATCCGATTCCACTGGCAGTGTCTTTGTTTCCCTATCCCGGACGCCCACCGTTCCACTGAAAACGGGCGAATGGATCGAGGTAACGGGAGTAAGCGGCCCGGGGGACTTTGCGCCTGTTGTCGACCGCGCCACGGCGCGTGTAATCGGCGAGTACGCCCTGCCTGCAGCCGCGCCACGTGTCAGCTTCACCCGGCTCCTGACCGGCAGCGAAGACGGGCAGTGGGTAGAGGTCGAAGGCGTGGTGCGCTCGGTGTTGCAGTCCGGCATGAACGTCGTTTTGAATCTGGCGCTGAGCGACGGCAACATCGCCGCCACAACCCTGAGGGAGCCGGGCGCGGACTATGCCGGTTTGATCGACGCCACGGTTAGACTGCGCGCCAATGCATGTCCGCTTTTCAACAATCGAGGGCAGTTAACGGGAGCTCGCCTCCTGTTTCCCGGCCTCACCGCCGTGACAGTCGAGAAACCCGCGCCGGCCCGGCCCTTCGCCGCACCGGTAACCCCCATCGGTACTTTGTTGAGCTTCACGCCCAACGTTGCGTTTCGCCACCGCGTGCACATTCGCGGGGCCGTGACTCTGCTCTGGCCCGGCCGGGCAATCTGTATCCAGGACGGCGCCAAAGGATTATGCGCTCAGACCGACCAGACCACCCCTCTCAGTCCGGGGGACGTCGCCGACGTGATCGGCTTCCCGGCGATAGGGGACTTTGCGCCCACGCTGACCGACGCCACCTACCAGGCGGCCGGCGCGGATCGCCCGGTCGTCCCTTTGGAAGTCACAGCCGAACAGGCGCTCAGCGGCGATCACGACGCTCGGGTGGTCCAACTGGAGGGCCAGTTGATTGGCGAGGATAGGGCGGCAAAAGACCCCGCTATAGTCTTGGCTTCCGGGAAATATGTATTCTCGGTGGTCCGCCCCAGCCGATCCCCGGCCGAAGCTAAGCCCGCCTGGGAGGCCGGAAGCACCCTACGAGTGACCGGCGTCTGCGCGGTGCAGTCCACTGGCGAGAAAAGCTGGCTGGGGGGGGGGCTTGCTGTCCCTAAGTCGTTTCAAATCCTGCTTGCTACTCCCGCCGATGTGGTGGTGGTCCGCGGTCCCTCCTGGTGGAACGCTGTCCACACCCTCCGGGTGCTTGCGCTGGCTTTGGCGCTCGCGTTGGGCGCGCTCTGCTGGGTGACCGTACTGCGGAGCCGCATTAAGCGGCAGGCCCAGGTCATCGGCTTTCAACTGAAATCGGCGGCTGCCCTGAAGGAAGCAGCCTTGGCCGCCAGCTTGGCAAAGAGCGAATTTGTGGCTAACGTCAGCCATGAAATCCGCACGCCGATGAACGGCGTATTGGGCATGATCGACCTGGCGCTCGACACCTGCCTGACCGGCGACCAGCGCGAGTTCCTCGAAACCGCCAAAACCTCCGCGGATGCGCTGTTGACGGTCGTCGACGACATTCTCGACTTCTCCAAAATCGAAGCCGGCAAGCTCGACCTCGATCCAGTCCCATTCGACGTCCGCGCCCACATCGCAAGAGTGATTTCACCGCTGGCATCCAGGGCGGACCTGAAGGGGCTGGAGTTGATCTACGACATCCGGCCCGAGGTGCCGGAGGAAATCGTGGCGGATGCCAACCGCCTCAGGCAGGTGATCACCAACCTGATCGGGAACGCGATCAAATTCACCCACCTGGGCCAAATCGAGCTAAGCGCGGGGCTGAATGGTGTCGAAGACGGCACGGTCTGCCTGCATTTTTCCGTGCGAGACACTGGCATCGGCATTCCGCCAGACCGCCAGGAGTCCATATTTCAGGCGTTTTCTCAGGGCGACAGTTCCACCAGCCGCAAGTTCGGCGGCAGCGGTCTCGGCCTTACCATCTCCTCCCGCCTGATCAAAATGATGGGCGGCAAAATCTGGGTGGAAAGCCAGCCCGGCGGCGGTAGTAACTTCCACTTCACGATCAAAGGCGCCGCTCTATCGACACAGCGGCGGGCGAACCCGGTGGAAGCACCGCGACTTGACGGCATCCCTACCCTCATCGTAGACGACAACGCCCTGAATCGCCGTATCCTGGCGGAAATGGTCGAAGCGATGGGGGTCCAGCCCGCGGTTGCTCCCGGCGCCGCTCAGGCGCTGCGCGAATTGGAGGCGGCGGCGCGCAACCACGCAGCTTTCAAGCTCGTTCTGCTCGATAGCCAAATGCCGGGCGCGGATGGGTTCACTCTGGCCGCGGAAATCCGCCAACGCGCCGAACTCGCTGGAGCCGCTATTATCATACTCACCCCGGCGAGCCAACACGACCATGCGGAGCGCTGCCGGGAACTGCACATTGCGGCTCGTGTTTCCAAGCCCATCGCCCGGTCGGAGCTCAGGGAGGCCATCCGGCTTGCACTGGACAGCGGTCTACCGCCAGGGAACACGAGCAAAGCGGCCCCGGCGCGGCCGGCCATCGGCGCTTCACTGCCGCACGAGTCGCCGCTCCGGGTCCTCCTGGCGGAAGACAATCCGATAAATCAAATGGTCGCCGCCGGCATACTCGAAAACCGGGGCCATCAGGTGAGAATTGCCGCCTCGGGTTATGAAGCGCTGGCCGCCTTCGAGAGCGAGGATTTCGACCTTGTATTAATGGATGTGCAGATGCCTGTGATGGACGGATTCGAATCCACCCGTGCCATACGCGAGAAAGAGAAAGTGCGCGGCGGCCACATACCCATCATTGCGCTAACCGCTCACGCGATGTCGGGCGACCGCGAACGCTGTTTGTCCGCCGGGATGGACGGCTATGCCTCCAAGCCCATCCGCCCCGAGGATCTGTTCCGCGAGATCGAACGCGTGCGGCTCGTTTGGACCCTTCCAGTCATCGCGGAACGCTGAGAAACGCGGCGCGGCCGCGCCGGAATCGGCCGCATCCCGCATGGAGTCAAGGCAGCACCCCAAAATCGAGCTGAGCACGCTCGCGCACATTGACGAAACGCTCACCACCGCGGAGCTCCGCACCGCATACCTCGCCACCACCCAGGACAGCGAACACCGGACCATCGCCATAGCCGCCCAACTCGCCACGCTACCGGACCGCAAGAATCCACTGTGCGGCGGTGCATGATCGCCAAGTATGGCGTGCAGGTCGACATTCGCGGCATTAGAACCGCTTTCAGAAGCTTGTGGCGACGGTCTTCAGTGCGCGACCATTGAGGCAACCCATGCAGCAGGCCATTTTCGCCGGCGGCCACTCCAACCACTCGCGGGAAGTCTTCATCAGCTTGCTTTCCCTGCATGGGATCCCGGTGCTTTGCCATGTGCAATCCAAGCCCTACAGCCGGCAGGAACTTCGATTTCAGACCCTCGGGGGTCACCCAAAACCGGCCATAGAGGGTCACTTCAAAACCGGCCAACGATAAACCGCTAGACCAGGACGTTAACTCAGGCGTGAGGGCGAGTACCCTGCGTCGATGTGA
>JBEKZL010000040.1:0-34654 GCA_049509915.1 Bryobacteraceae bacterium | reverse complement strand
AAGATCAAGGGAGCGTTTCAGGGCGTCACTTACAATCACGCCGGCCCGGCGCACCTGTCGATCGGACAGGAGGCCGCGGCCGTCGGCATGGCGTTCTCGCTGACTTCCGACGATCATATTTACGGCTCGCACCGCAGCCACGGCGAGATTCTGGCGAAAGGGTTTTCGGCCATCCGTCATTGGAGCGACGCCGAGCTGATGGAGCTGATGAAATCCTATCGCGACGGGGCGCTGCTGGGCCCGGTCGAAAAGGGCTATCAGGGGAGCGTGAAGGGGTTGGCGCTGCGCTTTTTCGTCTATGGCGCCTACAGCGAGATTTTCGCGCGAGAGACCGGGTTCAACCGCGGCCTGGGCGGCTCCATGCATGCCTTCTTCACCCCGTTCGGCATCTACCCGAACAACGCCATCGTAGGCGGTTCCGGATCGATCGCCCCCGGCGCGGCCCTCTACAAGCGCGTCAACCGCAAGCCGGGAATCGTGGTCTGCAACATCGGCGACGCCTCGTTCGGCTGCGGCCCGGTGTGGGAAGGCATCACCTTCTCCGCCATGGATCAGTACCGCAAGCTGTGGGACGCCTCGCTGGGCGGCGGCCTGCCGATCATTTTCAACTGCATGGATAACTTCTACGGCATGGGCGGGCAGCCGATGGGAGAGACCATGGGGGTGCAGTTTATCGCGCGCATCGGCGCCGGCGTGAACCCGGACGAGATGCACGCCGAGCGTGTCAACGGCTACGATCCGCTGCCGGTCATCGACGCCTTCCGGCGCAAGCGGCGGGTAATCGAGGAAGGCCGCGGGCCCGTGCTGCTGGACACGATCACCTACCGGATCAGCGGGCACTCGCCCTCCGACGCTTCCAGCTACCGCTCTAAAGAAGAGATCGAGCACTGGCGGCATGCCGATTCCATCCACGCCTTTCACGACAAACTGCTGGCCAACGGGACGGCCGGCGAAGACGCCCTGGCCGGCGCCCGCGAGAGTGTCGACAGCACGGTGTTCGAAATGTTCAAGCTCGCGGCCGATCTGGGAGCCAGCCCGCGCGTGGGACCCGCTTCCGAACTGGTCGGCTCGGTGATGTTCTCCAACCGCAAGATCGAGAAATTCGATCAGCGGGCGCCGGAGTTCCTCCAGGATCTGGCGCAGAACCCGCGCGTGCAGCAAATCAAAGGGAAAGTTCGTACCGCTACGCAGGACGGAAAAGCGGTTCCCAAGATGAAGATGTACAACATCCGGGACGGCATCTTCGAAGCCCTGCTGTACCGCTTCGCCATCGATCCCACCATGGTGGCCTTCGGCGAGGAGAACCGCGACTGGGGCGGCGCCTTCGCCGTCTATCGCGGCCTGACCGAGGCGCTGCCCTATCACCGCCTCTTCAACAGCCCGATTTCGGAAGCCGCCATCGTGGGCGCCGCCGTGGGCTACGCCATGGAAGGCGGACGCGTGGTGGCCGAGCTGATGTACGCCGATTTCATGGGGCGCGCCGGCGACGAGCTGTTCAACCAGCTCGCCAAGTGGCAAGCCATGTCGGCCGGGCAATTGAACATGCCGGTGGTGCTGCGCATTTCGGTGGGCGCCAAGTACGGGGCGCAACACTCACAGGATTTCGCCGCGCTGGTGCAGCACATCCCGGGCTTGAAGATCGTCTACCCGGTGACCCCCTACGACGCCAAGGGCATGATGAACACCGCCTTGGCCGGCACCGATCCGGTGATCTTCTTCGAAAGCCAGAAGCTGTACGACTACGGCGAGATGTTCGTCGAAGAGGGCGTGCCGGAGGGCTACTACGAAATCGATCTGGCCGAGCCCTCGGTCAAGCGCAAAGGTAAGGACCTGACGATCATTACGCTGGGGCCGGCTCTCTATACCGCCCTGGACGCGGCTAGAGAGCTACAGGAGCGCTTCGGTGTTTCGGCCGAGGTGATCGACCTGCGCACCGTCAACCCGCTCCACTACGAACCGCTGGCCGCGTCCGTCCGCAAGACCGGGAAAGTGTTGCTGGTGACCGACGCCGTCGAGCGCGGCTGCGTGATGCAGACCGTGGCCGCCACTCTAACCCAGCTTTGTTTCGACGACCTGGACGGCCCGCCGGTCGTCGTCGGCTCGCGCAACTGGATCACCCCGGCGGCGGAGCTGGAGACGCTGTTCTTCCCGCAACCCGGCTGGCTGCTGGATGCCATTCACGAGCGCATCCTGCCACTGAAGGGCCATCGGCCGGAGACCAACCAAACCTTGGGGGAACTGGGCCGCCGCTCGCGGCTGGGGATCTAGATCGTGTCCGAGGATGGATTGAGGATCGGGTTTGTCACCTGCGTCCACCCCTTCTACGACCTGCCGCCGGTGGCTGCCGAGCGGCAGCACGCCATCGAGGAGCTGCGGGGAATCGGATGCGAAGTCATCGCCGCCGAGACTCCCCGCACGGTTTCCGACGCGATTGAGATTGCCGCCCGGCTGCGAGCGGGCGCGGTCGACGCGGTAGTCCTTTTCTTTTGCACCTGGGTGAGGGAAGAAATCACCTTGACGCTGGCCGGGGAATTGCGGGATGTTCCGATGGTGCTCTGGGCGCTGCCGTACCTGGAGAAGGACATTCCGATGCCCTCGCCCGTGACCGGGTTGGTCGCTTCGGGCTCGAATATCCGGCGCAGCGGGAAACGTTTCGTGTACCTGGTGGGCCACGTCACGCCGCGACAGGCGCGACAAGTGGCGGGCGCCGCCAGGGCGGGGAAGGTTGCCGGTAGCCTGAAGAGGGCGCGGTTCGGCATGATGGGGCCTCCGTGTCCGGGCATGCTGGATGTGTCGGCGGACGAAGGTGCCATCGAGAAGACGCTGGGTGCCGCGGCGGTCCCGATCGACCTGGAGGCGTTACTCGAGGCGGCGCGGGCGGCTTCCCCGGTAGAGGCTGCCGCGGCTGCCGAGCGGCTCCTCTCTCAAACCGGCGGCGCGAGGGACATCTCCCGGCAGGCGCTGGCGGACAACCTTCGCCTGTACGTCGGCATTCGCGAGCTGGTGGGGAAGAACAAGCTCGACGCTTACTCGGTGCGATGCTGGCCGGAAATGCGCGATCAGCTTAAGATCACGCCGTGCGCGGCGCACGCCATGATGTCGGAAGAGGGCGTTCCGAATTCCTGCGAGATCGATTTCCCGGCGTTGATCACCACCTACATTCTGAACCGGCTGGCGGGGACGCCGGCGTTCAACTTCGACATTACGGCTTATTTGGAGAGCGAGGGCGCCATCCAGTTCGCCCACTGCGGCGCCGCCGCGCCAACGCTCGCGGGCGACCCGAAAAAGGCGCTGGTTCGGGTGCACATGCGTACCGCGACCGGCGCCACGGTGGAGTTTCCGTTCCCGGAGGGTACCGCCACACTGGCCAAACTGCTGCGCCCGCGGGATGGCAAACTGCGGCTTTTTGTCGCCCGCGGCCAGGTAATCCCTTCGGGCGATGGCGTGCGTGGCAGCGTGGCCACGGTCAGGCCGGAACCGAGTGCCACGGCTTTCCTTGATACGATGATGCGGGAAGCCGTGGAGCACCACGTCGCCCTGGTTTACGGCGACTGGACCGCAGAGCTGGCGCACTTCTGCGAGTTCACCGGGGTGGAATACTTCTCCTGAGGCCGGGCGGGGCGCCCACTCTCCAGGCAGACAAACCGGTTGGTTGGGCACGGTTGTGCAATTTTGTGCATCGGCGGGCTGCCGTTGCTATCCCACCGGCACTTGTTCGACGACTTGAATTCCAAAGCCTTCCAGCGCGACGATGCGCCGGGGGTGGTTGGTGAGAAGGCGGATGGTGTGGAGGCCGAGGTCGGAGAGGATCTGGGCGCCGATGCCGTGTTCGTGCTGCAGGAGGCGCTGGCCCTCCGCGCCCTGGTAATGGCGGAACTCGCGATTATGGGAGACCAGGCGGGCGGGCTGGCCGTTTTCCAGCGCCAGGCGGAATCCGGGGCCGCTTTCGTGCAGGTATACCAGCACGCCGCGATTTTCGGCCGCAATTTGGCGCAGGGACTCGCGCACCAGGCGCTGGCAATCGCAGCCGGTAGAGCCGAAGACGTCGCCATACAGGCAGCGGGCGTGCATGCGGACCAGCACGTTTTCGGCCGCGGCGACGTCGCCGCGTACCAGCGCCAGGTGGTATTCGGGGTTCAGTTCGCTGGTGTAGGCGATGGCGCGGAAGGGGCCGAATTCGGTATCGAGGACGCCTTCGCCGGCACGCCGCAGGAGGTGCTCGGTCTTCATCCGGTAGCGGATCAACTCGGCCACAGACAGCATTTTCAAATGGTGGCGGCCACAGAACGCCTCCAGCTGGGGAACACGGGCCATGGTGCCGTCGTCGTTCATGACCTCGCAGATCACCCCGGAACTGTCGAGCCCGGCCATGCGGGCCAGATCCACCGAGGCTTCGGTTTGCCCGGCGCGCACCAGCACGCCGCCTTCGCGGGCGCGCAGGGGAAAGACGTGGCCGGGGCGAGCCAGATCCTCCGGACGGCAATCGGGGGCAATGGCCTGGAGAATGGTAAGGGTGCGGTCGGCGGCGGAGATGCCGGTGCTCACGCCTTCCCGGGCGTCGATGGATTCGCAGAAGGCCGTGCCGAAATTCGAGGTGTTGCGTTCGCTCATCAGGGGCAGACGGAGGGCATCGCACCGCTCCGCGGTAAGTGGCAAACAAATCAGGCCGCGGCCGTAAGTGGCCATGAAATTGACGATTTCAGGGGTTACTTTTTCGGCGGCGATGGTGAGGTCGCCTTCGTTTTCGCGGTCTTCGTCGTCCACCACCACCAGGATCCGCCCGCCGCGGATTTCTTCGAGTGCCTCGGGCACTGAAACAAAAGGCATCGGTTTCATTGTAGCTTTCAGCGATCAGCGGTCAGCTACCAGCTTTCGCGACCACGATGCGGCGGGTTTGGCTAAGAGCTGAGCGCTGATCGCTGCGAGCTGTTTTGCGCTATCGTAACGGTCAGATGGGAGAAGCCTACATCCGTGTCTCGAACCTGGAAAAGTCGTACCGGTCGGGCGATAGCCTGCTGACGATTTTTTCCGGGCTGAACCTGGAGGTGGAGCGCGGGGAGATGCTGGCATTGGTGGGGGAATCGGGAGCGGGGAAGAGCACGCTGTTGCATCTGCTGGGCGGTCTGGACAGCCCTTCGAGCGGTACGATATACTACGGAGGAAGAGAGATATCGGGACTCGCTGAAGCTGGCCGGGCGGATTTTCGAAACCGAGAAATTGGATTTGTGTGGCAGATTCACTATCTCCTGCCGGAGTTTTCGGCGGTTGAGAACGTAATGATGCCCCTGCTGATTCGAGGTATGCCGCGGGAGTTAGCCCGAAGCCAATCGCTGGCGAGGTTGGATGAGGTTGGGCTGGGCGCGCGGGCGTCTCACCGCGCCGGGGAATTATCGGGAGGCGAGCAACAGCGCGTGGTGCTGGCTCGTGCCTTGGTGGGTAAACCCTCCGTGCTGCTGGCAGACGAGCCCACCGGCAATCTCGACTTTCGGACCGGCGAGATGATTTTCGAGCTATTGGAAGATCTGCATCGCTCTCACCATCTCACCTCGATCTTCGTCACGCACAATCTCGGGTTTGCCCGGCGGTGCAGCCGACTTTTGAGCCTGGAAAACGGAGTACTGGTCCCGGACCGCGCAAACGGTTCGCAACCTAGAGGCGTGCCGGAGTATCTTTAGAGATTAGGGGGCGTCACAAATCTATGTTTGAGCGATACACGGAGAAGGCGCGGCGAGTGATCTTCTTCGCCCGCTATGAAGCCAGCCAGTTTGGCAGTCCCTATATCGAAACCGAACACCTGTTGTTGGGTTTGCTGCGTGAGGACAAGGCGCTGGCCAACCGGTTTCTCCGTTCCCACGCCGCGGTGGAATCCATCCGGAAGCAGATCGAGGGCCATACCACCATTCGGGAGAAGGTTTCCACCTCGGTGGATCTGCCTTTGAGCCACGAATGCAAACGCGTGCTGGCGTACGGCGCGGAGGAAGCCGAGCGTCTGAACCACAAGCATATTGGCACCGAGCACCTGTTGCTGGGGCTGTTACGGGAAGAGAAGTGCTTCGCCGCGGAGATCCTGCACGAGCGCGGCCTGCGCCTTTCCACCATCCGCGAGGAACTGGCCCGTTCGCAGAGCGAAAAAGTGGCCTCCGCGCGCCCCAAGGAAAGCTCCCTGCTGGCAGAGTTCAGCCGCGACCTTACCCAGGCGGCCATGGACAGCACGCTGGATCCGCTGATCGGGCGCGATTACGAGCTCGAACGCGTAGTCCAGATCCTCTGCCGCCGCACCAAGAATAACCCGGTGCTGATCGGCGAGCCGGGGGTAGGCAAGACCGCCATCGTGGAGGGCCTGGCGCAACGCATCGCCGAGGGCGACGTACCTTCTTTCCTGGCCGATAAGCGGATTCTGGCGCTCGACCTGTCGCTGATCGTGGCCGGTACCAAGTATCGCGGGCAGTTCGAAGAGCGGCTCAAGACCATCATGAAGGAGCTGATGGAGAATCAGAACGCCATTATCTTCATCGACGAGCTGCATACGCTGGTGGGCGCGGGATCGGCGGAAGGGTCGCTCGATGCGGCCAACATTCTGAAGCCGGCGCTTTCACGCGGGGAAATCCAGTGCATCGGCGCCACCACCCCGGCCGAATTCCGCAAGTCGATTGAAAAAGACCGGTCGCTGGAGCGGCGTTTCCAGGCGGTGAAGGTGCCGCCGCCGTCGGAGATCGACGCGGTGAAAATTCTGTTCGGCATCAAGGACCGCTACGAGAAGTTCCACGCCGTGGCATACACGGATGAAGCCATCGAAACCGCGGTTTACACTTCCAGCCGGTACATTCCGGACCGTTTTCTGCCCGACAAGGCGATCGACCTGATCGATGAAGCCGGAGCGCGGGTAAAGCTGCGGCAGACCACGCTGCCGGCCGAGCTGGCCGATATCCAGAAGCGCATCAAGTTCATCGTCCACCGGATGGAAAACGCCATCGCCAACCACGAATTCGAGAAGGCTCGGTTCTACTCCGACGAGGAGCGTAAAGAGCGCGAGAACATGCGCCAGCTCCGCGAGAAATACAACCTCGACGACTCCTCTACCGGGTGCGTGACCAAGGACGACATCGAAGACGTGGTGGCGCGCTGGACCGGCGTGCCCATGACCTCGATCAAGGAAGAAGAAATCACCAAGCTGCTGCGCATTGAAGAGGAGCTGCACAAGCGCGTCATCAGCCAGGGAAAAGCCATTTCCGCGCTGGCCCGCGCCATTCGCCGGTCGCGCGCCGGATTGAAGGCGGGCAACCGGCCGGCCGGCTCGTTCCTGTTCCTGGGTCCGACCGGCGTGGGCAAGACCGAGGTGGCGCGCGCCCTGGCCAGCTTCCTTTTCGGCAGTGAAAAGAGCCTGGTGCGCTTCGACATGTCCGAGTACATGGAAAAGCACTCGGTTTCGAAGCTGATCGGCTCACCTCCGGGATACGTGGGCTACGAAGAGGGCGGCCAATTGACCGAGCGCGTGAAGCGCAACCCCTATTCGATCATCCTGCTGGATGAAATCGAAAAGGCGCACCCGGACATTTACAACATCCTGCTGCAGGTGTTTGAAGACGGCCAGTTGACCGATGGTCTGGGCAACCAGGTGGACTTCAAGAACACCATCATTATCATGACCTCGAACCTGGGTGCGCGTTTCCTCGAAAAACGCGGGCACCTGGGCTTTTCGGCTCCGGCCGGAGAAGGCATCCCCTCCAAGGTCGAAGACATGGTGCGGGCCGAAGTGAAGAAGGCCTTCAATCCGGAGTTCCTGAACCGGCTGGACGAAGTGATTCTGTTCAGCTCGCTGACCGACGACGACCTGATCCAGATCATGGAACTGCTGGTCGGCCAGGTCAACGTGAACCTGGTGGCCAAGCAGGTTAAGATTCGCCTGTCGGCCGACGCCGCCAAGTACATTCTGGAGAAGACCTGCGCGGACCGCAGCTACGGCGCGCGCCCGCTCCGTCGCGCCCTGCAGAAGTATATCGAGGACCCGCTGTCGGAATCCCTGATTCAGGGTTCGCTGCCGCGCCCGTCCGAATTGGAAGTTTATCTGGGCGAAACCGGGATCTATTACCGGCAGGTGTCGGGTGAAGGGGATGCGGCCGTGACGGCCGGGGCTCCCGCCGAACCGGTGCCGGGTACACTGCTCTACACTTTCTAAGCGCCCGTTCGGCGTGAAAACGCGGGCGGAAACGGCTACTCGTATCGCGGCAAGCCGCATTGCGGGGCAGGCCGCGAAGAACGATGGTCCCCCCACGCCAGTGCGCCAGAGGCAGTATCTATTTTTCGACCTTGGGGATGGCTGCCTCCGGTGAGAACCCGATACGGTGCCAGTCCCCACTTGTTTGACGAGAATAACGCCGGCGCGGCGGCACTTTTTCATTCGGATGCCTTTAATTCCCGTTCCGAAACGCAAGCGCGCCGCTGGCCGGCCGGACGGCGCCCGATTGTACCGCAGCGAGATGCACGCGCACCAGTGGATTGCCTTCGTCCCGAACGTGGGTTGGTGGATCTTCCCGGACGAAGTCAACGGATGGAGCGACCGGAGGGTGGCGATCAGCCTGGATCGGGGGCTTCTCCGGCCGGTAGGCGCGCGCCGGGCGGCGCACACCGGCTTTCGCACGCGACGGCGCGTGCGTGACTTGGGGGTATGTGCATGACTACGGCGCGGGCCCTCGATGGGTGGGGAGTCAGCGGGCTGGAAACACGCATTCGCCGTGCCAGAAAACTCCTGCTATATACGCGCGAGTCCGACCCCAGCTTCGAACGCCGTCTGCGCCTGTTGATGCGCCTGGTGAAAGAGCGGGATGATGGCCGCCGTTAGGGCGCTCGTTCCCGCCCCGGGGCGGAGCCGTCGAAAGCCGTGTCATGATGGCAGCAGAGCGGCATGTACTCCGACCTTCTGCTGGATCATTTTCGGAACCCGCGCAACGTGGGCGAACTTCCGGCGCCGGCCCTCACGGTGGAAGCCGGCAATCCGGCCTGCGGGGACATCCTGCGGCTCTCGGTGCGATTTGAAGACGGGAGGGCCGAAGAGGCCTGCTACAAAGTAAAGGGTTGTACGGCTTCGATCGCGGCCGGGTCGGCGCTCACCGAGTGGATTTTGGGCAAGACCGCGGAGCAACTGGCGGCCTTTGACAGCTCTTTGGTGGAGCTTGCGCTGGGAGGTTTGGAGGCCGAATCGAAGCACGCGGCCGTCCTGTGCGCGGATGCGCTCAAGTTGCTGCTGAAGCGACGCTCGCGATAAGCGCTTTGGCCGCGGCTAGGCCGGCGCTTCACCCTTCGAAAGCGGCGACCTCCTGTCGCAGGGCGTCCAATTCGCCGCGCAGGGCCGCCAGAGACTGGCTGCAGGCCGCAATTTCACCGTCGGTTGCCTGCTGTTCGAGGCGCTGGCAGACGGCTGCCGCGCGTCCGGCCCCGACGTTGGCGCAGGCACCCTTGGAATAATGGGCCAGGCGCCGGCAGGCAGGCATGTCGCCGGCTTGTATGGCCGCATCCAAGCGCAGCAACTGAGTCCCGGTATCGTCTAGGAGTACGCCGAGGATCTCGCGCATTAGTTCCTCATCATCCATAGTGATTTCCTTAAGCTGCGTCATGTCAAGGACCGCATTGCCGAGAACCCGCATATTCTCAGTGTGAGGGAGGAACGGGAGCCAGGCAATGAGTGAAACCGCCGAGTCTCGGAACGCGGGGGCCTTAGCGCGGTCGCCGACCCGCGCTCGCGGCACGCCGAGGTAGTCACCCGCCGACGGTCGATGGCCAACAACTTCTGCCACATTAGCGCGGCCGGGGCAGGCCCCATTGGAAATTGGCGTGGACGAGGTGTTGCTGCCCGTCCACAGTGGTTGAAGCCATCGGGCCAGGCGCCAGGGGGGTGCCGAATCGCAAGTCGAAGACCTCGACCAACTTGCCGCCGTCGACGTCGGGCGCGGGCGAGACGCGCCACAAGGGAATCTCTGCGAATGCCAGGAACTGGCGGAAGATGCCCGATTGCCGCACGGCATCGATAGCCGGATCGGGCTCAGGCTTGAGGAAAATCGCGGCACGGGAGGGATCGAACTCGGCGGCCAGATCGAGGTCGGCAGCTGCATCGAAGTCGGCCGTTTCGATGACGCCACGCCAGCGCAAGGGATTGGCGGCATCAGGGAAGGCGGAGGTCCGTAGCGGCGCCGACTGGCGATAGAGGCGCGAATCGAAGATGGCAACGGCGCGGGTATGGAAGGTAGCCCGCGCACCTTCGTAAGCCAGTAGAAAGGCCAGCGCGGTCCATGCCGCGGCACGGCCGTGCCGCCGGTTGGAGGGCGCTCCGGAGGCGATTTCCGAACCCACCAGCCGTGCCAGAAAAGGTCCCAACAGGCAGAGCCCGAGCCCCGTCCAGATCCACAGATCGATCACATTAGTCCAATCCAGGTGCAACCAGCGAGGCGAAAAGGGCAGCAGCAGGCGGACGCCGTAACTGTTGGTCCAATCCAGGAGCAGGTGCGAGGCCACGGCGATCAGGCTTGCACACCACGCCCCCAGCCAGTTGACCGGCTTGCGGCCGATCAGCCGCACCACCAGGACGGGCAGCAGCGCCATCGCCGGCATGGCCACCAGCGAGTGGGTCAGGTGGCGATGATAATGGAGGTAATTGAGGGAGCCACCGGCGGCGGCGACGATATCGATGTCAGGCGCATTAGCGGCCAACATCAGCATCGCGGCCGCGCCCGGCGTCCAGCGGTTCAATCCGGCACGGCTCAGAAGCAATCCCGTAGCCGTGTGTGTGAGCGGATCCATTAGAGGGAAGCTCTATTGTAATTCGGAAGCGGGGACAGGCCCCTGTCGCCGACGCGAATCCGCGACAGGGGCACTATGGACAAGCGACCAGGAACAGGACCTGAGGACAGGTGGTACAGGGACAGAATTAGCTGACGCGAAAGTGAAGGCTATGCGGACAAGGGCAATTCCAGTGGTTCCTCCTCCTCCTCCAGCCCCGGTTGGGCCTTGTTGATAACTCCAGCGAAGTACTCGCTGACGGGGTAGAGAGCGTACGGCTTGAGGTCGGCAAATCGGCGGCCCAGCAGTTGTTCGATCCGGTACACTTCATGAAAAAATGTACCGCGATCGATCTTCAATTGCCGGCAGCACAAGCGCCAGTCGGCACCCAACAAGAAATGATACCGAAAAAGTGTGTATTCCGATTCACTCAAAATACGGCGAGTTACGAGGCAAAAATCGGCCGCATATTCCTCTTTTTTCCGAGAATAAGAGCGGCGGCCGTCCCGCCCTCCCAGATGATCCCAGGAAACCGTACTGGTGTGTGCCCCCAACTCGACGCACTCCCGGAAGCGGTTGTAACAAGCGCGGAAAATACCCCGAAACACGCAGTAACATGGAACTTCTTTGTCGCGGCGGACAAGGCGTGTGCCGGCTCCCTGGCAGTGTACGCAGGTGGCGCGCGCCAGGCCAATAGCGTTGGACCGACTCCAATCCATAACTTTAACCCTTTTCCTTCCCGGGGATGGCCCGTCCTGCAAGGCCTCCTCTTTCCTGGTACTAAATCTAACATTTATTAGAATTCAGTCAATTATATCAAGCAAATTATTCTCTAATTTTTTTATTTTCGTGTTAAATGCAGGGCATAAACTTGTTTCGGATAAAGACTTATCTCCGATTTGACGAATCCGGAACGTTTGCTATAGTAGACCATGATCGGCAAGGAAATAAGGGATAATCTTATTACCTATTTCAAACTGAAATATATCGCGAGGGCTGGATGCTGGGTCTAGCCGAACTGCGGGGCCGTCTCGTCGGCCGTCTCAGGGATATGGTTCGTAACGGCGAACTGACCGAACGTGCCCTGGCGCGCACCACTGGTGTGTCGCAACCCCACATTCACAATGTCTTGAAGGGAAAACGGGAGTTGTCAGTGGAAATGGCCGATGTAATCCTGAACGCCCTCAATCTGGACGTTTACGATCTGGTGAAGCAACCGGTTCCGGGCGAGAGCAACCGCGCGACCGCGGGCGAGTAGATTGCCTTGCGCTTTCGGCAGAACCGAAGCATAGGCCAAGCCTGTACGAACGACCGAATCCATCTACACTGGTGGTATGGAAACCTTCGAGCACGTTTTCGAACAGTTTAAGGTTGCGGGCAAGGACCTTGCCGGCAAGGTGCGCGAGTTGATTCACGAAGGCAACGTTCGGCGCATCATTCTGAAAAACGAAAGTGGGCACACCTTATTAGAGATTCCGGTCACGGTAGCCGCGATCGGCGTGGTGGCTGCCCCGGTGCTGGCGGCTGTGGCCGCGCTCGCGGCGATGATCTCAATGGGGACTATCGTAGTCGAAAGGACCAAGCCGCCTTCGGGTGGCCCTTCCGATCCGGACAGTGATGCCCCGTCCGGAACAGGGCCGAAGCCGTCTTGACCGCCTGGTGCCGATCCCTCCGAGTATTGTTATGGTGGGGAGGGAGGCAATGTGGCGGGTTCCCAACGCGTGAGCGAGGCTTGGAGTTTGCGGCTGGAGCGACTGGCCCGCAATATCGAGCTTTTAGCGGAGAAAGACGAGCGCTGTGTCGAACGGGTCCTCGAGATGGGTACTTTGCGCCGCGCCGCGGCCGCCGAATTGCACGCCATCTGCGGCGAATTCGTGGAGGCGCTCAATGGTTTACTGGCCCAATCCCTGGTGGAATTAGATCCGCCCGAATATCGTCCCGAGGCTTTTCAAGACGATGGGGTCAACCTGGTACAGGTGAACGTGCGCGGGCGCATTCTTCAAGTGGAATTTCACACCACGCAGGATCTTCTGTCCACCGAGGAGTTCCGCGTGCCCTACACTCTGGAAGGCTCCGTCCGCGCGTTTAACCAGGAATTGCTGGATAAGGCGCTGATCGAAGAACAGCTTCTGTTTTATACGGTGGAGCCGGACCGCCGCATGTGGCGCTATTTCGATGCCCGTACCTACCACACGGGCCCGTTCGACCTTGGATATCTGCTGTCCTTAATGGAACGCATCGTGGATTGAACGGCTCGCGGCCGCGGGAATAAGAAAATCGAATTTGACGTATCGAAAATTCCGTTTGGTGCCATGGCGGAGCCGCGCGAGAATGTGTGGTTGCCATGTTTGCGAACGGAGGGCGCCACGAATGCCCCTGATTTTACGAAAGTTTGTTTTTCTGCCGTGCGCGGCGATGCTGCTGATGGGGCAGACGCCGCCCGACGTCGCTGCCCGGCTGACGGCGGTAGAAGCGGCCGCTAAGGCGGCGCAAAGCGCGGGCGACAATGCCTGGATGCTGGTAAGCGCGGCCCTGGTGCTGCTGATGACCGGTCCCGGCCTGGCGCTCTTTTACGGCGGATTGGTGCGCCGCAAGAACGTTTTGGGCACCATGATGCAGAGTTTCGCCTTGATGGCGCTGGTGACCGTAATCTGGGCCGTGGTGGGATACAGCCTGGCCTTTGGGGGATCGGGACCGTACCTGGGCGACTTACGCTTCGCTTTCCTGCGCGGCGTGGGCAGCGCCCCCAACGCCGATTATGCGGCCACCATTCCGCAAGCTACCTTCATGGTGTACCAGTTGATGTTCGCCATCATCACGCCGGCGCTGATCTCGGGTGCTTTCGCGGAGCGCATGAAGTTCAGCGCCATGATCTTGTTCACCACGCTGTGGAGCCTGCTGGTTTATTTCCCCATGGCACACATGGTATGGGGCAAGGGTGGGCTGTTGAACGCCTTTAGCGGCGGCACAATTCCCTGCTTTGACTTTGCCGGCGGGACGGTGGTGCACATTACTTCCGGCGTATCGGCGCTGGTTTGCGCGCTCTACCTGGGCAAGCGCGTCGGCTATCCGGAGTTGGCGATGAAGCCGCACAGCATGGTGCTGAGTTTTATCGGCGCGTGCCTGCTGTGGGTGGGCTGGTTCGGGTTCAACGCGGGCTCCGCCCTGGCGGCCTCGCCGCTCGCCACGAGCGCTTTCGTGGCCACCCATTTCGCGGCCGCGGCGGCTACGCTGGGCTGGATTGGGGCTGAATGGATTCACGACGGGAGACCGAGCGTGCTGGGCGGTATTTCCGGCGCCGTGGCGGGGTTGGTGGCCATTACGCCGGCTTCGGGCTTTGTCCAGCCGTTTCCGGCCCTGCTGATCGGATTATGCGCCGGAGTAGTGTGCTACATGACGGTGACAAAAGTCAAGGCCCGGTTCGGCTATGACGACTCGCTGGACGCCTTCGGGGTGCATGGTTGCGGCGGCACGCTGGGCGCGCTATTGACCGGTGTCTTCGCCACCAGCTTCATCAATGCCGGGCTGAAAGACGCCGCCGGAAATCCGCTGCCGCTGGGGCTGGTGGATGGCCGCGCCGGACAGGTGTGGAACCAGGCCATCGGCTGCGCCATATCCTGGGGGCTTGGCATCGCGGGTACCCTCATCATCTTGAAGGTCACCGACGTGCTGATCGGCGTGCGGGTGACGCCCGAACAGGAAGAAACCGGCCTGGACCTGAGCATGCACGGCGAAGAAGGCTATACCTTCGAAGCATAGGGGGCCGGGCAGCCTGCTGAGGGTGCTTAACCGGCCGGGGAGATCCGTTCGGGAAACCGCTCCCTCGCGGTCGCGGCTCGGTAAGTGACTGAAGATACGCGGTACGAGTAACCGAGCGCGACCGCAGGAGCGGTTTCCGCGCCTAAACCGTGAAATCCCAAGATCGGTTCGGCACTCGCCTGCCGAGCCGATAGCCGGAGTCGATGGCCGCGGCCATAAGACAGTCATTCTGCTTCTTTCACAATCGCGTCTGGATGTTGCGCCACGGCAGGCCGAGGGCCCGCCCCACCAAGATTAGTCAACAGTAACTTCCCCCCCCCCCTGCTGTATGGAAATACACAGTACCGTTAGCTATCTTTCAAGTCTGATTAGTTAACGCGAAGCCATCTTTTGTACTACGATTACTATGATTATTATTGGATGGCTGTTTTCAACGGGGGGGGGAAATGGTCACTCTATCTTTCGAGCGGTGCGTGCTGTCCGCGCTGGCCGCGGAGTCCAGTGCGGTTTCGCGCAGAATTACCAAACGAAGTGTCGTCTACGCCGGAGGGAGCCGCGATGACAGGGTCTACCTGGTTGTGGCGGGACAGGTCAAACTTATTATGCAATCGCCCGCCGGCAAGGAGTGCCTGCTGGGCATCTACACGACGGGCGACTTTTTCGGCGAGAGTTGTTTGTCCGGTGTTCCGCGGAATGAAACCGCAGTCGCCATGAGCGATATAGTTGTCAAGCAAGTTACCACATCGCGATTCCTGGCTCTGATGCTGGAATCCGGTCTAATGAGCGATTTGGTCCGGTACCTTGCCGGGCGATTGTCCGAGCAGCAGCAAATCATCACCAACCTCGCCACGGGCGGCTGCGAATACCGGCTTGGGCTCGCTCTCCTGCGGCTGTCACAAAAGCTTGCCTCTTGCGATTCATATGGTCTGACACAGAGAATATCGCATCAGGAGCTATCGCAAATGGTGGGTACCACGCGACCGCGGGTTAGCGAGTTCATGCAGCGCTTCCGCGACCGCGGCCTGATCGACATAACACCCGATTCGCGGATCCTGGTGAGAGAGGAGCCCCTTCGGCACTATCTCGAGATGTGCGAACAAGAACCTCGATGGAACGCCGCGGCTTCCTGAAATAATTCTCCGGGGTTGTCCAATTCTGGACCGATAATTCCGGTCATCTCGTTTAGTCTGGTCGGAAGAAAACCGGAGGGTGCCACATGCCGCCTACTTTGACATATCCAGGCGTTTACATCGTCGAAGCTCCAAGCGGTGTTCAAACGATTACCCCGACAGCAACCTCGATCGCCACGTTTTTCGGGCAAGCGACGCAAGGACCGATCAATTCCCCCATCGAATGTCTGAGCTTCGCGGATTACACGAGGAACTTCGGAGCGGTGATTCCCGGCGGTTACCTGGGGCAAATGGTGCAGCAGTTCTTCGCCAACGGCGGCTCCGATTGCTTCGTGGTGCGAATCGCCGGATCGAACGGGGGCACGGCCGCGCCTTCCGCGGTGACACTCGCGAACGTAGCGGGAAATCCGGTGCTGACGGTAAATGCCGCCTCACAGGGAGCATGGAGCAACAACCTGCTGGTGGTGGTCGACTATGACACGCCCGCTCCGGACGCCACCTTCAACCTGACGGCAATTTACCAGGGCACCGTGGCGCAGACGGAATCCTTCACCAGCCTTTCGATGGATCCGAGTTCACCGCGTTATGCGCCCACTTTCATCGAACAGTCCTCGACACTGCTGTCGATTCCCACGGCGCAGCCGAGTCCGACGACTACCGTTCCCCCGGGATTCAGCCAGATGCGATACCCATTCGCGGTCGCGAATTCCGACCTTATCGGACCGGCTATCGCAAAACTGATTAACAACGCTTATCCGAGCGGAACAGGTAGCATCAACATCAGCGTCGATGGCGGGCCGGTGACGCCGGTGACCCTGACCGCGACGGGCGTAAACGTGGCTTTTGGCGGCGCTAACGGCTTGGCGGCTTATATCGCGCAGCAGATCAATAACGCGTTGGGAGTTTCCTCCAACACAAGCGTGACCGTAGGAGCGGATCAACCAGGGGCGAATCCGCTCTTCTTTCTGCGGTTGACTTCGAGCGGCACCAAGGAAACCAGCGTCGTCGTGACTCGCGGGACATCCAACGATCTGGCCGCGATTCTGATGGCCGGAGTGGATCAGGGCGGAATCGAGATTCCGAAATTCGCCAATCTGCGGCCGGCGCCCAACGGAACCACCTTCACTGCCTCCAACGCAACCACTTTCAACGGCGATACGGCGCAGTTGATGACCGAACTGGCGGCCGCGACCGTCGATCAGGTGACCCAGATAACCGTCGGAGGGCAAGCCATCCCGATCAGCTTGGGCACGGCCGGCACGCCGTTCTACCAGGGCGCGACCGCGACCGATTTCGACGGTATCCGCGAGAATCTGCAGACCATCGCCAATCAAATCAACAGCAAAGTGCAGGGCTGGCAGGCGTCGGTGGCCGGTTACCGCCTGATGATCGACGAAATCCGCCCGAACGCGCCCCAGGATACCGATTCCACTTTTGCGGTGGCCACCGCCGCGGGCAGCAATGCAGCTCCTTTTGGGGCCGGTTTCAGCATCCTCACGGCGCAAACGCCTTTGAGCGGCGGCAGCGATGGCGGGCTGATCCAGGCCAGCGACTACGTCGGAGTGGAAGCCACTCGCACCGGGTTTTGGGCGCTCGACGCGGTGCCCCTTTTCAATTTGATGGTGCTGCCAGGAGACGGATTGAACAACGAGACCGACTGGCAGGCCGTGCGCAGCGCCGCAGCCGTATATTGCCAAAGCCGGCGCGCGGTTTTGCTGCTGGATGCCCCGGTGGGCTGGACCAAGAACGGCCTGCTCAACGCACAGGCTTCCGATGTGCAGAACTTCCGGGCGGCGATCGGCGCCCCACAGGATTCTTGCGCGGTCTTTTATCCACGCGTGCAGGTGAACGACAACGGCACCCTTCGCTACATGGGCGTTTCCGGCATGATTGCGGGGCTCTGCTCGGCCACCGACACGGCGCGGGGCGTCTGGAGCGCGCCGGCCGGAACCAATTCCGTGCTCACCGGGGTGACCGGTCTGGAAGTGACACTGACCGACAAACAGAACGGCATATTGAATCCGCTGGGCGTGAATTGTCTGCGCAGCTTCTCGGTGGGATATGTGAACTGGGGCGCGCGCACCGTGGCCGGTTACGATAACACCCCCGACGACGATTATAAGTACCTGAACGTGCGCCGGTTCGCTTATTTTCTGGAAGACTCGCTTTACGACGGCACCCAATGGGTGGTGTTTCAGAACAACGCCGAGCCGCTATGGTCGCAGATTCGCATGAACGTAACGGCGTTCATGATGAGCCTGTTCAGCCAAAACGCATTTGCCGGGACCACGCCGCAGACCGCGTTTTTCGTGCAGTGCGATTCCACCACCACGACGCCGGATGACCAGAACAACGGAATCGTCAACATCATCGTGGGATTCGCGCCGCTCAAACCGGCGGAGTTCGTAGTCATCACCATCCAGCAGATTTCGAACCTGAGTTAGTCGCGCACCCGGAGGGAATCTATGGGAACTGGATTTACAAAGAACGCTACGCGCATCGATCCCTATAAGAATTACAAGTTTCAGGTGAAGTGGGACGGCCATACGGTGCTCGGCGTGATGAAGGCCGGGCCGCTGAAGCGGACCACCAACGTGATCACGCACCGCTCCGGCCAAATGAACAGCACGGATCACAAAACGCCGGGCCGCACCCAGTACGACGGCGTTGTCTTCGAACGCGGTATCACCTGGGACCTCGATTTTGAAGCCTGGGCCAACAAGGTCCATCCTTTCGTGGGCGACTCTTCCATGGACCTGGTGAATTTCCGCAAGGAGCTGGTGCTGGAGGTGCTCGACGAGAAGGGACTGGTGGCGCGCCGCTTCTTCCTGCATGGCTGCTGGGTGAGCGAATATACGGCCTCGCCGCAACTGGACTCCAGCGGCAACGCCATCGCGATCGAATCCATCAAAATCGAACTGGAAGGCTGGGAGCGCGACCCGCAATCCACCGAGCAGGATGAAAGCCAGGCCGTCCCGCAGAGTTCCTAGTTCGGGTGCGAAAAGGGCCCATGTTCCCAACCGTCCCATTTCCGGCGATTCCCGAATGGCTGCCGATCGAAACCGCGAACCGGCCGGTAACGCTGCGGGCTTTCGGCAAAGACATGGGGGATCTTGCCGTGGAGTTCGCCGGTGTCGAGAGGCCCCGGCTGGTGACGAGTCTGCTGGCGCGCTGCTCGGAGACGCGCAGCGGCGGGCCGCCGCCCGAAGAGACGATTTGGGAACTGCCGCTGGGCACCCGCATCGAGGCTATCGTGGCATTGGCCGGCGGCGACGTGGGGCGTCCTTTGGAATGGCGGGTTCGCTGCCGTCATGCCGGCTGCGGCGCGGAGGGCGAGTTGGAGTTGCGCCCTTCTGAGATCGCGGCGGTGGCTGCCGAGGCGTATCGGGAAAGGCTGGTGCCGGTCGAAATCGGCTCGCGCACCGTCTGGCTGCGCCGTCCCACGGGGGCCGATCAACAGCGCTGGTTATCCGGGGGTACCGCGCCCGTGGCGGCCAGCTTATTCGTGGAGCCGGAGTTCGAAGACCTGGGTGTTGCCCTCGATGAGATCGGCGATTCGATCGACCAGGCGATGGACGAATACGATCCTCTGGTGGACTTCCATCTCGAAGTGGGATGCGCCGAGTGCGGCCGGCCGACCGCGCAAGCGCCCGATCTCGTGGCGGCCGCGCTGGAACGCTTGTGGCTGGCGCAGTTCGATCTGATCGGGCAAGTCCATCGCCTGGCCGGTTACTATCATTGGACCGAGGAGGAGATCGCAAAACTGCCGTCGTGGCGAAGACAGGCGTATCTGGCGTACATGGACGGTGGTGAATTGTGAGCCGGTATCTGGTTCAACTCGCCCGCCAGACGCAATCGACACTGAGACCGCCATCCAGTCTCCGGCTGGCGCCGCGCGCTCCGGCTGTCTTCGAGGAAATTCACGAGGAGCGGCTGGTAGGGCCCGCGCCGGCGGCTCGGGAACCTGCGGGAACGGCATCTCCCGCGCTGGAACAGGCACCGCCCCGAGCTCGCTTATCGGAAAAGTTCACGGCGCCAGCTTCCTGGCCGCCGTGGCCATCGCTTACGGCGCCTCCCTCGGAGGATCGCGGTCTGCCTCCAGCGAGCGAGCTCCGGGCGGGCGCCCCGCCCGCGTTTACGCCGAAACCGGTTCCGCCACGGGCGACCGAAGGATCGCGACTGAAGCCCCAGGAGAGCCGGGAGGCGCGCCACGTTTCGCCGATCGGCGAACGCCGGTCCGAGCCCGCACCGCCGGAGCGGCCGCTTTCACGGCCGATATCGGCCAAAGCCGTAGCTCGGCCGCCTGTCCCCTCGCCACCGAGCCGCGAAGTCCATCGCGAGATTCTGAAAACGACGGTACCCCCGGAGCCGTTCGTGGAGGATGACGTCCAGCCGGCATCGAAAGAGCCGCGGAGGGCCGAATTCGCCATTCCCGAGCCGGTTCGGAGCTGGCTCCGCCGGGCACCCGAACAGCCGGTGCCGCCACCAATGCGAGCGCAATCGCCTGCGCCCGCGTCCCATCCGGCGTCCCGGCGCAACTTGCCGCCTGCGATCGACGTGACTATCGGCAAGATCGAAGTAACGATCGAGAGCGAGCCCCAGCCGCCGCTGCGCGCCGTGCGCCGAGCCGAGCCGCGGGCCGCCGCGCCATCACGACCCGCGCCGATGACGGGGCGCCTGGCCCGCCAGTACCTGGACCGCTAACCGGGAGATTTTGCCATGGCGTTGATCGACACAGGCACGGCAATCGGCAGCGTGAGCCGTCTTCTCAAGAATGTCCTGACGAACGCGCTGACGAGCGCGTCGCCGAGCCCGGTGGTCAGCATTTCCCGGCCGGAGCCCGGCACCAGCGGCATAGTCCCGCAAGGCGCGAGACTCAACCTGTTCCTGTATGAAGTTCAGCTCGACGCGAGCTTGCGGAACGTGTCGCTCACTCCCGGCAGGCAGACGCCGCTGTGGCTGGTGCTGCGATACCTGCTGACCGCGTTCGATCAAAACGGCGACAGCGACACGGATGGAGCGCACGATGTACTCGGGCTGGCGATGCAGGCGCTGCTGGGGATGAACGAGAGCGGCGTGCTGGAGCAACTCAACGGCAACAAACCGCTCATCGATAACCCGGAATCCCTGAAGGTGACGTTTGACGATGGCACGCCCGATTTGCTTTCGCGCCTGATGCAAGGCCCCGACGACCGCTATCGGACGTCGGTGCCATTCCAGATCCGGCCCGTGCTGGTGGCCACATCCGATCCCCCGTCGTCGATGCAGTTAGTGGGTGTGAATTACATCAGCGATACCATAATTGGCCCGGCTGGCGTGCGCAATATCCTGCTGCCAGGCCTGGGGTCGTCGATCGAATCCGTGACGCCTCCGCAGGTGCAGCCGGGCGATGTGCTGACCATAACGGGCGCGGGGCTCGACGGCGACCAACTGGCGGTGCAATTCGGCGCCGTGCAGTTGCCGGTCACCATGCAGCAATCCGGCACGCTGCGGTGCGTGGTGGGCGGCGCGGCGCTAGATCCCACGAAACTCTCGGCCGGCAGCCAGCCGGTTTCGGTGGCGCAGACCATCGCCGTGGGCAAGACGCTTTTCAGTAATGCGCTATCGACGGCGCTGATTCCCCTGGTCACCAGCGTAACGGCCGTCGGGCTGCAGCCGGTATCCGCCACGAATCCCAATGTATACGGCGCGATTAAACTGACCGGGCAGTTTCTAGGTGGGCCGAGCGACTATGTCGAGCTTGGGCTGCTGAACAGTACGGGAGTCGCCGAGGTCATCGATCGGCCCGATCCCAGTTTCGCGGCGCCGGCAGACCAAAGCGCGCAACAGGTGCTGATGCTGAGTGGAGAAGCCATCCCGCCGGGGACGTATACCGCGGTTTTCAGGGTCAACGGAGCGCAATCGAAGCAGGCGTTCCAGATCGTTATGGCGTAAGTATGGCAACGGCAGTATCCAAAATCGGAACCGCGGCGCGGGCTGGCGAAGCGGTCTGGTTCACGCCTGGCCTCGACGTGCCGGATGCCTGGACGGCGCATTGGGTCCGCCAGGCCGTGCTGCGATTGCGCAGGGAGCTTTGCTGGGCCTGGCGACAGTCGCAGACGCCCGATCCGCTGACGGATGCGCTCGATCGTTGCCGGCTGCACGAACAGCGGCTGGAGTTTTTCGAGCGCGATGAGACCGCGAGCCACCTTACAGAGATGCTCCGGCAAGATGCGCCGCCGGCGGCGCCGTCCGGAGCGCGCGGAACGTTGCCCTGGCTGGCGGGAAAACTCAGCCTCGCCCCGGCGGAGGTTTTTACTACCGCGCTGCTGCTGGTGCATAGCTGGGACGCCGCCGCCGCCGAAGTAATTGGCGCGGCGCAAGGCGATACCCGGCGGTCCATTCCGACACTGGGTCTGGTGCAGCGGCTCTGGGATGAACCCGGCGCGCTTTCGAGCCTGAACAGCCTTTCGCATCCGCTTTTCCGCCTGGGAATGTTTCGCGCGGATGGGCACGATGCCATCGACTGGCGTACGCCCATCACCATGCCCGCGCTCACCGCCAGGCGCTTGCTGGCGGCCGCGGACCGCCGCCGCGACGCCTTCACGGTAATCGGCGGCACGGCGGATTCGGCGGAACTGCCGGTGGCGGCGAAACTGGTAGCGTTGCGGGCGCGCGAGGCGATCGACGGACCGCACGGGGTCCCGCTGCGGGCGTCATCCAGCCTGACGCTCGCGAACGGCGCCGCCGTGAGGAGCTTGCTCGAAAGCTTTTCCGCCGTCACCGGCCGGCCGGTATACGCGTGGAATGGGCCGCGTTCGGGCGCCGAACTTCAAACCGCGGCGGCGCTGTGCTGGCTGGACGGAGCCGATCTGTGTTTACAACTGCAAGCGCCCAGAGAAACGAACGATGGTGCGGCGGTACCTTTCAGCGGTATTCCGATTTACGTGTTGGGCTTCTGGGAACAGGAGAAGGTGGAAATCCCTGGTTGGCGGATTTTGCCGGCGATCGACATTCCCACGCCCGACCTGGAATCGCGCTTGAACTGCTGGCGCCAATGTTTTTCCCAGGACGCGGCGCCGCCCGAGGACGCACTCGAGGACTGCGCCTTTCGTTTTCGTTTCGATGCCGCGGTGATTCAGGAAATTGCCCGAACCCTCACGCGCGACCGGAAGCCGGTAACGGGCGAGGAACTGGTGGCGGCTTGCCGTCAACGGACCGAAGCCGCACCCGGCAACCTGGCGGCGAGAGTGAAGCCGCGATTCAAGAGCGGGGAACTGATTTTGCCCCCGGCGCAGGAGCGTCAGTTTGAGGAAATCGTAACGGCTATGCGGAACCTCTCGCGAGTTCACGCCCGCTGGGGCACTGGGCGCGTATGGGATGAAGCCGGGATTTCGGCACTGTTCGCGGGCGCTCCGGGAACCGGCAAGACCATGGCGGCGGAAGTGCTTGCCGCCAGGCTCGGCCTCCCCATGTTCCGCGTCGATCTTTCGCAGGTGGTGAACAAGTATATTGGCGAGACCGAAAAGAATTTGCGCCGGCTGTTCGATTCGATGGAAGAGTCCGATTCGTTGCTGTTCTTCGATGAAGCCGAGTCGCTTTTCGGCCAGCGCATACAGGCGCGGAACGCCAACGACCGTTTTGCCAACATGGAGATCAGCTACCTGCTGCAGCGCATGGAGCGATTCCGCGGCGTGGCGATTCTGGCCACCAACCGGCGCAAAGACCTGGACGAGGCATTTCTGAGGAGGCTTCGCTTCGTGATGGAATTTCCGCTTCCGGACGCCCCCGAACGAAAGCGAATCTGGCAAACCGGAATTCCGCCGGAAGTGGATGCGTCCGGCCTGGATTTCGACTTTCTCGCGCGCCAGTACGCGCTTTCCGGAGGCCATATCCGCTCGATTGTCCTGCATGCCTGTTTGCAGAGCGCGGGCCGGTCGAGCGAGAGAAAGCTATCGATGGAGACGGTGATGCTCTCGGTAAAGCGCGAGTACCAGAAGCTGGACCGGACGTTGACTCGCGAGCAGTGCGGCAGATGGAGCGATGTATTGGAGGAGGCACGATGAATACAGGCGGCATTCACATCGATAAGGTGTCGGTGCGGCTTCGCGGCGTGACGCCACAACAAGCGGGGCAGCGTGCCGGCTCGATCGGGCGCGAAATCGCCGACGCGGTAGGCCGGCAAGCGGCTCACTTCGCCTCCGGAAAGACCGAAATCGGCAAGCTTTCGGTGCGCCTCAAAAGCGACGGCAAGAATTCCGATCTTAGTGGGCAGATCCGCCGTCAATTGGGCGGAGAGTAACGCATGGGGAACACACTCAAAGGGGCGCTGATCGAATACGGCTCGGATTTTCTGGGACCCATTCCCAACGTCGTCGTCTTCCAGTTCAATCCGGAAAAGATGTCGCGAACCATCGAGATTCCGCCGCGCCCGGTAAACGCCACCACGCGCGAAACCAGCCAGGCGGGCGAACCTCCATACGAGCGCTTCACCGTGGAAGCGCAATTCAGCGCGGCGGACCAGCGGAACAGTTCCGATCTGATCGGCCTCACCATGGGCGTCGGTCCGCAACTGGCGGCGCTCGAAGCCATGGTCTATCCGGTGCAGACTCCGGGAGGCTTGATCGGCGCGGCAGTGGATGCGATCGGCAGTTTGCTGAGCGGGTCGCAGACCAATTCAGTGCTGCCGATTCCGCGCGTGCAATCGCCGAAGATTCTGTTCGTGTGGGGCCTGATGCGGATTGTCCCGGTGATTATCGAATCGATGACCATCAACGAGGTGCAGTACGATTCCCTGCTCAATGCGGAGGAGGCGAGCGTGACGATGGGCCTGGCGGTGATATCGCCGTGCTACTGCTGCGACGACCAGATCGCGCAAGGCGCGCTGCAGTATACCCAACTGATGCAGGATACGCTGGCTACGGTCAATCTGGCCAATACCGTGGCCGAGGTGGTGGACCTGATTCCATTCTGAGGAATTCCATGTTTCTTCCAAGCTCCCGATACGCGGATATCGCTCAATGCCAGATCCAGCAGGCGGACGGGTCCACGGCAAACGCGGTGAAACTGCGGATGCTGCCGGTTGTGAGCGGCGATGCGACCGCGATGACCGCCGACGACCGGCTGGACGTGATTGCCAATCAAGAGTACGGCGACGGCACGATGTTCTGGCACATTGCCGACGCCAATACCGAACTCTACGCGCCGGATCTGTTGGAGCCGTGGCTTCCGGGGGATCCTAGCGCAAGCCAAATCACCATCGAGGTGCCGGAGCAATAATGGGCTGCGCGCAGTACAGATTCTATCTCGGCGACCAGAACGCCACCATGCAGCAGATCACCACCTTCGAAACGATCACTGTCCACCAGGAGATGGATCACTACTGGACGGCCACGGTGGAGATTCCTCTCCGCACCGATTCCCATGGCAAGTGGACCGGGGAAACCGAAAGCTATCTCCAGCCGCTGAACCGGGTGCGCGTGGAAGTGAGTCTGCAAGGCGGGCCCTACGTACCATTGGTCGACGGGCCAATCGTGAATGTCCATCACGATCTGCACATGGAGCCGGGTCAAAGCATGGCTCGGGTGGAGGTGCAGGACGATGGATTCTGGCTGCACCGCAACGAATGCGTCTACCTTTACCAGGGAATGACGGACGACCAAATCGCCACACAAATTTATAACTCGGTCCGGGACATCCAGTCCACCCAGACCGATCCGGTGCCGCCAGCCAACAACTTGTCGTCGATCACTACCGTCTTGCGCGGCACCGCCATGGAATTGCTACAGAAACTGGTGAACCGCAATTTCAAAAAATGGCACGCCTACGTTCTTCCTGGACCGCAACCACATACCAGTATCGGGTGCTTCAAGAAAGTCTCAACGGCGGATTCCGGCCTGCCGCAGATGATCCTCACCGGCAACCAACGGAACCTGCTGAATATTCGACTCACGAGCAACAACGCCTTACCCGCGGCGTTCCGCGGGGCGGCCGTGTCGCTCAACAGCGCGACGGTGACTTCCAGCACTGCCAATCTGAGCGACATCGACCGGCTGGGGACCAACCCGCCCGGGGGAACTCCCGCTAACCGGATGCTGCAGCCGGGGCAATCGCGGAACATGAACGTGGCGAGCGCGGTGCTGGCAGCCTCGGAGGAAGACGGGTATGCGTTGCACGCGGAAGGAGAAGTATTGAAGGACACCTATTCGGCCGTGTTGCAGCCTTACCAGAATGTGCAGGTGTTGGCGGTCAACGGGCAATTAAGCGGGTTCTGGCTGATCCGGCAGGTGACTCACACGCTGACGAGAAATAGTTACGGACAGACATTTTCTTTGGCTCGAAACGCCCAATCGGCGGGTACCGGGAGCAGCAACACGGCTGCGCCGGTGCCGATTTTCTAGGAGGGATGGCCCATGATGAGCGCGGAAGACCGTTTATTGTCGCAACTGGCCGCGGACCATCGGCACCGGTTTTACGGCAAATACCGGGGCATCGTCAAAACGGTCATGAGCGGCAACGACCTGGGGAAGCTGATCGTCACTCTTCCCGAGGTTTACGATAATCAGGATTCGCCGCCGGCCTGGCCCTGCGTGCCCTATGCCGGCCCGAAGCACGGGTTCGTCGCGCTACCGGAGCAGGGCGATGGCGTCTGGGTGGAATTCGAGGGAGGCGATCCGTCGAACCCCATCTGGACGGGCTGCTGGTGGGCCGACGGCAATATGCCATCGCCCGCCGACACGAATGTGCGGACCTGGGCTACCAGCAAAGGTCTGAAAATCGTGCTCGATGACGACGCCACCGAGCTCACCCTGGAGCATCCCTCCGGCGCCAGTATTTCGTTGAGCAACGACAGCCTCACGCTGTCATTCAATTCCACCACCATCACCCTCGATGACGACGGCATCAGCATCAGCGGGACGGTGGATGTATCTCCGGCGACCTAACCATGCCTGCCATTTTGACTATCGATAACAAGGTCCAGTGCCCGCACGGGGGCCAGGCCATTCTCACCACCAGCAATTCGCTGTTTACGGTGAACGGCAGCTTCGCGCTGCTGGAAACGGACACGCCGGCCGTCACCGGATGCCTCTTTAACGTTTCCGGAGCCCCTTCCCCTTGCGTCGTGATCGAATGGACGGGCGGGGCGGAATCGCTCACCGTCAACGGTGCGGGGGTGGTGCTCGAAACCAGCATAGGCCTGTGCTCGAACGAGGATGGAGCGCCGCAAGGGCCGGCGGTAATCAACGATTCAACCGCGGAGGTGGACGCAATATGAAGGGCAGCAGCGCCGGGCGTCATCTCTCGTTTCCTTTCCGCATCGCCGCGAATGGCCGGGCGGCTTCCGCCGACACCCTGGGGCGCCAAGCCTTGGAAGAGCTGATGCAATTGGTCCTCACCAACCAGGGTGAACGCCTGTTCCTGCCCGATTTCGGGGCCTCCGCGCAGCGCCTGCTGTTCGAAGGCATCACCGACACCACGGCGACGATGGCACGCAGCATGATCACCCAGGCGGTACAGCAGTGGCTCGCTAACCGCGTGAACTTGAACCAACTAATGGTGACGGCCAACGACACCACCATCACGATCGCCATCACCTACCAGGTGCCCGGGACGAACCAGGTCCGCCAGGCGATCTTTCAGCGGAGCGCACCCTCGGCATGAGCGCGATCGTCAATCAAACGGCGCTTCAGGCCAGAGCCCGCGATCTGGCGGCCAGCGGTCTGAACGGAATCGATTTCGTGCTGGTCACGCTCACTCCGGCCGGGTCGCCCACGCAGGCGAACCTGGAAGTGCACTTTTTCAACGATTTGAATCTGGCGGCTCTGGCGGCCGCGGCTACCGCGAATCCATCCCAGATTTCATCCATGCTGCCGATTTCCGGCGGCGAGCGAATCCTGGCCGGACCAGTGACCGGTCAAATACAGGTCACTGGAGTGACCTATACATCGACGGGCGTGGTCACCCTGGTGGTTCAGCCGATCGGCGATTATTCGGTCTACACCCTGACGGTGCAACAAAACGGATTCGACCCGATCCTATCCGACGCCCATTTCCGTTTTCGTCCGGGCTGTTTCAGCTCCGATTGCGCGTCCCAGACGGCCAATGCGGCGGCTCCCGTCAATCCGCGGATCGACTACCTGGCGAAAGATTACGCTTCGTTCCAGCACACCCTGATCAGCGCCATGGTGCAGCGCGTTCCAAACTGGCAGGCGGTTTCCGAGGCCGATTTCGATCAGGTCCTCATCGACACGTTCGCCGCGGCCGCCGACGAGCTCAGCGATTATCAGGATCGGGTGATGAACGAAGCTTATCTGGCATACGCGCGCAAGCGCGTTTCGCTGCGCCGCCACGCCAGCCTGATGGATTACTACATCCACGAAGGGAGCCAGGCCACCACTACCGTGGCTATCGATACCCAGGACACGGGAACCTATGTGCTGCCGGTTCCCTGCCGCGCCTGGAGCGGCCCGGACCCAACGCTGGCGAATGCCGCCGTATTTGTGTCCAACGCGGGGCAAACCATTTACGGCGTTCTCAGCCGCATCCCCATGTACACCTGGAGCGGTGTGGTTCCGGCACTGGCGGCGGGATCGACATCCGCGGACCTGAGCTTCTCCAGCGCCGCTGCCGCCAATCAGGTAGCCGGCTGGATCCAAAACGGAACCTTGACCCGGCTATTGATCGAGGAATGGCTGAATCCATCCACCGGCCTGCCCGCCGATCGCGACCCTCAGAAGCGCCAGATCCTGCATCTCACGAACCAGGCCACGGTCCTGCAGGATCCGCTTACGCTGGCGTGGATGGTTCGGGTCAATTGGCAGGAGCAGGACCAGTTGACCGCCAATTACTGCTTCGTGGTGCAATGCTCCACCGGCGCCGTTGGGAACGTTTCCATGTTTCACGGCAACTTAGTGGACATGGTACAGGGGCTGCCCCAGAAAGCGACGTATTACCCGGCCGGGGCGACCCTCCCGGATGAGTGGTCGTTCTATTACGACACTTACAACAGCGGAACGACAATTTGCCGGCTTCCGAATCTGCCCGTCCTGTGGCAGCAATCGACGCCGGGCGGATATGACGAGCCGCGGAGCACGGTGCAGGTCACAGTGGCGCCGTCGGTCGCGAGTCCCGACTGGACCGAGGAGCACGACCTGATCCACAGTACATCGAGCGATCAGGATTTCGTGGTCGAGACGGATGAGAACCTGCGTTCGCAAGTGCGATTCGGAAATGGGACTAACGGCGAAGCCCTGCCTGAGAACGCGGTGGTCACCTGTAGCTGGCTTTCCGGCTACGGCCCCGATGGCAACGTGGGCGCCGATTGCCTGACTCGTTTCGACTCCCCCGCACCGGCGGCCATTTGCTGGAATCCGTTCGACATCACCAATGGACTTGCGCCGGAGACGCCCGCCACCATCATGCGCCGCGTGCCGGAAGCGTACCTTTACCTGCAGCAGCGAGCCGTGACGCTGGCCGACTACGTGGCCTGCGCGGAACAAGTGGACGGCGTGCAGGCGGCCTACGCCTCCTACGCCTGGACCGGAAGCTGGCGCACGGTTCGCATCTCGATCGAATCGGAGGGCAGCTTCACGCTGAGCGAAGATCTGCGGGCAGCGGTCGAGCAGGACCTGGAAGCCCTGCACCTGATCGGCGAAGACCTGGAAATTCGGGCTCCTGAATACGTACCGCTGAAAATTTCCGTGTCACTGTGCGTCTCGCCGGATTTCTGGATAGAGCAGGTCTCGCCGGTGGTAATCCAGGCGTTTTCCGATGGCTACACGGCCGAGGGCGCGCCGGCGTTTTTCAATCCCGATAACTGGACGTTCGGCCAGTCGCTTTACGCCAGCCAGATCGAAGGCGTGCTGGCGGGAATCGAGGGCGTCGAACACGTGATTTCGATTTCCATTCAACAGTGGTGGAACCCCTGGATTCAATCATCCGAGGTCATGACGGTGGCTCCGAATCAGATCATCGAAGTACAGAGCGATCCGAGCGAGATCGAAAAGGGCTGGATCGATTTCGATTTCGAGGGAGGACGGCAGTGACCCCGGCCTGTTCCAATAACTGCACCACGCCGCAAGTGTTCCCGAGGACCATCGACAATCGGCCCTCGCTTTCGCGGATCGGGTTTCGAATCGGAACTTACTCGGATTTTCGCCAGGCGTTGTTCAGCGCCTTGGACCGTACCCAGCTTCTATTGCCGTGGACGCACCGGCAAGCCGACGATCCCGGGATAGCGCTTCTCGAAGGCGCCGCCATCCTCGGCGACATCCTCACGTTTTACCAGGAACTCTACGCCAATGAAGCCTGGCTGGGAACGGCTACGTGGCCGGAGAGTGTGACGGCGCTGGTACGATTGCTGGGGTATCGTCCGGCGCCGGGAATCGGCGGAGAATCCGCGGCCGCCTTCGAGTTCAACGGCGCTACGGCGGTGACGGTCCCGGCCGGCTTCGGCTTCAATGCACAGATCGCCGGGCAGACGACGCCGGTCGATTTCGAAACTTCGGAGAGCCTGAGCGCGCTACCGCAACTGAGCCGGTTTTCCCTATATTCGCCCTGGAACACGCCCGCGATTGTCACCGGCACGACCGTGCTTTCGGTCGCCACCAGCGCGCTGGCCAGCGCGGGGGTAACGATCAAGGCCAAGGACCGGCTGGCGCTGGTCGATCCGGCCACGATCGCGGACCCGAGTTCGGTCAACTGGCAAGTTGGAATTGTCGGCAGCGTTTTCGTGGTTCTGGATCAAACCGTCATCACTCTAACCGGTTCCTGGCAGGGATTCCCGCCCTCCGGCGGAACGCTGATGGCGTACAAACTGGGCCGCAGTTTTCACGCCTTCGGATACAACGCGCCCGCCAACCAGATCACCATCAGCAACAACCAGGCGACGTCCGCCGCGGTCATTACCAGCATTTCCGTGGAGACGCTGCTGGATGGTTTTCCGCTGGAGCGCGCAGTGAACGATCTTTCCACGGGCGCCACCATGCTGGTGGATCTGGAGATCTCTCGATTCAGGAAGGTAGAGAGATTCGCGCTGAATCCGTCGCTGTCAGGCGGCATCGTCGAACCGTTTTTGGACGTCTACGAATTCCTGCTCGCCACTACTATCGCCAGCGCCTCTCTTGGTTCCGATTCGGTTGGCCCGATGGCCGGCAGCGTGACCACGGTGGCGTTCGCCAATACCGGATACGCGGGCACGGCCGATCGCCGCACCGCCCAGTGCATGGAAGTGGTGGGATCCGGTTTTACGGTCACGGCTCAACGAGCGCTGGCGCCGGCAGGGAGCGGGGTAGGTCAATTGCTTTACTACGGCGATGGAGGAAGCTATCAGCAGCTCAACGGTCGAACGCTGCAGTTTGTGACACTCAACCCCGACGATTCGGTCGCGATTCTGGAGCAGACCATCGCGGCTAACGACCCATCGTACGTTCCAGGCGATCTTTCGGTCGGTTTTCGGAACGTCTACCTCAGTCCGGCCCTGCGGCAGTTCGGCTGGAGCGATTTCCCGCTGGCCGGGCCGGCGGTGACGGTGTTTGGCAATGTAGTCGCGGTGACACAAGGGAAAACCCAAGCGCAGGTGGTCTTGGGGAGTGGCGACGCGCGCCAGATCAATCAGACTTTCATGATTCCGAAATCGCCGCTCACCTGGCTCACCGACGAGGCGCTGGCGCCGCCGCGAACGCCCGAAATTCAGGTGTTGGTGAATAACATCCAGTGGAACGAGGTGGATTCGTTATTTGCCGCCGGGCCGGCCGACACCAGCTTCATCATCCGGCTCGACAATAACGGCAATTCCTGGATTCAATTCGGCGACGGCGTCAATGGAGCGCGGCTGCCGTCCGGTGTCGGCAACGTCCTGCTTACTTATCGAACCGGAGCGGGCGCCGGCGGCGATCGGATTCCGGGAACCAACCCGGTGCAGGCCGGCCAGGCGCAGAACCTCACGGCCATCCGGCTTTACCAGACAGTTACCGGCGGCGCCGCGCCGGAGGCGAGCGACAGCGCCCGCCAGACGGCGCCCGGACGCGTGCAGAGTCTCAACCGCCTGGTGAGTCTATCCGATTTTGAATATCAGGCGCTGGCGCTTCCTGGCGTCGAAAAGGCGCAGGCCACGTGGGACCTCGCGGGCGGCGTGCCGCTGCTGATGCTGACTGTCCTGCTGGCCAATCCCAGCGATGCGGCCACCGCAAGCGTGCAGACCGCCATGACCCTGGCCAACGTGACTTACGGTCCGCAGCGATTTCAGGTACAGGTGGTAGCGGCCAGCCTGCTCTATGTTTACCTGAACCTCACGTTCGGACTCGTCGCGGGGTACCAATCCGCGAACGTGATTGCGGCCATCGAGGCGGCGCTCGGTGTAATTCCACCCGGCGGCACGGCCCCTTCCGGCGGTCTTTTCAGCCAGGACCAGCGCCAACTCGGCCAACCTGAGTACGCCAGCAGCATCGAAGGAGTGGTGCAGAACGTCGTGGGTGTGGCCTGGGTCGAAGTGACGGCATTCGATCAGCTCGGCACCGCCGACGATCCTTCCACCCTGTCGGTGCCGACTAACACTGACCGCGTGGACCAGGTTCCCTGCGCATCGAACCAGGTACTGGCGTTGTACGGCGCGCAATTCAATCCATCGGCCAGCACTACGGCCACGGGAGCGGGCGCATGAGCACCACCCCCCGCGTACCGCTTTACGCCAGGCTGCCGGAAATCTACCGGCAGCGCGATCTGGAACAGAGCCCGCCCGGCCAGTTGCAGGCGTACCTCGCTATCGTCGAAGACGCTTTGGGCGCGGTGTACGACAACATCGGTGAGCTGTACCGCGATCTATTCATCGAAACCTGCGATGCCTGGGTCATTCCTTATATCGGCGATTTGCTGGGCGTTTCACCATTGTCCGGCGATCCCTGGACCTTGCGCGCCGATGTTGCCGACGCCATCGCGCTGCGCCGGCGCAAGGGCACGATTCACGCGCTGGAGTTGCTGGCCTATGATCTCACCGAATGGGCGTCCTTCTGCCTGGAATTGCGCGACACGCTGGCCTGGCATCAGAATCTGAATCATCAGCGGCCGGACATACAGTCCACGGTGCAGCAGATGGAAGGCATAGCGTACGGCGGCACGGTGGAAATCCGCGATCCCGCCCTGCTCAGCCTGATCGGCACGCCCTTCGATCCCTTTTCCTATTACCCCGATTTCAAGCCTGTCGAGCTGGGTGTGCTGCGGCGGAATCTACCGGACGTGGCCGTTTTCCTATGGAGGCTGATCGCGAATCAGGTGGGTCCATCCATGCCGGTCTGGCGCGCCACAACCGCGACCGGCGCGGCGCTTCCCCTGGCTGGGCAGGCGGTCCGCTTCGACATGGAGCCGACCGGCAAACCGGCGGTGCTTTTCAACGTCTCCCAGATCACCCCAAGCCCCGATGCGCCCATGGTTTCGACCATCGACCAGGTGCCCGGTCCCATCCCGATGGCGCGCCTGACACAGGAAACCCCCGCCGGCGCGCCGGCCAGCTACGCCTCGGTGAACACGTACGACGCTGCCAAAGTGCCGCCCGCGCCCGTTACCGATACTTCGCTCGCACTCCAATTTCACCTGCCGGAGGCCACTTTTCCCGCCGATACGTGGAGTTTCCGCGGAGCCAATCTTTGCGGCTGGGAAACCACGCTGGACCCTCCGCTGAACAACCGGGAAATCGTCATCGACCCGCGAATCGGCCGGGTGGTGATCGGTGTGGAGACGGCCCCGGAAGCCACCGCGCTCCAGAACTTCATGCTGGTCACCTGGACTTACGGCACACCCGGTCCGGTGGGCGCGCAGCCGGGAGCGAACCTGATCACGCCCGCCAGTTGGCTGGGCAGCACTTACCAGACCATCACGGTGGATTACCGGACGGACCCGCAGGCGCTGCAGAAGGCCCTCGGTGGTCTCAACCTCGCAACCGGGCCGGTGCTGATCGAGATCGACGACAGCATGACCCACACGCTCGATCTGAGCCTGGTTGCCGGCATCAACCTGGCCGACGCGATTCCCAGCCTCCAGCTTCAGTTTCCGCTGCTGATCCACGCCACTTCGGGAAACCGGCCGGTGGTGAAACTGCAGAATCATTCGCTGGCTTTCCGGCCCGTTTCGGTGGTGGCGGGCGCCGGCCAAAGTCAGCCGCAAGTGAATGCGCAGGTAGCCGGGCTCAAAGTGCTGTTCGAGGGAATCTACCTCAATGGCGATGGGTTGCCGGCGGGTACCCCGCTGGTCGCTCGCGCCGCGCTGCCCACGCTCGAATTCGCCCGCTGTACGCTCGATCCGGGCGGCACAATAAGGCTCAACGGCGCGCGCGATGCCATGGCGCCTTCGTTCGGCCTCGATGCACGTTTTGGCTTCACCAGCGACGCCGAGTACGACGCGTTTCAGCCCGACCCCAAGATCACCCTCTACCGATCGATTTCGGGCCCGGTCGAGATGGAAAGCGCCTACCAGCTTCAAGTTCAGGATTCGATCGTGGACGGCGGCGCCGGGCCAGGCGAAAACGGCGCCGCGGCGATCGCGATCGGATCCCAGGCTAACCCTCTAACTGGTTGGGGACCCGTTCTGTGTGTCAACGGCGTCACCCTGTTCGGCCGCGCGCGGGTGCGCTCCGCCACCGGATCGGGCGCGATCTTTTGCCACCAGCTGGAAGCGCAGGACAATCAGACCGGCTGCCTGCGATTCTGCTGGTTCGCGGCGGAAACCAACCGGCTACCGCAGAATTTCGGCTGCGTCACGGGAGTGACGCTGCAGTTCACCGCGACCACGTTCAGCACCCCCGGATACGGGCAGTTATCGCTCGATTCGGACACCACCGTGCTTCAGAAGGGTCCATCGAGCGATGAGATGGGGGCTTTCGGATTTCTACTCAATTCCCACAAATGGCGGAATCTCCAGATTCGATTTCGGGAGTTCATGCCCGCGGGAATCACACCGGTGCTGGTGCCGGTCACGTAAATCGGAGGCGTTGTGAGAGGCGATTTTTCACGTTGGCAGTTTCAGGA
>JBEKZL010000004.1:0-59976 GCA_049509915.1 Bryobacteraceae bacterium | reverse complement strand
CACAAGAGTAAATTACCTTCTTTACATGGGTACACAATCGCATCGCCGCAAATCTCTATAACCAAGCTTTTCAAGGCCTTACGCGGGAAAATGCATCATAAAGAGCGGGAACTTCGGTCTAGGGAGGCTCCGCTAAGAGGCGGAGGGCGACACGCTGCGCGCGCCGTGGGCTCTCAACGGCGGCGCTGGGGCGAACGGCGCCGGACCAGGAGCAGGCCCGGCAGTGGTGCGCGCGGCGCAGAGCAGCACCAGGGCGATCCAGAGCAGGTCGGCCAACAGCAGGTGGAGCAACTGCATGGGGATGGGCGCCAGCAGGAACAGGTTCAGGACACCGAGAGCGATTTGGGCGGCGGCTAACGCCATCACCAGCTTTGCCGGGCGCGAACCGGCGGAATCGGTGCGCGCGCCCGAGCCGGCATACCACACCACCGCGGCGAAGGCGAACACGGCCACCACAGGGTGCCAGACGCGCAAGCGCAGGAAAATGCTGGCGGCGGGATCGAAATCGCGAGCCAGGGCCTCGGCCAGGGAGCGCGCTGGAAACAAAGTGTCGCCAAGCGCGGCGATGGCGCCGCTAATCCCCAGCAGGATGACGGCGGTGAGCACGCCGACCGCGGTCCAGAATTGTCTCCCGGCCAGGCGCGGACGGGGGCGTCCGCCGGCCCACCACGCGGTCAGAGCCAGGCAGGCGATCAAGGTGAGGGTATTCACCAGGTGGCAGGAAAGCGAATAGAGCCTCCCGACGCTGGCGTTCTGGGCCACGTGTTCGAGTTTGACCAGGGCCGCGCCCAGCAGGCTTTCGGTCACCAGGAAAATGAGGGAGAGCGTAGCGCCCAGCCGTGCGGCGTGGCCGCGGGGGAAAACGCGAAAGGCGAGCACGGCCAGGGCCAGCACGGCAATTCCGTCGAGCCCGGTCATGGCACGGTGAGTGAATTCGATTGCCGTGGCAACCGTGGTTGTGGACGGAGTGCAGAGCGGCCAGTGGTTGCCGCAGCCGGCGCCCGAACCGGTGGCGCGCACCAGGGCGCCCCAGACAATCACGGCCAAAGTGTAGGCCAGCACCGCCCAGGCAAAGCGGCCGAAGCGGCGGGAGTCCAAAGCAGGCATGGGAGTCAGGTTTCATTTTAGAACGGTGCAGCAGTTGCCAGTTGTCAGGAATCGGTGCCGAGGGAAACGAGGCTTGAGAGGAACCGCCTCTAATGCTATTTTTGCAACATTATGCTGTTTTTGCCGCATGTAGCGGCAACCGCTCCCCCGCGGTCGCGGCTCTGACTCGCGGCGCGGCGTAAAGGAGCGGTTGGCACGGTTATTGCGGAACGTTAAACCGGCGCGAGCGGCAGATCATGGGTATTGGCGGTCGGCGCTGCGGCACCGGGTGGCGACGTTTTTCGAAGGGTCGGTGGAGAGCGCGGTGGCGGCGCTGATCGAGTCGCAGTCGGCGCGGTTGGGAGCGGAAGATTTCGAGAGGATCGCCGGGATCGTCGAACAGGCGAAGAAGGAACGCGCGACGGTGGCCGGCGGCAAGCCGTGGTTGCCATGGCTCTGGTGGCTGGGCTGCGCCGCGGTGTGCGGGCGATTTCTGGCCGGCGCGGCTCGAAAGGCGACCCTGCAGGCCAGAGGCCCGCGCCACGCCATTTGTTCCAGCGCGCGACGCTAGAAGAGCTTCTGATTGGCGGTGCCCGTCACGATCAGAGCGATGGCACAGGAAGACAGGACCAGCGACAGGATCAGCAGGGCCTGGGTGGCGGGTTTCGCGTCCCGGAACTCTTTCCACTTCACCAGGCCCCAGATGCCGGCGACTACCAGGGAGGACTGTGCCAGCGGGAAGCCTTCGGGCGCGGTGGCGCGGGTCCGGTCGGGAACCGAGGCGATCGCCACCAGAATGGCGACTGTTCCCAGGGTCCAGACGGCGCCCCCCGCGAGGCCCAGGAGATGCTGCCGCAAACTGCCGGAAAAGTAATCGAAGACATCCACCGGCTCACCGTCCACGGGCAGGTTCATGAGAAACAGGTTGAACACGACGGTGGAGGCCAGAATGCCGAAGGAGAGCAGCATGGCGATGGCGTAAGGGCCCAAGCCCAATTCACCCTCAGAGCAGGATTCAACGATAGGAGTGCCGGCGCCCAACAGCAAGCCCGCCACCAGCGGCAGCACGATCCCTTTGACGGCGCTGGGACGGCGCGTGCTCCTGGTTTGGCCGCGGCGCGCCAGATCTTCGTGGCGACGGGTGATCGACTGGCGGTAAGCGGAAGCGGCAAAACCCAGCGCCGCGAGACCGAACCCGAATCCCACAAACAGCAGAGTCGAGTTGCCGGCGGGATGAATCACGAACTGCAGCAGGGTACCGGTGATCAGCGCGGTTCCCACGCCCAGCGGGAACGCGACCGACAGGCCGGCTACGGAAACCGCTCCCAGCAGCAGCATATTGCCGAAGTTGAGCAGCACACCCGCCAGAACGCCGTAAAACCACTGGCGCTTGCCGGCGTGCAATAAGTCATCCACCACGGAAAAGCCGTCGAAGCCCAGGTTGCCGAAGGTAAACGCGATCAGCACGGCGGCCGCTGCCAGGCCGATACCGAAATCGAAATAATAGAGCTCGAATCGCCACTTGCCGGTGAACTTGAACGTGGCTGCCCAGGACCCCCAGCAGAGAATGCCGAGAACCATCAGCAACATCGCGAATAACGGCGTCGGGGCAAGTATCATAGCGTTACCTGGAACTGTGAGGGTACTATGTAATACACAAGCGGGTCAACGGTCGTGAGTTGCGGAGGCTGGCCCGGAATCTGTTGGATATGGAGTGGCCGGGACTCGACGGAGCACTCCGGCAGCGGCGTGCCGGTATAGTAATTCAAGCCGTAACGCCAGTTGCGATGGATGTTGTCGACACAAACCCGGTCGGCCACGGGGGCAATCCGTTTCCAGATCGGGCGTGCGGAAGCGGCGCGATCCACCTGGGGAAGAAAGGCGATCTTCCAGTAAACTACGCCGGCGGTGGCGCCGGCTGCAACCAGGAACACAGCAGCCAGGCGCAGGCGGCGCGCTTCCAGCAGCCACACCAGGCCGGCGGCGGCGACAGGCAGCAACCAGGTCCAGCGAAAAGACGGGACTGCGGCCTTGGAACTTCCCCAGGCGACGGCTTGAGGAAGCATGGGGCCAGCCAGTGGAAAGGCGATCAGGAGCAGCGCGCAAGCCGGCAGCCAGAACCTCCCACGGCCGGCGGGGTCCGCCTCGGATTCAGCCAGCGCCACGCCGGCCAAAGCGGCAACAGGCGGCAACAGGGGCAGGAGGTAGCCGGGCAGTTTGTTCACCGGCAGGGAGAAAAACAGCAGCCCCCAAATCGCCCAGGCGGACAGGAAGCGGCGGCGGCCGGGTATTCCCAAGCGGGTGGCCGCCAAAGCGGCCAGTGGAGTCCAAGGGATGAGGGCAACCAGCAGCACCGGAGCATAATACCAAATAGGCTGGCGATGCAGGAGCGCGCCGGAAAAAGCGCGCTCCACGTGGTGCTTCCAAAAAAATTCCTTGAGGAAGCCGGCTCCATTTTGGAGATAACAGGCAACATACCAGGGAGCCGCCACCAACAGACAAGGGAATACGAGACGCCCCACGGCGCGGGGAAAGCGGTGGGGAAGTCCCAACAGGAGCGGCAGCGCCAGAACCACCGGAACCAGTCCCTTGGCCAGGATCGCCAAGCCGAACATGGCGCCCGCCCAGGGCAGCCATTTCTGATCGCCCCGGCTAACCCATGGAATCGCCAGAAGCATGCCCGCCGAGAATGTGGCCGACAAGGGTAAGTCAGTGACTCCCACCGCACTGTATAGCAGCCACTCTCCGGAGGTGGCCAGAATCAAGGTGGCAAAAGCCGCGGCGCGCCAGCCGAACTCGCGCCGCAGAATCCAGTAAAAGAACGTCAGAAAAGCGACGGCCAGAAGGGCGACGGGCAGGCGCGGTGCCAGATCCGGTCCGGCGCCAAAACGGAATGCCATGGCGGCCATCCAGTAGGTGAGGGGCGGTTTCTCAAACCAGGGCTCGCCCCATAGCCGAGGGGTGACGACGTCGCCGGAACCGGCCATGGCGCGAGCCACCGAAGCGTAGCGCGGTTCATCGGGGAGAATTACGCCCACGGCCGTGAGGCGGTAGAAATACGCGAAATAAAGCAGCGGCACAACGGCCCACAAAAGTCTGGTTCCCTTTTTCACGGCAGCCGGCCCGGCGGGTTGAACATTCAACCTATTATAGGGTCGAGCGCCGCCGCCAACTCCATTACTCAACTCCATTACAATGAAGGAGCATGTCGCGATTGTTCCTTTTCACCGCCTGCCTGGCGCTGATGGCGGCGGCCGCCGGCGCCGAAGATTCGAAGAAGACGGCTCTGGATAAGGCCACCCTGGAGGCGTATGTCCGCCATCTTTACGTGCTCGACAAGCGCATCCAGGTGACCATCTCCGGCGCGAAAGTCTCGGCGCTGCCCGGTTTCGTGGAAGAGACGGTACACGCCTCGCTGGGAAACCAATCGCAGGACTTTACGTTTTATATCAGCAAAGACGGCAAGAAGATCGTGCAGGGCACGGTTTACGATGTCGCCGCCAACCCCTTCAAGGCGGAACTCGACAAGATCAAGACCATGGGTGCGCCGGGCTGGGGCACATCCGGAGCGCCGGTGGTGCTGGTGGAGTTCAGCGATTTCGAATGCCCTTATTGCAAGGAGGAAGCCAAGGCGATTCGCGACAATCTGCTGGCGACCTACCCGACCCAGGTGAAGCTCTATTTCAAGGAATTTCCGCTGGAGACTTTGCATCCGTGGGCCAAGACCGCGGCCCTGGCCGGGCGCTGCGTGTTCGCCCAAAGCACCGACGCATTTTGGGCGTATCACGATTGGATCTTCGGCCAGCAGGACAAAATCACGCCGGACAACGTCCGGGAGCAGATTCTGGACTGGGCCAAAGGCCGGAAGGAGCTGGACGCGCTGAAGCTGGGGCAGTGCATCGATACCAAGGCGACCGCGGCCGAGGTGGACGCTATCGAGGCACAGGGACACGACCTCGGCATCAACTCAACCCCCACCCTGTTCATCAACGGCCGGCGCCTGGCGCAAGCCGTGGACTGGGCCAGTTTGAAGAACATCATCGATTACGAAATCGAATACCAGAAAACCGCCAAGGACGCGGGCGACGATTGCGGCTGCGACCTGAAGCTCAAACTGCCGGGTGCACCGGCGCAGAGCACGCCGGCACTGCCGGGGATTAAGCACTAGGGATTCGGGTACCTAACCGTTCTGGGGAAGTCCGTTTCCAGCTACCGCTCTCTGGCGATCGCGGCTCGGAAAGTGATGATGCCCGTAACCGAGCGGCGACCGTTAGGGAGCGGTTGCCCCAGATCGTCGAACACTAGGGAATCGGTACACGCGGCCTATCCCACGGCGGCGCGGGCGTGCGCGACTACGTCCTCCACTTCACCGCGGTACTCGGCCAGGAGTTCGGGCGAGGTGGCTTCGAAGCGCATCACCAGAACCGGCTGGGTATTGGAGGCGCGTACCAGGCCCCAGCCGTGGGCGAAGATGACGCGCACGCCGTCCACGTCGACGGTTTTATGGCGCGCGCGGAGTTCGGCGGCGACGCGGGCTACTACGTCGAATTTGATTTCATCGGGACAATCGAAGCGGATCTCGGGGGTGGTGACGGTTTTGGGTAGATCGTCGAGGAGGGTCGACAGCGGGCGATCACTTCGGGCCACGATTTCCATTAGGCGGCAGGCCGCATAAAGGGCGTCGTCGTAGCCGTAGTAGCGGTCGGCGAAGAACATGTGGCCGCTCATCTCGCCGGCCAACTCGGCGTGGGTCTCCTTCATTTTGGCCTTAATCAATGAGTGGCCGGTCTTCCACATGATGGGCTTGCCGCCGCGCGCGGCCAGGTCGTCGTACATCAATTGCGAACATTTCACCTCGCCGATGAAGGTGGCGCCGGGCTTGCGGGTGAGAATTTCGCGGCCGTAGAGAACCATGAGCTGGTCGCCGTAGAGGATGCTTCCGCGCTCGTCGACCGCGCCGATGCGGTCGGCATCGCCGTCGAAGGCGATACCCAGATCCGCGCCGGTTTCGCGCACCTTGGCGATCAAAGCCTCCAGGTTGGCGGTGACGGTGGGGTCGGGATGATGGTTGGGGAAACGGCCGTCCATCTCGAAGAACATTTCAATAGGTTCGACGTTCAACCGTTCCAGGATGCGGTGCATGGCCGGGCCGCCGGTACCGTTGCCGGCGTCGAATACCACCCGGATTTTGCGCGGGAACTGGAACTGCGCGGCCACCTCGGCGACGTACGGCGTAACCACGTCGGCGGCGATTTCCGAACCCGGGCAGCCGAGGAGATCGCCGGTTTCGATCATCCGGCGCAGCTCCTGAATGGCCGCTCCGTGGATGGTGGAAGCGCCGCAAACGGTCTTGAAACCGTTGAACTCGGGCGGGTTGTGGCTGCCGGTGATCATCACGCCGCCATCGGCCGGGAGGTGAACCACCGCGTAATAGAGTGCCGGGGTGGGCACCACGCCGATGTCCGTCACATGGCAGCCGCTGGCTTTCAGGCCGGCCGCGAGAGCGTCGCGCAAGCGTGGGGAACTGAGGCGGGTGTCGCGGCCCACAGCGGCGCGCGGGCCGCTTTGGCGCTGGAGATAGGTGCCAACGGCGCGGCCCAATTGCTCTATGCCGTCGTCGGTCAATTCCCGGTCGGCGACGCCGCGGATGTCGTATTCGCGAAATATGGTTGGATTCAACATGGCTTTCTTGCCCTGTGAGGCAGGCGATTCGCCTGCCCGCGGCCGAGCAGAAGTCGCTCGCTCCCGCCGCACATGCGACAAAGGGCAGGCGAATCGCCTGCCCCACTATAACCCGATTCCCATCTTGTTCTAAGATAACAACAGGGAGCCGGAGCTGTGCTGTCATAGCCGGACAGATGAAGACCGCCGAACGCCAGTTTACGACCATTAGCGGTGTGCCGATCGAGCCGCTCTACGGCCCCGGCGATTATCCCGCCCCGCCGCCCGGCGAGTTTCCCTACACGCGCGGCATTCACGCCGACATGTACCGGGGCAAGCTCTGGACCATGCGCCAGTTTTCCGGGTTCGGCACACCGGAGGAAACCAACCGCCGCTATCACTACCTGCTGCAGCAGGGGCAAACCGGCCTCTCGGTGGCATTCGACCTGCCCACCCTGATGGGGTACGACGCCGATCACGCGCTGGCCGCCGGCGAGACCGGCAAGTGCGGCGCTTCCATCTGTTCGCTGGACGATATGGAGATTCTGTTTGGCGGCATTCCCCTGGCGGACGTGACGGTTTCGATGACCATCAACTCGCCGGCGGCGGTGCTGTGGGCCATGTACCTGGCTGTGGCGGAGCGGCAGGGGGCGGGCTGGGACCGCATTTCGGGTACCCTCCAGAACGATATTCTGAAAGAGTACATCGCGCAGAAGGAATACATTTTCCCGCCGCGGGCTTCCATGCGGCTGGTGACGGACACGATCGAATTCGCCGCCCGTCACACGCCCCGTTTCAACCCGATTTCGATCAGCGGGTATCACATTCGCGAAGCCGGTTCCACCGCGGTTCAGGAGCTGGCCTTTACCCTGCGCGATGGCTTCGAGTACGTGGAATGGGCGCTCGAACGGGGCCTCGGCATCGACGAATTCGCACCCCGGCTCAGCTTCTTCTTCAACGCCCATAGCGATTTTTTCGAAGAGATCGCCAAGTACCGCGCCGCCCGCCGCATCTGGGCTCATGCCATGCGGGACCGCTATGGAGCGCGCCGGGAGCGAAGCCTGAAATTGCGCTTCCATGCCCAGACGGCGGGCTGCTCGCTCACCTGGCAGCAGCCGTATAACAATGTCGTACGCACGGCGGTGGAGGCGATGGCCGCGGTAATGGGCGGCGCGCAATCGCTGCACACCAATTCGCTCGACGAAGCCTACGCCCTGCCCAGTGAACAGGCGGTCACCATCGCGCTGCGCACGCAACAGATCCTGGCCCATGAAAGCGGGATCGCCAATACGCCCGACCCGCTGGGCGGCAGCTATCTGGTGGAAACCCTGACGCTCGAGACCGAACGCGCCGCGAACGTTTATATTCAGACGATCGACCGGATGGGCGGCATGATCGCCGCCGTGGAAGCCGGCTACCCGCAGAGCGAAATCGCCTCGGCCAGCTACCGTTACCAGCGGGAAGTGGAAGCCGGCGCGCGCGTGGTGGTGGGCGTGAATCGCTTCCAGAGCGAGGACCAACCCATCGAATTGTTGAGGGTCGACGAGAGCGCCGCCGCGCACCAATGCCGGAAGCTGGCTTCTCTGCGCGCCCGCCGTTCCAATGAGCGGGTCACCGCCGCTCTGGATGCGTTGCGGCGCGCCGCCGAAGGAACCGAGAATACCATGCCCCACCTGCTCGAAGCCGTCAAAGCCTATGCCACCCTGGGCGAGATCTGCGATGCGTTGCGCGAGGTCTTCGGGACCTATACGGAGACCGCGCATTTGTGAGGCGTGGCGACGAGGGGGCCGCTGGGGACAGTCCGGACGAAGCCAGGACCGGCCCGTCCCCTTCGGCACGGTCTCCCTATTCTGCGCCAAAGGGCTACGATGAAGCGGGAGGCTTAAAGTGGAAAGTCTCGACACAGGCGACAAGGCGAGCCTGGATAGCTATGTCGATTGGACCGGCTGCGAATTGGTGGAGCGGGTACTGGGCAAGGTCTCCGGACGCCCCATCGTGCGCGGGACCCGCATCCTTGCTGACACCATCGTTCAGGATGCCGAGCTTGGTTCTCCGCTGGAGGAAATTCACGAAAACTATCCCGACCTCTCCCTTATGGCGATTCAGCGGCTCATCTCTTTTGCCCGCTCGCGAGGCGGACGAGACTTACCGGGAGGGTTTTGATCACAATCTACCGCATAAGCTAAGAACCAGCCTCGGCGCGCCCGGCAAACACGAAATCTCACCGCTTCCTATATGGGATGGGGCGAGCTGAGAAACGGTGAACTGCTGGGCACGGCGGAAGAGAGCGGTATCGAGGTGTTTCTTACGGGCGACCAAAGTCTTGTCCACGAGCAAAACCTTACAGGTCGCCGTCTGGCGATTTTGGCCCTTTCAGCCAACAACTGGCCCATCATCAAGAACCACGTGCCGCGGATTCTTGCAGCGATTGATAGCGCTCTGCCCGGTTCATTTCAGACCGTGAACCGCGGCACGTTCAGCCGCAAGAAGACTGCCGACGGGTAATCGCCGCCCGCTTGCCTTCCCCCACCGAAGGACGCTATTGTGAAAACCGGCGATCCGGCCTTTGAAGCCGACCGCTGAAAGCTCTCTTCATGCCGATTCGAGTTCTGGTGGCCAAGCCCGGCCTGGACGGTCACGACCGCGGTGCCAAGGTGATCGCGCGCGCCTTGCGCGATGCCGGTATGGAGGTCATCTATACCGGCCTGCGCCAGACGCCGGAGATGATCGTGGATGCGGCTTTGCAGGAAGACGTTCAGGTGATCGGACTTTCGATTCTATCGGGCGCCCACAACGCAGTTGTGCCGCGCGTGCTGGAATTGCTGGAGCGGAACGGGATGAAAGACGTCAAAGTGGTGGTGGGGGGCATTGTACCCGACCGCGACGCTGAGGCGCTGCGGCAACAGGGTGTGGCCGCGGTGTTTCAGCCGGGAGCCTCGCTCGAATCCATTGTCGGCTTCATCCGCGATGCGGTGTCCGCATAGAGTCAACGACTTCCCCGGAATGCGACCCTCAGGCAAACGGTTTAGGCCAAGCTGGCTGCGAAAATGCAGACCGCAGGCGAAGGGGCGACCCGGCGAAGCCTCCCGGCGCGGCAGCCAATCGATTCGCGAGAGGACACGCTGTTCCAAGAGCCGGTGGCGGTGTGCCGGCACGTCACACCTGTGGCCGGGCCTGCTCGTTGTCCGATGCCTTCAAGATTCGGTAGAATAATGGCTTATCATCACAGAATCCGGCTGTATCGATTGAAACCGTCTCCCGTGAAACCAGTTCCTTGCGCCAGCCGAAGGACTTCGGCAGAGCAACCTGTGCGCCTATGGCGCAAGTCGGTGCGAACAACGACAGGTTCCATCCCGCCCGCCCGGCAGCTTCGGCTCCCGGCCGACAGCCGGAAAGGTGTGTTCGCATGATGCGATTGGGGCCGTTCCGCCTGGCCGTGCTGGCGATGTATGCGATTGGAGCGTACCCGTTTGCCGCCGGCGCGCAAACCCCGCCTTCGCAAGGCCAACCCTCCCAACCCCAGCCTGCCCAGGCTCAGCCCGCGCAGCAGACGCCGCCCAAGCCGCTACAGCCGGCCAACCCGTTCGAAAACGTGCCGCAGGAGCAGCAGCCCGCCCAACCGGCGCAGCCGGCTCAGCCCGCGCAGCCTGCTAAACCCCAGCCGCCCACCCAGCTCGAGACGCCCAGGCCGGCGCCCGCCGCGCCCGCGCCCGCCACCGGCGAAGCGATCAAAGAGATCGACTTTCGCGGCGCCCGCCGTATTCCCACCGATACGCTCAAGGCCATGATCATGAGCAAGGTCGGCGATATCTATACCGAAGACGCCATCCGCCGCGACTTCATGACGCTGTGGAACTCGGGCCGTTTCGAAGATATCCGGGTGGAAACGGAGCCCGATCCGACCGGCGGTCTGATCCTGCGTTTCGTGCTGAGCGAGCGGCGCGTCATCCGCTCCATCAATTACGAGGGCATCCATACCGTCACGGTTTCGGAAATTCTGGACCGCTTCAAGGAGCGGAAGGTCGGCCTGGTGGTGGAATCGCAGTACGACCCGAGCAAGGTGCAGCTTGCGGCGATCGTGCTGAAGGAATTTCTGGGTGAGCGCGGCCGCCAGTACGCGCAAGTGGATCCGGTCATCGAACAGATTCCGCCTTCCTCATTGAAGGTCACCTTCAATGTGAAGGAAGGTCCCAAGGTCAAGGTCGGCGCCATCATCGTCACCGGCAATCGAACCATGAAGTCCAAGTGGGTGATCGCCGCCATGAAGGAGATGAAGCCATACGGAATTCCGCACTCGATCCTGTTCGAGAACATGTTCGCCAAGACCTACGATCAGACCAAGCTCGAATACGACGAGGAAAAGGTCCGCCAGGCATATCAGGACAAGGGATATTACGAAGCGCGCGTGCTCGACCCCACCGTCAGTATCATTCCGAAGGGCGGCCGCGGCTGGCGATTGCCCATTATCAAGATGGAACAGCCCGGCATTTATGCCGATATCAAGCTGCCGGTGGAAGAAGGCAAGGTGTACCAGCTGCACACCATGAGTTTCGTGGGTGTGAAGCTGTTTCGCGAGCCCTCCGTGCTGATGGCGCTGTTCGGCATGCGGGAAAAGGACGTATTCAATACCGACAAGCTGCGCAAGGGCATCGAGAATATGCGCAAGCTCTACGGCGGCTTCGGCTATATCGATTTCGTGCCCGAACCGGATGTCGAGCCGATTCCCAATACGAATCAGATCGATCTGACCATTACCGCCGACGAGGGCAAGCAGTTCTTCATCCGCCGCATCGATTTTTCGGGCAATACCACCACCCGCGACAAAGTCATCCGCCGCGAATTGCTGCTGGATGAAGGCGACATGTTCAATACCAACCTGTGGGACCTGAGCATTCTGCGCCTGAATCAGCTCGGCTATTTTGAAGCCTTGAAGAAGGAGGACGCGGCCGATATCAAGCGCAATCCGGCCTCGAATACGGTCGATATCACCCTCAAGGTGAAGGAACGCGGCAAGAACTCGATCGGGCTCAATGGCGGCGTGTCGGGCATTGCCGGCACCTTTGTCGGCCTGAACTACTCGACCAACAATTTCCTGGGCCTGGGCGAAACCCTTTCCATCAGTTCCCAGCTTGGCACCTTGCTGCGCAGCGTCAATTTGGGTTTCAGCGAGCCGTACCTGTTCGACCACCCCATTCAAACCGGCTTCTCGGTGTACTTTTCGCGTTACGACTTCAATCAGGCGCGCCAGGTCTCGCTGCTGACCGGCCAGAATCTGATCGGGCTTTACAATTCGCTCGGCAGCCAGAACCTGCTGAACTACGTGCAGGACAGCCGCGGCTTCACCACCTCGCTGAGCTACCAGTTGCACCGCAGTTTCTGGCGCAGCAGCCTCACCTTCGGCTACGACATTTCCAACGTGAAGACGGAAACCACGGCGGCGACCAATTATTTCCAGTACATCGACTTCGACGGTGTCTACGGTCCCAACGCCTTGAATGGCATCCGCACCGCCAAGATCACGCCGGGGTTGACCTATAACACGGTCAATCATCCGATTAACCCCACCGCGGGCAAGAGCATTTACTTCTCGGCCGGGTTCGCCAGCAGCTTGCTGGGCGGCAACGTGAATACGCTGGCGCCGGCGATCGACGTCAAGTATTACCACGCGTCGCCGATCTACCATAAGAACATTCTGGCGTTCCATGTGCTGGGGACGCTGATTAGCGGCTATGGCGGTAAAGAAGTTCCCCCGTTTGCGCGTTCCTTCATGGGCGGCGAAAACGACGTGCGCGGTTTCGACTGGTGGTCCATCACACCGATCGCCTTCATTCCCACCCAGGCGAGTATTCCCATTTACAATAGCGACGGCAGCGCCCGCACCCAACAGCAGGTGAGCGGCGGTTCGGTGGTTTCAGCCCCGGTTTCCATGCCCATTCCCGCCTACCAGCTCATCACCCCCGGCGGCGACGCGCATGGGATTTTCAATTTCGAATACCGCATTCCCATCTTCGGCCCCATCACCCTGGCGATTTTCGGCGACGCCGGCATCAACGGCGTCCTTCGGCCGAGCGAATTGACGATGTCGCCGGAGCGCGTGCTCCAGTTAAGCCAGGAGTTTCCCCAAGCCGGATTTACGGGCAAGGTGCCGATTGCCGCGGGAACGACCAGGCCGGTGGGGTCCACGGGTCTGGAGATCCAGGTGTTGCTGCCGGTGGTGCAGGCGCCCTTCCGGGTGTACTTTGCGTACAATCCATCCACCGTCCGCGAATACGTGCAACCGCCGATCGCGGCGGACCGTTCGTTCTTCCCCAACGCGGCAACTTTCAACGCGGCCATCGCCCAATACGGACAGGAGTATCCGTATTTCGACCGGCGCACCCTGTTCCGGTTCACCGTGGGCAGGACGTTCTGACAGGGGACGTGTTAGTATTTTGAGATTCAGGAGTAACACTTGAAGAAGAACTACGTTGTCAGTTGCGCCCTGGTATTGGGCATGGCCATAACCGCGGCCGGGCAAGCGGCGCCCGCAGCCGCGCCGGCCCCTACGCCGGCTGCCACCGCCGGGCCAACCCCAACCAGGGTTGGGATCATCAACATCACCGCGGCCATCTTGCAGACCAAGGACGGGCAAAAGGCCGCCGCCGAGCTGAAGATCAAGTTCGACCCGAAAAAGAGCGCCCTGGAAAAAAGGCAGCAGGATATTCAAGCCCTGCAGGACCAGTTGCGTAAAGGCGCCGCGACCATGAGCGACGACGCCAAGGCCCGCATGGAGCGCGACATCGCCACCAACGATCGTTCGCTCAAAAACGACGCCGACGATTTGAACACGGAGGTCGACCAGGACCAGCAGAAGCTGATGCAGGAGATCTGGGGCAAGATGAACCCGATCATCAACCAGTACGCCACCCAGAACGGATATGCCGTGGTGCTGGATGTGAGCAATCAGCAGGGCGGCGTGATCTTCGGCGCGGCCGATATAAATATCACTCCGGATATCATCAAGCTCTACGACCAGGCGCATCCGGGAACCGCCGCGGCCGCTCCGGCCGCCGCTCCCAAGCCCGCCGCTCCCGCCGCGCCGGTCAAGAAGTAAGCGGCTGTCTACGTTAGACCGGCAGGCGAAACGCCACGGCCAACTCGCGGATCGCCTCGTCGGGCATCGGCGCCAGAGTGCCCACGGCTTGGCAGTTGATGAGCGCCTCGGCGGTGGATTCGATCACCTCCAGCCGGTCGAAGGCTTCCAGCACGGTTGAGCCCGTAGCCAGCACCCCGTCGTTTTCGAGCAGCATCGCGGGAGTGGCGGGAGAAACGCGCGCCGCGATGGCTTCCGGATGGTCGAACTGCAGGCCGAAGGGCGCGCGGGTGACGTGCCGCACCACCACGTAGCTTTCCGGGATGGTGCGCGTATCCAGCGCGAGGCCGGTCACGCTGAAGGCGGTGGCGTTCACCGGGTAAGCGTTGATGATGGCTCCCACCTCTGGGCAGCGGCGAAAGATGGCGTGGTGAACCGCGGCGGCACGGCTGGCCGTCTTGCCGGCTTCGGCGCGGCCGTTTTTCACCAGCACCAGTTCGGCCGGCTGCGCCGTGGCGCGGTCCAGGCGATAAGGCGTAATCAGAAAGGAATCGCCGGCCAGGCGGGCCGAAAAACTGCCCTCGGTGCTGATGAACAGCCGCTGCCGGTAACCGCGGCGCACGAATTCCGCCAGCATGTTGCGCAGTTCCTTTTCGGCACTCGACGGCGGCGCGGGCTCGAATTCCGGGAGCGGCTCGCGCGGCTGCCCGGCCAGCGCAATCTCGGCTTCCGTCAGGTACCGCACCTCGTCCAGCAGGCGCGCTTTGATGATCGTCTTGGCGGTGAACTCCAGCGTCTCGAAGCGCCGGAAGGCCTCGGCGACGGATGCGCCGCCGGTCACCACACCATGGTTTTCCAGAATCACCGAATCGTGCCCGCAGGCGAACACCTCGCCGACCGTACGCCCCAACGCCTCGCTGCCCGGCAGTTCGTAACCGGCTAGCGCCGCCTTTCCGCACACATGAAACGCCTGGTGGAACAGGTGCGTATCGGGGATTTCGTGAGCGATACTGAAGGCTACCAGCGCCACCGGATGGGCGTGAACGATGCCGCGGAAGTCCGGCCGGCTGCGATAGATCGCCAGGTGCAGGGGCAACTCCGAGGAAGGCTGCCGGCTACCCTCCGCCGAGCCATCCGGGTGCACGCAAACGATGTCGTCGCGCCGCAGCGTGCCCTTATCGATCCGCGCCGGCGTGATCCACAAGTAGCCGTTCTCTTCCCTTATGGAAAGGTTGCCGCCGGAAGTGGTGGTCATCCGGTAGCCATAGATCCGCTGCATGAGGGCCAGAATTTCATCGCGTGGGTGAAGGTAGGAGATCGGCATGGAGGGTTCCGTTGGCATTGTCGCACGCGGAGACGGCCCGCCGACGGGGCTTGCTTAAGTTCCTCGGCCGACGCTGAGGCCATCGCTTCCATCATCCGCGCGCAGATCGATTCCGGAAGCGCACCGCCGGGGACTTTCTGATTCTGACCAGGCGTAAGAAGGGCCGGTTTGGGGCCTTATGCCGCAGCGCTGGGGAATGCGCGGTTTAAGAAGTGCTCCATCGTAATCCCTGGTGGGATGGGACTCGAACCCACACTCCGCTTACACCTGATATTCTAAATTTGATGTGCCCCGATGGCGAAATCGGCAGACGCAACGGACTTGTCGATTGAGCACCAGTAGAGCGATCTACTACGTGAATGTTGTCAAACTCGGTGAACGCTTAACAGGTCATGCTGATGCCAACGCCGAGCCAAACCCGGTGACGGGAAGGTGTAGAGACTAGACGGCAACCATCTCCCTGAGATGAAGGCATAGTCCAGCCCACAAACAGCGCAGCGCTGGCGGCGAAAGCCGTAGGAGGGAAGAAAATCCGTTTTCCCGCAAGGGAAGTGTCGGTTCAATTCCGACTCGGGGCACCAGACCTCTCGAGCCGCATTGTTAGGCAGCTACGTTTTCGGCTACGACTTGGCTGTAAACTGTTGCCGCGGCCGGGGCCGTCGTGCTGAGGGTTGGGCTGACGCTCGTCGCGGCCCAGGTGCTCAGCCAGCCGTTTCTGAAGCTGGCGGGTGGCGCGCTGATTCTGTGGATCGCCTGGAAGGTGATTCGGGATGGCGAAACACCGCCCGGAGCCGCGCCCGCCACCGGTCGCCTGGCGCAGGCCATCTGGTACTTGATTTTCTGCCGATCTTACCATGTCCACCGACAACGTTGCTGGCCATCACCGGGGCTTCGCGCGGAACCGGCCTTATCGCCTTCGGCCTGGCCGCGAACATTCCGTTCGTGGTGATGTCGAGCAATCCGCTGGCCGCCCTGCTCAACTGGTACCCGGTGACGATATACCTGGGCGTCGCGATTCTGTGCAAGGTTGGGGGCGACATGATGCTCGAAGACCGCTGGCCCTTCGCGCGTGCGCCCGGCGGAGAGCGCGCGGTATGCGGTGGATGCAGCCCTGATCGCGATCGTCCTGAGACCGGGGACGATCCTGCGGCGCCGGCCCAAAGACATGTCATAACTCTTGGCTAGTCGGTTAACCCCTAGTTTGCGGGGTACTGGAAGTTCCCGAGCCATCCGGGTGTCGCGTCCGAGCCATTTCAACTTCGCGGGTTAATAAGAAAAGCAGGCATTAAGCTCCGTCTAATAACCAATTCAGATCCTCTTGTAATAACTAAGTCGAATCTTGTTGACTTCTCAAGGTTTATGTCACCCTGTCCGTGAGGCATGATGCGAGTTGGATTGGTACTCCGGCGGACACCGCTATTGCTTCTGCTGGCGTGGGAAAGCCTCCCAGCCGGCGGCGGCATCGGGACGGCCGTGCAGACTCTCACGGCGACCGTGAATCCGGTTGGCGGATTGAGCACACTGGGAACGGCGACACTGAGCAAGAGCTCAACCTCGTTCCAACCCTTTACGGCGACCGTGCCGTTGAACTACCAGGTCCGGACCACGCCCGTGGGCGGCGGCGTCATCACGCTTCAGGTAACGAGCGATTTCACGCCGTCGGGAGGGCCGGCGGCGGCGACTGGCGCGCTGACCTACGTCTGTAGCGGCGCGAACCTGGGCACGGCGTGTTCCGGGACGCAAACCGCATCGACAACAACGCAGACCCCCGTGCTGACCGTGCCTGCTTCGGCATGCACGGGAAGGGGCGGCGCGTGCAGCGGCCAGAATCCTAACACCATGAATCTCACCTTCACACTGGCCGACAGTCCCGCGTATTCCACCAGCACATATCTGGCAAGCGTCACTTTCACCATTAGCGCAACGTAAAGGAGACAAGACATGAGAATCAAGACAACCCTGTGCACCGCGGCCTGCGTAGTGCTGGCTACGGCGGGCCTGGCGGCAGCCCAGACCACAACACTTTCGGTGGTGGTCGGACCGGAGGCGGCGCTGACGGTCACCACGGGCACCACCAACCTGGCGACCACCAGCACAACGTTCGGCAACCCATTCACCGGGACAACCAACCTGACGTACCTCATTCGCACCAGCAAAACGAGCGGCACCGGCACCCTGACCCTGAAGATTACGGCCGACTTCTCCGGCACCGGCGGCCCCTCGGTAACGACGCCGCCAACTACGGGCGATGCTTTGACATACACCTGCACGGTGAGTTCGCCCGGCACGGCTTGCACGGGTTCGCAGACCGCAAGTACGGCGTCATCGACGCCGCTTGGCACCTGGGGCGCGGCAGCCAGTTCCACCAAGGCCGGGAACTCTGCTTCGGTGGCGTGGTCGCTGACCGACGATCCGGTCTACGCCGCCGGGACCTACACCGCGACGGCAACATTCACCATCAGCGCCACCTAAGTCGATGACCGGCTGGCTCTCCACAGCGTTGCTTGCGGCCATGGCGTCCGGGCGCCCCGCGAATCCGGTGCAGAAGCCCCATGCCATGGCCGCTTCGCCACAGGCCGGCGCTAACTTCACCCTGAACGTCACCCCGGCGGCCATCGCCTTCGCCGCCACCAACCCGGGGACGATTCCGGTAGTTGCGGGCAGCGCCGTGGCGAACGCTTCGTGGACTGCTCTGTCGTTGTTAGGCGGCAACTGGAGCCTGAGCGTCCAGGCTGCCGCCCCGACATTTGCTAACTGTTCCACCGTGCCGGTTTCCGCCGTCACGGTGTCCTGCGCGTCGGTAAGCGTGGTGGGGCTGGGAGGGTCGGGGACGTGTACCGGCTCTTTCCCGCTTTCCACTACGCCACAGATAGTGGCCAGCGGCTCGACCGGCATTGTCTCACTAAATTACTCGATCACAATCGCTTTCACTCTCGCCGATAGCTGGCAATATATTGCGGAAATGAGTCCTGCATGTACCCTCTCACTAACTTATACGGCCAACGTTCCATAACGATTCCGATCATAGCCGCCGCGCTGGCGCTGCCAGCGGCGATGCACGCGCAAATGGGCCTGGGTCTGGCGCCCATGCGGGAAGAACTCCGGCTGGCGGCGGGAGAGGCACATTCCGGGGTGCTGACCCTGGCGAATACCACCGAAGACAAAGTCCGGATAGTCACCGGGCTGCTCGATTTCTATCTCGACTCCACCGCCACGCCGCAATTTGGGCCGGAATACAAACAGGAGGCCGAATTTTCGTGCCGCCAGTGGTTGGTGGCCAATCCTATGGAGATGGAAGTGAACGGCAGGGCGCAGGTTCCGATACGCTACACCGTGCGCGTGCCGGCGGCGGCCAAGGCGCAAAGCTACCATTGCGCCATCGGTTTTACGACTCAACCCAGGGCCGACAGTACCAAAGCAATCGGTCTGCGGACCGCCATCCAGATAGTGGCCGCCATCTACGTAGTAGTGGGAGAGCCGGCGTCCGAGGGGACGATTCAGGACTTGAGGCTGGAACCCGTGCCCGGTTCCAACACACCGGCGTGGCGGGCGGTAGTGACCATCAGGAATGCCGGCCTCATGCACTGCCGGCCACAAGGCGACCTGGAAGTGCTGGACCAAAATGGCGCGGTGGTGGAAACCGCCCATTTTGTCCCCATGCCGGTGCTGCCCAAGCGCGACCAGAACTTCCTGTTTCCCCTGAAGCTGACGGCAGCCGGGAAATACACGTTGCGGGCGCGGCTCGACCTGGGCGCCGCCGAAATTGAGGAGGCTACAGCACTTGTTGTGGCCACGAAACCGGCGCCCTAGTTGCAAGAGGCGGCCGGCCGGCGCGGCGGCCATTCTGTGGCTGGCCGCGGCTGCCGCATACGGCCAGAACAACGGCGCGACACGGGCGATCGCCGGGGGCCAGGGCGATATGGCCTTCCAGGGCTATTACCTGGGGGGCAGCCAGCAAGACGTTCTCAATACCACCGGCACGGCCTTTCACTTCCAGGAGTTCCTGCCCGCGGCCGGCTTCCTTTCGGGCAGCCTGGAGGGCTACGGTGCGCAGAACCGCTTTGAAACCGGCGACAATTTCCTGGAATTGCGGGGCACCCCATGGATGGGCCGTTACTGGACGTTCACCGGCGGCGATTTTCGCTTGTCGCCCAACCTGGTCGAATTTCCTTTCAACAACATCTATAATCCCGAGATTCATGGCCGCGGCGTCAAAGTGCAGGCCGCCCACGGCGACACTCAATACACGTACTTCTATGGCGAGGAAACGCTGACAGCCGGCCCGCGGGTTTCCTATCTCATCATGACGCCGCAAACCGTGGCGGGCGTTTCGGCCGTGCGCAAGCTGGCCCGCCATTGGCTGGCGGGGGCGCGCCTGATGCAATTCGCCGCCAGCAGGCAGTCAATCGCCGCCAATCCTTACCTCTTCCCGGCGGGGCGCACCACGCCGCTGGCACGCACCCTGGCCATCCAGTCGTTGTATACGCCCGTCAAGCGCCTCAAGATTTTCGCCGAAGTTTCGCGTCCCGCGACCCAGGCTGGCGGCACGGTGACTTCGTTTCTGGCCGGAGCGGCCTGGGAAGACTCCTTTCTTACCCTGCGGGCCAATTATGCCTACCAGGGTCTGCTCTACTTTCCGCTGGTGGGGTATTACGCAGGCGATCGCCAGGGCCCCTTTGCCGAAGCGCGCTTTCACCCATGGAAGCGGCTGGAACTCTACGCTTCGGCCAGTCGATACCGGAACAACCTGGAGCACGATCCCAGCCTGCCGCTGTTGAACAGCACTGGCACCGCCATGGGGATATCCGCCCTGCTGCCGGAGAAACTCTCCGCTACCGCCCAGATTTCCACGGTCGCCTATTCCGACCAGACGCCCGGCCAGAGCGCCATATCCTCCAACAACCGGCAAACCGGCGCGGCGCTCTCGCGGGCCATCGGGCATCAGACCGTCCAGGTGAACTGGCGCCAGATCGATCTGGACTCGCAGGCCAATTCGCAGCGCCAGCGCTCCACCGAGGCTGGCGACAACTATCAGTTCCGGCATTTTACCCTGGGCGGAACGGTTCGCTACCAGCAGGTGACAGGCAGCGAGCGGGTGAACTCGCTCTTCTTCCGCGGCCTGGCGCAAGCTAACCTGGGCCGGTTCAGCGCCTTCGCCAACGTGGAAGTGGGCAACGATCTGGCCAACCAGACGGTGTTTTCCACCGAGGCGTACCGGACTTCGGTGGTGGGCGCCTCCGTGCGCCTGAAGCGCGGATGGAATCTCCAGACCGAGATTTTCCGCAGCCAACTCAATTTCGCTTTGAACCAGGAGAACATTTTCCTGCTGGAGAATGGCAGCGCGCTGGCGGGCGCCAGCCCGGCGGCCGAGAGCCTGGCGCCGGTCGGCCAATGGAGCTTCTACTTCCGCCTCTCGAAGCAGATGCGCTGGGGCGGCGGGCTGCCGACGGAAAATCCCGACCAGTTTGTTGCCAAGGCGGTGCCGCTCGAAGGAAGCGTCGAAGGCGTGGTGCACCTGAAGAAGCTGGACGGCTTCACGGATTTGGCGGGCATTACGGTGAACATGGATGGCGGCCGGTCCGCAAGCACCGGGTCGGATGGCCGCTACGTCTTCAAGAATGTGCCTGAGGGGCCACATGAAGTGGCTCTGTCGCTGGCCGAACTGCCCGCCGATTTCGATCCCGGAGATCTGCAGAGGACCCGCGTGACGGTTCAGGCGCGCCGCCCTGTGCGCGCCGACTTCGAGGTGTTGCCGCTGTTGACGATCGTGGGTTCCGTGAACGGACCGGACCAGACGCCGCTGGAAGACATCGTCGTCCGCCTCGCACCCGGCAGCCGTTACACCACCACCAATAAGGACGGGGATTTCACCTTCTACAACGTCCGTGAGGGCGATTATGAAGTGGCCCTCGATGCGAAGACCTTACCCGATGGCGGCGCTTTGGTCTCGCCAGCCGCGGTGACCGCGCGCGTGCGGGTGGGCGTGCCGGCACCTTCGGCCGCGTTTCGCTTCGCGGTCCGCACCGGCCGGAAACCCATTCGAAAAGTACTGGAGCGGAAGTAGCCAACCAGCCCCTACCCGGTACAACTCGTTCTTGCCCGCAAATCCTCCAGATTGGTACGATCTTGCCGATAAGAAAATATGGCGGGCAAAAATGCGATCCTGGCGATTGACCTGCTGGCATTCGCCATCGGCACCCTTGCGGCTCAATCCACCGGCTCCACCAGCCTGCTGTTGCAGGTCGGCCCCGAAGCTCGGCTTGAACCGCAACAAGTTGCCCTGAACTTCCGGGTATCCGTCGACGGCTCTTCCGACCTCATAAGCCAAACCGTCAGCGTGACTGCGTGGGTCAGGGCGTTGCCAGGCCGCCGCATTCGGATTGCCGCAAATCTGCGCAGCCTGACCGGGCCCAACGGTCCCGTGCCGGTTACCGAGGTCGCCTGGGCCGGATCCGCCACTCGGGCTTCCGCCGGTGCGCAGGCCGCTACGTGTTCCAGCGGCACTTTCCAAACCGGCGTTGCCGCCGATCTGGTGGAAGGCTGGGAACGCTCGGGGGTCCTGAACTGCACCGTCAGCTTCGCGCTGGCCGCGCCCCGGAATCTGCCGCCCGGCGTCTATTCCGGCGCCTTACGCCTGTCCGTTGGCGCGCCCTGAACCCGATCCTTCCCCCTGAGTCGAAGCAGCCAAGCCGGCCGCCGTTTCCCACAGTTGTCGCCACTTCCATCAAGCTGGGACACGGTGGCGATAGCGTTCTGGCCGAATTCCTCGGCTTGGACCCGCGTGGATTCACAGCTTGATGTACTGATCTATGAGGCCTTCCCGCTCCCGAAGACCGGCTGAAAACTTGACACTTTCAGATACAAACTTTCTACAGTAGACGGCTAGAATAGTGTCGACACGGCACGCACGTGCGTGCGCCACGCCGCGCTCCGGGATTCGGCATAGTTGTCTCATGACGATTGCTAAGCGTCCGGCGGCTCAGGGCTCGACCGGAATCACTACCGGACTTGGCGGCGAGGAATTGATAGTCGCCGGCGACGTCACCCCGTTAATGGAGATCGAGATCGGATACAAGCCTGCCGACATCGAGGCAAAACTCTGCGGCACAGTGAAGTTGATCTGGAATTCTCCCACCGCAACCAGCGCGGCGTAGGTCGCGCTGGCCGGAATGGCGATAGGGCCAATCTGCACCGTCACGCCGCTGAATGGCATCGTCGAAATCACCGTGCCCGCGGGCGAGGGAGCCAGGCCGGTGGCGAAAAGCTGCACCGTATCGCCGGGGACGGCGTTGCGGAAGGCGGCGCCATTGGCCGGATCGCCGGCAAGCTTGCCATCCAGGAAGACGGTGGCGGCGTAGTTGGTTCCGTTCACGATCACCGGGAAAATGCCGGGCGAGTTGGTTAGGACCTGGGCGGTGACGGAATTGCTCGCGATGCCGTTGGTAATTACCTGTACGGTGACCGTGCCCGAAATTCCCGACGGCACCTGGAAATTAATCTGCGTGGGACTGATGTAATACACGGCCGCAGCCTGTCCGTCGAGGTTCACCTGAACGCCGCTCAAGTTGGTGGGAAGACTATTGCCGAGGCCGGTAAAATCGGACCCGTTCCAGATGCGCGTGACGGAGCTGAGGTTGCTGCCCTTAACCAGCGCCCAGGATCCCGGCACCAACCCTCCGGCAAGATACGTCGCGTCATTCGCCGCGCTGCCGGTTACGAGGCTCGGCACGGCGGTTGGCGCGATCTTAGCGACAAAGCCGTGGTAGCAGCAGAGGCTGCTGCCGGCGGCCGTCTGGAACGCGCCGGGAGTCGTGATCAGGTCCGGACCCAGGTTATCGCCAGCGAGGTAGATGTCGCCGGCGGAATCGACTGCCAGCCCGGCTGGATAGTTGCCGTCGAGCCCGCCGGATCCGATGTAGGTTGAGAACAGCAGGTTGGAGCCGGTGGGGTCAAGCTCGGCGATCACTACCTGCATCTGCCCGCCGTTTCCGGCCGGCTGAACCGGATTGAGCAACGGGAAACCTGGTCCGGCCTGCCCCATGATATAGACGTTCCCGTTCCCATCCAATTGGATGGGTCCGGTAAAGAATAACGCGTCGCTGCCATCGCCCTTGCTGCCGCCCACAAAGGTGGACCAGACGATGGCGGTGCCGGTGGGATTCAGCTTCGTCACGTGGGCTGCCGCGCAGGTGCCACCACCGGGCCCACAGGCGGTGCCAAAGGCGCCGGCTGTCACGGGAAAATCCGGAGAATTGGTGTACCCGGCGACATAGACATTGTTGGCGCTATCGACGGCGACGCCGCTGAGGTAGTCGCCTAAGTTTGCAGTCTGCCCGCCCAGGTAGGTTGCATATGCCAGCGATGCCCCCCCGGCGGAAGTGACCGGATTGAACTTGGCGACGAAGCCGCGCCAGGCCTGCAGATAGGTTCCTGTGCTGCCTCCGATGCTGGCCAGAGGAGCGCCGACAGGCTGAATGACGCCGACTGTCGTCGGCAGTTTGCCGGCCTGGGTTTCGCCGACCAGATAGAAGTAGCCGTTTCGATCCACCGCAACCCCGGTGGCCCAGGCATCGCCGCAACCGTAGGTGCAACTAAATCCATTCAAGTCGCCGAACAGCGTGGAATACAACAGTTGAGCGCCGCTGGGATCGAAGGCCGCGACGAAGGCGTATCGGGGCGATCTCCCGCCGGTGCTGTTTCCAGGGATTACGGCGCCGCCGGTGGTGGGAAAGCAGCCTTGGAACGTATAGCTTGGTTGGCAATATTCGTCCTCGTTGCCCGCAATATAGGCGCGGCCTGCGCCGTCTACGGCTATGGAATTTGCGTACGCGTACGCGTAGCCGCCCAGAAATGTCGAGTAGGCAATGCCCGTTCCGGTGGCATTCAGCTTGGTCACAAAAGCGGAGATGTTAGAGGAATTGCAGCTCGCTGAGGGCTGCTGCCCTGTATTGTACGGAGCTGGGTCGCAGATGGTCTCATATGCTCCAGGGGTTACCGGGAAATTGACGGAGTTTGTCTGACCGGTGACATAGGCATTGCCGCTGGAGTCCACCGCGATGGCGTAAGCGTAGTCGGAGCCGTTGCCACCCAAATAAGTGGAATAAACCAGCGAACTGCCATCCGGGCTGAATTTAGTTACAAACGCCGAAGGCCATATCCCGGGACTGACGCCCGCCACTTTTGCCGGGGGCGCGCTTTGATAGGGGTGCTGAGTGGGGAAATCTATCGAGTAAGTGTTGCCGGTCACATACGCGCTGCCCGCACTGTCCACCGCGAGGCCCTGGGACACACCGACCTGCAGATTGCCGGGTCCGGTCGGAAACCCGATGCGATCGCTCCCGGTCCCGGCAAGATAAGTGGCGTAGCTGAGTACGGGATCCATGATCAGCTCCCTGGAATGGTCGTAGCTGCCAACAAGGAAGCGTACCTGGTTCCCGGCCACGGCGAACCACCCTTCGACGCTGGTCTTCTTGTCGCCATCCAGTTGGTACAGCACCGGCTTCTTGAAGCTGGCCGGACCATTGGGCGCATTCAGAGCTAGATTGCCCTCCGCGTCGACGCTGGCGCGGGCGCCGTCGATCCGCCAGGCGATGCGGCTGGGGTCGGCGCCAGGGGCGACCGCAAAGTCGTACTCCAACTGACGCTGATTGCCGTAAAAGACCAGATCCACGCCGGGGTAGACCTGGGAATAGCTGACCGTGCCATAGGTGGGGATGCCGGAGCGCCACTTCTTCGGGTCGTTGCCGATGAAGTAGCTCACTACGCCGGGCTGCGGAGCCAGTCCTACCGCGTTGGCCTTGGGATTTGCCCCGATCAGGTTCATGCGCACGGTGTCGGCGGATGCGGCCGATCCCGGCTGTTGCCGCTCCAGGTTCAGGACGACCTTGCCCGGAGCGAGGAAAAGCGCATAGCCGGAGCCTCGCGAGACAAACTGAACTGTGGAGGCCGCCTGCCCCTGGTTCGGCTCGAAACTCAATGGCACGCTCATGAGCTTCCGGACGGCCAGTGGACAGTGAGAGGGAGCGCGGCCATCCGAGACTAATAGAGATCGAAACTATCGCGAGCGTAGTTACTGCTCGAAGCGCACGCGCCCGGAGTACAACCGAAGATTTTTCGCTTGTCATACCTCGTTGTCCTTCGCTGTTCTTCCGGAATAACGCCGGAGCTCCTTAGCCAGGACTATCATCTTGGCTTCCTGGCCACCATCAAGCATACCCCCAGCAATATAATCGGAGCTGTTTATATTATTTCATTCCCGAGCGGTTCACTTGGCCGAGCACGAGCAGGTTTGTCCATCTGTCCGCGCCCCCGCATGCTCACCCGTGTCAGCGGACTCCTGAAGCTGAGGGACGGCCGCCGTGGTGCAGACCCGGCAGACCATCGTTTCTTGTGGTCTCTCGTCTCTGGGCCTGCGGCCCGCGCAAGCCCATGAAAACCGTGGAGCGGACTCTCAGTCTGCCACGCCGGGACTCATCCCGGCGCGTTTTTCGACGCTGCCCCCTGGTCACTGGTCCAACGATAATCCTGTGCGAGCGGCATGGCGAAGGATGAGGGCAAGTGAACAAGGTCGAGTGCCGGGTGTAGGGCAGACCACGAAAAACGATGATCCGCCCCACGGCGATCTCCCGACGGCCGCCGTATGTCACTCGATCCCCTCGTCGCCCCAGGCCGCATGCCGGGCCTGGCGGAAGGCTGCAGGGTCGCGGCGGGTTACGCTGCGCGATTCGATGCCGGAGGGGGTGCATTGCACAATCCGGATCAAGCCGGGGCGGTGTTGGGGACGGCGGAGGATGCGCGCGGCCGGCAAACTCACGGGACGTCGCGCCACGGCGACGTAGCTGAATTTTTCATCTTCGTAGTTGAGCCCGGCGTCCTTCAAACGCCTATGCAGTGAAGAGCGTTCGACGCGGGCGGCGAAATGGCACCAGTCGGGAGCCTCGATGGGACAGGGGCCGGAGCCGGGACAGGGCGCCAACATGGCGGCTCCGCGCTCCAGTAAGCCGCTACGCATGGCCGCGATGGCGGCGAATCCGCGCGGAGTACCCGGCTCGATCAGGACCAGCGCCACGCGCGCCGCCTCCCACAATCGCCAGATCAGGCTGGGCTCCATCTCACTCATGGAGTAGGCTGCGATCACCAGATCGTGAGGCGGCAGATCCTCGATCCGGCGAAGGTCCCCGGACAGGCGCGCCGCATCGGGCAGCCATTCCTCGGCCGCGCGGGCGAAATCGGCGTCGCGTTCCAGCATGGTGAGCGCGGCATCGGGGAACCAGGCGCCAGCAGCCAGAGACGCAGCGCCGGTGCCGGCGCCGATATCGAGCACGCTGGCGGGAAGCGGATCTCCCAGCCGGCGTCGCACTTCGGCCAACACGTGAAAGGCAGCCGCATAAGTCGCCGGCATGCGGGTCACCAGATAGGCCGCCGCGCGGTCCCCGGCCGGTATTTTCGCCAGGTCTTGCGGCCGATGGTCGCGATAAGCGTCCGACAGCAGGCGCGCGGCGCGTGTTAGGGCGGCGAAACCGGCCGCTTCACCTCGCGACTGGATGGACCGGCGAACCGGGTCGGGTAACTGCACAAAATCCGGACCGGGCCTTCCCTACCGGGACGCCTCGCATGCAGTCCACACGCTGTGACTGGTGACTTTGAGAACACCCTCGCGGTTGAAGGGTTCTTTCCTGATCAACGCCTCTGCCTCGTCCCAATCCTTGGTCGCAAACAGCATGGCAGCCGAACGGCCGTCGGACATGGGGCCGGCGGAGATCACCTTACCGGATTTCAACAGCTCCAGCACATAGGCAAAATGCTCCTTTTGGAAGTCCGCGCTTTTGGCGGCGCTGGCGGCGAACTCAAAAAAGACCAAGGTGCGTTGTGGGCATCTCATTCCCGGCGGGGGCCACGGCTCCTGGGCAAAGGCAACCAGGGCAGCAAATAACAAGAGCTTCCGCATGCTCCGATGGTAACGCAGCCGTTTCTGGAAACGGTGGCGCCGTTCACGGCGGGAGCCGGATCCATTCCCCGGCAGTGGCCGCCTGGGGCATAATGCAGAGGGGCGACAATTCCCGCCGGGATTCTCCTTGCGGCGGAGGATACGCGTGTTGGAGGGACAATTGCACATTGACAAACCGGCCGATCAACCGGTGGCCACGGCAATATTTCGAGCCAAGCGCGCTTTGAGCGGCAGGTTTTCGTTCGGCCTGTCGTTCGAGTGTCGGCCTGGGACGGTGGGAACAGCCGCGATCACCTGGTGCCGGGCGCGGAGCGTAATCGTGCTGAACGGCCTGCGCTGGCACGCGCGAAACTTGCGGCTGCCGGCGCGCATCGGTGCGGCGGATCGATTCGCGCTACAGGTTCAGGCCAACGTCTGGCTGAAGATCTCGTTTTCGTTTCACAGCGAAGACGCCAGCGAGAAAGACTTCGAGATCGAGACCGGCGCCGACCCCGCCGCGGCGCCAACCGAATGCGCGGACGGTACCGGTTGCGAGGACTCGGCTCCGGGCGAGGACCGGCTGGCGGTGGGCTATCTGCCGGTGGCGGCGAAGCGGCGGCGGCCCTTGTTCATGGTGCGTGCGGTGCGGCCCGCCAGTGAAGCGGCGGTGATGCAACTCTCCCTGCGACGGCCGCCCGGCGCCGCGGCGGCGCGCCAGGTGCTGGTCCGTGTGACGGCGGGCGACGAGCGGCGGCTGGTGATCATTCAGGAGGGCCGTGTGGAAAACAGTGTCGCCTTCAGGTTGCGTCCCTCCGCCGCTCAGGACGCCTGGCCGGTCACACTCGAGACGGAAAGCGCGCTGGAATGGTCGGGCGCGGTCCGGCGCGGTTTCGATGAAGTGGCGCTGCCGGCGTATTCTCTGGAAGAAGTGTAGATAGCGACCCTGCCACCGTTTCCACCGTAGCGCCACCGAGCCGCGACTGCGAGGGAGTGCCATACGGGCCTTCGGCCCACCAAACGGGATGAAGACGCACGCGGCATCTCCTTGGTGGGGCAGGCGGTTCCACCTGCCCGCAGGTTGTCAACCGGCGCCAGGCGGACGGTGCGAAATCAGCGACCTGGAGAGCGTCTTTAACGGAGCGGTTGCCGGGAACTGGTTACCCGGATGGATTAAGCACCCGTCAGCTTCCCGGCCGTAACGGTGCCGCGGCCGCTTTCGATCACAGATTTCCAAAATGTTCCTTACCCCTTCCTGCCCAATGCCTTACCGGCAGTCCACACCTTCCCCAGACCCCGTTTGATCCATGCCCCGCCACCCGCCGATGCACAAAATTGCACAACCTTGCCCAACAACCGCTCGACGCAAAGCAGCGGTTTCACGTATGAGGCAGACCATCGTTTTTCGAGGTTCGCCCCTCACTCGGCTGCCTTCCTGGAGCCGGAATTTCGCCTGCGACCGCCCGCTTTAGTGGACGGTGACTTTTGGTGGAGCGGACTTCTGGTCCGCCACGCCGGGAACGTCTCGCATAGGCTGTTATTCAAGGCGGGAACGGCACCCGCCGGTGGTCGCGGCTCGCTGGCGCGGAAACCCGGCCCAACTAATAGTCCGCGAACGCGGTAGATGCGCCGTCAATTCCGCGCCGTCCCTTAGCGCCACCGACCGCAGGCCAGAGCGGCGGCGCCCAGGACGCCCCCGAAGTAACCCAGCCCCGACGACACCACCGACAGGCCGCGCCGGTCCCATACGGAAACCAGTGACGGGAGGCGCTCGCCCACGGCGGCCAGCAGTTGGGGGTTGTTCACCGCGAGACCGCCGGAAAGGACGATGCCCTGCGGATCGAGCAGTTGCACCAGCGCCGCGCAGCCTTGGGCCAGGTGACCGCCCAGGGTTCGGACGGCGGCCGCGGCGGCGGCATGGCCGGCGTTGGCGGCGTCGATCACGTCCGCGGCGGATGGGAATGCCGCGCCCGCGTATCGTACCAGGGCCGCCGCGTTGCAGTAGACTTCCAGACAGCCTCTTTGCCCGCAATTACAGGGGATTCCATCTGGGATGAGGACCAGGTGGCCCAGCGCGTTGGCGAAGAAATGCGCCCCGCGATGGAGCGCGCCGCCCACGTAGCAGCCGGAGCCCACTCCGGTTCCGAGCGTGATGCAGACGAAATCGGTCCATTCCCGGGCGGCGCCGAAGCGACCCTCGGCGACGGCCAGCGCGTTGGCGTCGTTTTCCACCACCACCGGCAGTCCGCAATCGGCGGACACCTCTTCGGCGACCGGCGTACCGGTCCACCCGGGGAGGTTGTCGGTGGCGTAGGCGATCCGGCCGGAACGCGCGTCCACCCAACCGGCGGTGGCGATTCCGGCGGCTTCGACCCCGATACCCAACTCCGTGGCGCGTTTCCGAGCCTCGCGGATGGCCCGCTTCACATTGTCGAGCAGTGCTTCACGGCCGCCACCCGCCGGAGTGGGTACGAAGGAATCGAACACAAGTGTGCCCGCGGAAGAAACCACGCCGAATTTGGTATTGGTGCCGCCCAGGTCGACCCCCACGAAATACGCCTCACGAGTCTGGCGCCGGAATTCGCGTTCCACCGCGGTGGCGAACAACCCGGTAATCTCTTTGGGGCGGCTGATGGCCGTGCCGACAACCACGGCGAAGGCGCCGGCGGCGATCGCTTCGCGCGCCTGCACCGGAGAAATGATGCGGCCTTCGGCGATGACCGGAACCCCCAGGCGGCGCACCAAGCCCTCGATAAAGCGCGGGTCGAAAGCCATAACCTCTTCGGTATCCGGCGTATAGCCGCGGAGAGTGGGAAGCACCATATCCGCGCCGGCATCGGCCGAGGCCAGGGCTTCGTCCAGGGTGGCGATGTCCGCCAATACCGGCACGCCAAGTTCCTCGCGAATTCGTCGGACGCGGTCGAATGCGCCGTACCGCTGCCCGCGGGCGGTGCAATCCAGCGCGACCATGGAAGCGCCGGCTTCGACCAGCGCACGGGCGGATTCAAAGGACGCCGTGATCAGTGTGCGTCCGTCCGGGTGAACGGATTTCTGGATGCCGATAATGGGGACCGCCGCCGTGGCCTGGCGGATTTCGCTGATGTCTTCGGGGCCGTTGGCCCGGATGCCGGCGGCCCCACCCGCCACGGCGGCCTGGGCGAAGCGGGCCATCAGGCCCGCGCCGTAGAAGGCATCGCCCGAGGCGGCCTGGCACGAAACGATCAGTTTGCCGCGCAGGCCGCGGCAGTTTCCCGGCAGGCTCATGCGCCTATCCTCGCAGAGAGGGAACAGAGAACGATGGCGAAGAAGATCAGGGCGATTCCCAGTCGCATAAAGGCCACGGCACGTTTGGCGGTGCCCGTCCATTCTCCCAGCCACACACCCATCAGGTTGGCCACCAGCAGGCCGGCCGCGAGGCTGAGCGGCCAACCGACCGAAGGCCCCAGGTCGCCCAGCCGGGGCGTGGCCGCGCCATACAGAAAGATGCTGCCTCCCCAAAGCAGACCCATTACGGCGCTCAACAGCCAGGGCCGTGCCGAGCGCTGCGCGAAGAACAGCTTCCCCGAACCGTGCTTCCGGGCCATAGAGGAACAGTACAGAACGTTGGGGATGGCTCCAGCCCCCAGCATGAGCAGCCAGATGCAGTTGGTGGAGGCAAACGGGGAATATCCGAGCTGGACGCCGGCGGCCGAGATCGGCAGCGCCAGGGTGTAGCCGATGTTGAAGATGGCGGAGATGATTCCCGAGGCGACCGCGAACAGATACCCCGCCATGCAGCCCTCGGCTGCGAGACTGCCATCGCGGATACGGCCGGCCTTGCCGCACAGCGTCACCCCCGCCAGAAATGCGCCGACGCCGCCGAACAGCACCCATTCTCTTGCGCCAGCCTGGAAAGAGCCTCTCATGAGGAGCGGCACCAGGGAACCGAGCGCGGCGCTCAGCCCGATCACCAGGCTGTTAGCGATTGAAACGCCCAGGTGATCGACGCTGCGGCCGAAACAGATGGCCCCGAAGCCCCAGGTGAAGCCGAACGCCAAGGCCGCGGCGACGGCGCCCCGCGGCGCGCGTTCCAGAATCGCCGGCGAGCCGGGGGCCAAACCAAAGACCATCGCGACAGGCATGGCCACGCACGCCACCAGGATGAATACCAGCCAGATATTCTCCCATTTCCAGGCTTTGGCCAGTTTCATGGGCGCCGTAAACAGGCCATTGCAAATTCCCGAGAGAACCGCCAGAAAAACTCCGCCGAGCACCATTGTCACCCCGTTGTTTGTCCGGGACAGCTCCGAAACGGCTGGAGCGGCCGCGGCCATTGACAGAATATCGCAGGCACGGGATTCGACATTGGTCTAGACATTCAAGTAGCGCGAGAGCGCTTGGGCGAGGGCGACGTCGATTTCGGGATGGCCGGCGGAGGCGCGGGTGGATTGGCCGACACCGGAGGGCGAAGAATAAGCCTTCGATGGCGACGGCTCGGTCGAGGCTCCAGCGGCCGTCGGCGATGGCCTGGACGAGTTCGGTTTCCATGCCGCCGACGGGGGTGAAAGATCCGTGGATGCCGCTGCAATGCCGGGTTGGTCTGACATTAGTGAATTCTCCGACCACACTGTAGGACGTGGATGGAGGAGGTGGCGCCTGTCCTACTTCACTTCCAGCCAGAATGGCATCAGGCGGAGCATGCCGCCGTGCAGCCAGGCGTGGTAGGGGACGCGGCCGAAGACGCGGTGCAATTGCGCGGATACGAGGCTCTCTTCGCCGGAACGCTTGAAGAGCAAATCGAGCAGGCTGCGGCGCGCCGGATACATCACCATTCTGACGTTTTCGGCGTCGGGAATTTTGGCCTTCTTCTTGAGCAGGGACAGGGCGGTGTCCAGACCGCCCAGGGCATCCACCAGGCCGCGCGGCTGCGCTTGCGAGCCCAGCCAGACGCGGCCTTGCGCCAGAGGTTCGACATAGTCGTAGGGCTTATGGCGGGCTTCGGCCACTTTCTGGACGAAGGCATGGTAGCTTTCGTCGATGCCGGTTTTCAGCAGGTCGCGCTGAGCGGGAGTGAGGGCGGTGTAATCGGAATCGATGCCGGCGTTGCGGCCGCGTTCCACGGAGTCCTTGCTGACACCAAGCTTGTCGTAGAGACCGTGCAGATCGGGCTTGCCGAATACCACCCCGATCGATCCGGTTTCGGTGCCGGGATAGGCCACGATGGTGTCGCCGGTCAGAGCCATGTAGTAACCGCCGGAAGCGGCTACATCGGACATGGAAATCACGAGCGGCTTCTTCTGGCTGAGCAGTTTCATCTCGCGCCAGATTTCATCGGAGGCAGTCACCTCGCCGCCGGGCGAATCGATGCGCACGATGACGCCCTTGATGGAGGAATCGGCGCCGGCATCCCGCAGCAGCTTATTGAAACCGTAGGAGCCGAGCTCGCCGCCGGTGCCCTCATCGTCCGGGTCGCCGCGCACGATGTCGCCTTCCCCGGCCACCAGCGCGATGCGGCTGCCGGCGCGCAGGCCGGCGTCTTCGGCGGGAACCTTGATGTATTTTTCGATCGTCACCCTGGAGGGTTCGCCGGCGTGAAGCTTGTCTTTCAGCTCGCTCCACATCTGGTCTTCGAACGCCAGCGAATCCACCAGACCGGCCTGACGCGCCTGGGTCGCGGTAAACGGACCGTTGTCGATGGACGCCCGCACCTGGTCGGGCGTCTGGTGGCGCGCATCGGCGATCCGGTTCACCAGGTTGGCGAATAGATCGTCGACGACCGAGCTGGTTACTTCGCGGGTCTCCGGGCTCATGCCGGAGCGGGTGAACATATCGCCGAAGTCTTTATATTTGCCGGCGTGCTCCACCTCGACGGTGACACCCAGCTTGTCGAGAGTGTTCTTAAAGTAGAGGATTTCGGCGCGAATCCCCTTCAGCATGAGCGGGTCTTCGGGACCGAGGTAGATGCGGTCGGCGGCGAGAGCCACATAGTACTCGCGGCCGCCGGGGTTCCGCAGATAAGCATAGACTGGCTTACCGGACTTGCGGAAAGCCGCGAGATCGCCACGGATCTCCTCGATTTTGCCCCAACCCGCCTGCAGACCCTCGGGCTGGAGCACGACCGCCTTGATGCGCCGGTCAGCCGCAGCCTGCCGCAGGGCGACCCATAGACTGGTTACCGTGACCGCGCCTCGCCCGTTGTCCAGGATCGGCAACTCGACCGCCGGCTTTTCCGGGAGCTCGCCTTCGAGACGCAGCACCAACACCGAATTATCGGTAATACCGGGCGGCTTATTGCGCAACCGCACGGCCGCGACCAGCACCAGGATCACGGCCAAAAAGACCAGCGCGAAACCGGTCAGCACGCCCAGCAGGAACTTACCCATGCGTGCGCAGCCGCCTCAGCCTCTGACCAGTTTGCGGCCCCGCTCGAACAGATCGGCGGCGTCCTCCACCAATTTGCGGCCGCGCTCGAACATTTCACGGCTGGCGTCGGCTACTTCCTTGCTGGTGTCGGTGACCATCTGGCGGCCCTTCTCGGTCTGGTTGGAAATGTAGCGGCGTGTGTCCTTCCCGCTCTTGGGCGCGTACAACAGCGCTATGCCCGCGCCGATGGCGGCGCCGGTAATAAACCATCCGAGCTTACTCACTCCGGCGTCCTCGGGGTCATCAACAGTATCTTCATCTTCACGTTTCTTGGACATGTGAGAGGCCTCCTTCTCATTCTGCGATATCCTCAAGGCATGGCGCAAGATCGCGAACCAACACCGGCAACGGGAGACGAGCGGATTCGTACCACGGCCGACCTCGATTTGGTGAGCCTGTTCGATTCCTCCACAGTAGATAGCGAGATTGAGGCCGACGTGATTGTTGGCGTTCTGGAGGCCAGCGGTATCGAGGCCGTCATCAACGACACGGTTTTTCCCAACCTAGCGTTTACGGTGAAAGTGCCGCGCGAGCAACTGGCGGAGGCCCAGCGACTGTTGGCCGAGGCTTTGGCGGCCGGGCCGGAAGCGGCAGACCAAGCCGAGGCGGAATCCGAAGGCAGGTAGGAGAAGCTGACAGCGGGCGTCTTTCAGCCATCAGCTACCAGTGCGCGGAGCGCTACGGGCTTTCCCGGAATTTAGCGGCTTCAAGCCGGTTGAAGCGCCCCGAGCGCATGCTTCAGGGCTGATAGCTGATAGCTGACCGCCGACAGCGTTCCCGGTGGTATCCTTCTGGACAAGGAAGAGGACGGCCATGCGTTTGGGGAGGATGCTGGTGGCTACAATGTGCGGGTTGGCGGCCATCGGCATGGTCTCAGGTTTCCAGCGTCCCTTCCGGCAGTACGAGTCGATGGAACCCTACGACGACGTGGCCCTGCCGGGCGACTGGCAGGAGAAGACGGAGTGGGTCTTCGCGCGCCTGATGTATCCGGAACATCCCAATGCGCTGTTCGGCGGTTTCGGCCGGTTTGGCCGGCGCCGCTTCGGAGGGTCGCGCGACTGGCGCGAGGGCGGCACCAGTTGGACGCAGGATTACCCCCGCGCCGACCGCCATTTCGCCCAGGCTCTCCGTCGCCTCACCCGCCTGCATGTCCGCAGCGTCGAGCAACCGGTCAACCCCGACGAGATCGACGACTTCTTCAACTGGCCGTGGATGAATGCCGGCGAAATGGGCGACTGGCTGCTGAATCGAGCCGAAGCCAAGACCCTGCGCGAGTATCTGCTGCGCGGCGGCTTCCTGATGCTGGACGATTTCTGGGGCCCGGAGGAGTACGCCCGTTTCGAGGAAACCATGAAAGTGGTCTTCCCGGAGCGCGCGGCCGTGGAAATACCGAACGACGACGCCATTTTCCATAGCGTCTACGACCTGAGCGACCGTTACCAGGTGCCGGGCCAATGGGGGCTGAACCCATACAACGGCATGTTTCGCCAGCGTGCCGCCGGCACCGTGGCTCACTGGCTAGGGATCTACGACGATAAGGGCCGTGTGATGGTGGCCATGACGTTCAATTCGGATATCGGCGATTCCTGGGAGTGGGCCGACGACCCGCGCTACCCGGAAAAATACTCGGCGCTGGGCATCCGCATCGGGGTGAATTATGTGCTGTATGCGATGACGCACTAGGGAAGCGAAATATCAGACAGCCTCGACGAGGCGTTCGGATGGCAGATGGTGCACCCACCTGTGCTGCGCTTCCGTTTCAGGAACGGTCCGCCCCCTGGCGGCACTGACGGTCTCAATCGCGCTATCGGCGCTCATTCCAGCGGTCACGAGGGCCGCGGCAGCCACAAGGCCCGAGCGGCCGATGCCTTGGCGGCAATGCACGGCGACATTCTTGCCATCTTCAAGCGCCCCAGCAATATCCCGCAACAGGGCAATCGCACGCCGGTTGGAGGCCGGCACGCCCCGATCGGCAATCGGAAACGACACAAAGCGGATTCCGTTAGCGGCCGCCGCCAGATCTTCGTCCGTCAAGCCCAATTGGCCGGCCTCTTCCTCTTCCAGGAGGGAAACCACGACGTCAAGCCCGGCTCGGCGCCAGCCGCTTGCCTCGTCGTCCAGCCAGTCTCCACCGCGCGGGCGTGCGGCAATCGCCAGCCTGCCCGTCCAGGGTCCCGGGATCCAGAACAGATCGGGAGTCATGACTTTCTCTCCATTATCTCTCGTGGAAGGTGGTGAATGTCCGCCCCACGCTCGACGAGCACGCGAAGCCGATGATGGCCATCGAGGACGGTGCCGTCCGGGCGGACCTTGAGCGCACCAGGCCCGCCGGGCGCAAGTGACGCAACCAGTTCGTCGGTCGAGAGATTGCGAAACGATTCAAGCTTGACCCGATTCAGGGTAGGCTCCGCATGCAGGAACTTCAAATCCGGTTTGTCCGGCATGCTCACCCCATCTATTGTAGTTGGCCTGTTATGAGCAGCTGCGAAGGCCAATGGACCCGCCCGCTCCAGTCCGGACAGGATAACCGGGTGGCGCCACGGGTGCTTAACCTGAAATTATGAACCATTTTCGGCCTTTCGGGCACGGGAGGCGTCTAATATCAGTGGGCCGCATTCTGTGGTTGATCCTCGGGTGCGCGGCTGCCGCGGCTGCCGCAACCTCTCCGTCGCCGGCTATACCGGCGACTTGCCTCGGTAATGCCAGTCTTGGCAAGGTGCGCGTGTCGGTGTATCTGCCCGGCAAGAGCGAGCTTATTCCGATCAAAGACCTGGCTGCGATTCCGCCGGGTGCGAAGCTGATCTGGGACCCGGTGCGCCTGCCGTCGCGCGATACCGAGAAGGCGGAGATTGCAATTCTGATCGTGCCGCGCGGCGGCGGAAACCTGGCCGTGCTGCCGGTGCAACCGGCCAAGCAATACCTGGAGTGGGACCTGCCGGACTACGCCGACGTGGTGGCGGCGGTGCTGGGGCCGGACGGGCTCAGCATGAACAAGGTGAGATCGCTGGTGGCCCACAACACCGAACTGTTGGCGCAACTGGCCGATTACGCGCAGCAGGCTTCGGCGGTGGAACTGCTGGTGCAACAACTGGCGGATTCCGAACAGAGCGGTGCTGGCACCGATGCGGCGCTGAAGGGCTTCGCATCCCGCTGGGGTGTCTCGACGCCGCGCCTCGATGCCAGTACGTCCGGCAATCAGCAGGCAGCGGCTATTTTAGCCGCAACGCTCCCGACAACCGCTTCCTACGATCCGCTAGCATCGTCCAGCACTCAGATGCAACAGACCACGGGCCTGGCGGCATCGGTGGCGGGATTGTTTTTCGGCAGTAACGTGGGGCTGGCGGCGGGTGGCGCGGTACTGGTCGCGAATCTGAAATCGGCGTTGTTTCCCAACACCGAATTCCGCTCGGCTTTCGCGCAATCGGCGGAATCCGGCGCGCTGGCATTCTGCGCCAAGAACCAGCCGCAGAAACTGCGCACGCACCTGGCCTACTTGTGGGCCTACCGCATTCCCCGCGAACAGTTTCCGGTGGCGGCGCTCACCGGCGCGCTGTACCTGCCGCTGGGCGCTAGATCGCCGGTAAAGCTGAAGACGGCCGCTGGGGGCACGGCGAAATCGCTGGCGCGCGCCCGCGATTGGCGCCTGGTTCCACTGTCGGGCGGGATGGGCTTCCCGGTAACCGTGGCTATCGGCGACGCGCCCGATTCGCTCGATATCGACCTGACCAAGCCCGGATTGGCCGCCGGCGACTATCGCCTCACGGCAGCCTGGGACTGGGACGCGATCAGCTTGGGCACGGTGCATTTGCGCCCCTTCGGTGACCTCAGGAAAGTCGAGATCGCGCCGGACTCGCGCGACAAGCTGGTGGAGGGCAAGGGGACGGTAACAGTGAAACTCACGGGCACGGATTTCGAGTTCGTGGATAAGGTGGAGCTGCAGAAAGTGGTCCCGCACGCACCCAAGCCGGCGGCGGTACTATTCGATCTGCCCGTTGGCGCGCGCCAAGGCGAACAGAAAACCATGAGCGTGGAAATCGATACCGCGTCGCCTGGGCGGTATAAGCTGCTACTGGCGCAGTCCGGCGAATCCCAGTCGGCGGAATCCCAGTCCGAGGCCGCGCAACAGGCTCTGCTGATCGCCATTCTGCCGCCGAATCCCAGGCTCTCGGGCCTGCCGGTCCACGTCAATATCGGCGAAAAGGAGCAGGCTATACACCTGGAAGGCAGCGGGCTCGGGAGAGTGGATTCGGTATCGTCGGCCGCGGGAGCGATCACCGGCGACGCGGACGGCGATGGTTGGGCCGGCAAGATCCAGCTCAAAGCGGACGCGAAGGCGGGGCAGCGGTTTTCATTACTGCTCAAAGTGAAAGGACGGGAGGAGCCGCTGACGGTGGAAAACGCCATTCAGGTGGTGGGGCACAGACCGGCGATTTCGTCCCTGCGGAAGTCTTTGCCGCCGGACCCGCCAATCGAAATCCACGACAACGAGTTGCCGGCGGGGACCAGCGCCGGCCTGGTGCTGACGGTGAGCCATCTGCGCGAACCGGACGGTGAAGCCGGGCGGCCGCAAGTAGAACTGAGCTGCAGGGCAGGCGAGTTACGCAAGGCATTGACGCTTGGGCCGGACGAAGGATCGAACCAGGCGAGGGTAAGCTTCGCCGGCCCCGACGCGCTTTATCTGGCGCTCGATCCCGGTACTGTGGGCTACCCCGGCTGCGAACTGGCGGCCCGCGTTCGCGTGGATCCGAGGGGCGCATCCGAGCTGTTCCCGCTGGGCCGGGTGGTGCGCCTGCCCGTGCTGGACCAGTTCACTCTCAGCAACCAGCCCATCGATGCGAATATCTACGCAGGCACTCTGCGCGGACGCGACCTGGACGCGATCGAAAAGACCGGATGGGATGCCGGCGCGGGTCAGCCGGTGGCGGGCATCCCCACGCCAGTGGAAGGCGAGCCCGGCGAAGAAGTATTGCGAGTAGCCATGCCGTGGCCCGCTCCCGCGCCGCACGCGCCACTTTACGTCTGGCTGCACGGCGAGACGGCCGGGCGGCGAACGAATTTGAGCAATTGATGGCCGAAACGGGCGAGATCGGCAGGGAAGCCCTGTCAGGAAGTAACACTCCGGTCCCGCCAGCGGTTCCCTGATCACGGTCGCGGCCCGGATTGGCGGTATGACGCTGCCGCGGTGAGACGTGGTGAAGAAATCGCAGGCGGAACCGCCTGCGCCACCACTTATAATGGCAGCCATGAAAGGGCCATCCATGAAAGCGCTCGCGGTATTGGCCGCGCTGGTTTCCCTTTGCCTGGCACAGACCGCGCCCGATTACCCGGTGAAACCCGTCCCGTTCACCGCCGTCCACGTCAACGACGGCTTTTGGGCACCCCGCATCGAAACCAATCGCACCGTCACCATCCCTGTCGCGTTTCAAAAGGAGGAGGAGACGGGCCGGGTCGACAACTTCGTTCGCGCCGCCGAATCGCTACGCAGCGAGCCGTTCGAAAACCACAAACCACCGGGATTTCCCTTTGACGATTCCGATGTCTACAAGGTGATCGAGGGCGCATCGTACGCGCTCAGCGTGCATCCGGACCCGAAGCTCGACGCTTACATCGACGGACTGATCCAGAAGATCGCCGCTGCGCAGGAGGCGGATGGCTATCTCTACACGGCCCGCACCATCAACCCGCTCGAACCGCACCCGTGGTCCGGCAAAGAGCGTTGGATACTCGAAGGCGTCAACAGCCACGAACTCTACGACCTGGGCCATCTCTACGAAGCTGCCGCGGCGCATTATCAGGCCACAGGCAAGCGCACTTTGCTGGACGTAGCTCTGCGCAGCGCCGACATGCTCGACCGCACCTTCGGTCCGGGCAAGCGATTGATCTGGCCGGGCCACCAGGTGGTGGAAATGGGTCTGGTGAAGCTATACCGCGTCAGCGGCGATGCGCGGTATCTCAACCTGGCCAAGTTCATGCTGGATTCGCGCGGGCCCGGCAATGACGAGCGCGGCGCCGGCAACGCTTACGTCGAAGCGCACCGGAGAGTGATCGAACAAACGGAGGCTGTCACCGGCGGCCACGCCGTGCGCGCTACCTATATGTATTCGGGCATGGCCGACGTGGCCGCGCTAACCAGCGACGGGGCGTACGTCCACGCCCTCGACCAGATATGGGAAAACGTAGCCGGCCGCAAATTGCACCTCACCGGCAGCATCGGGGCGCGTGCCGAAGGCGAATCTTTCGGCGCCGATTACGAGCTACCCAACATGAGCGCTTACAACGAAACCTGCGCCGCGGTGGGCAACGATTTCTGGAATCACCGCATGTTTCTCCTCCATGCCGACGCCAAATATATCGACGTGATGGAGCGAACTCTTTACAACGGCCTGATCTCCGGCGTTTCGCTGGATGGCAAGACTTTCTTCTACCAGAACCCGCTGGAAGCCACCGGCTTTGCTGACAAGGACGAGCGCAGCCCGTGGTTCGGCTGTGCCTGCTGCCCTGGAAATATCACCCGTTTCATGGCCTCGGTACCCGGCTATGTCTATGCCCAACGCGGGGACGCGATATGGGTAAACCTGTACGCGGCCAGCACGGCCGATATCAAGCTCGATAACGGCCGCGCCGTCCGGATGGTGCAGGAAACCCGCTACCCATGGGATGGCGCCGTCAAAATCACCGTCACTCCGGACCGGCCGGGGCAGCTTACCGTGCGCGTGCGCATTCCCGGTTGGGCACGCAATCAGCCGGTGCCCACCGACCTGTATCGTTTTGTAGATAGCTCCATAGCCGCGCCGGCTTTGAAGGTGAACGGCAAGCCGGCCCCAGTGAATCTGTCGACCGGCCTGGATAAGGGCTATCTCGCCATCGAGCGTGTCTGGAATCCGGGCGACACGATCGAGCTGAACTTCCCCATGCCGGTTCGCCGGGTGGCGGCCAACGACAATGTGGCGGCCGATATCGGGCGCGTCGCGATAGAACGCGGCCCCATTGTCTACGCCGCCGAGTGGCCCGACAATCCGGGCGGCAAAGTGCGCACCCTGATGCTGCCCAATTCGTCGACCTTGTCCGCTGAATTTCGGCCCGGCCTGCTCCACGGCGTGGAGGTGGTGAAGGGCAAAGCCCTGGCGCTGGCGTATGACGCCGAGGGCGGCATCGTCAAGACCGAACAGCCATTCACCGCCATTCCGTACTACGCCTGGGCCAATCGCGGGCGCGGCCAAATGACGGTATGGTTCCCCAACGCGCAAGCCGCTGCCCATCCGCTGCCATTTCCGACAGCGGTGACTACAGCCGAGGTGACGGTGTCGGGAAAACCGCGGCAGAGCTACGTCGAAGCGATCCGCGATGGCGAGATTCCCGCCGCCTCCAGCGACCCTAGCGATTGTTTCGACTGGTATCCGGCCCGCGGCAACCGGGAATCGGTGGAATACAGCTTCGAAAAGCCCGTCACTATCTCGGAATCCGCGGTGTACTGGTTCGACAATGGTGGCCAGGGCAACGTGCGCGTGCCCGCCTCCTGGCGCCTTTTCTACAAGGATGGCGCCGAATGGAAACCCGTGGAAACTAACGGCTCCTACGGCGTGGCGAGGGACAAATTCAATACCGTGGGCTTCAAAGCGGTTGCCACCACCGGCGTGCGTCTGGAACTGATGGCGCAGAGCGGCTTTTCCATGGGCATCCAGAAGTGGACAGCGAAATAGCCGCAAGACCGGAAGGGCATCCGGAGCGGAGGTCCGCAACTATATAGTACTTCAGTACAGACTAGTCATTTTCTTGTAAACAGTACTCATTTTTCCTCGATTTGCGCCCAAATAATGACATAATGAGAACCCAGTACGGGCAAAACTCTTATGAAACGCATCAAAATACTCTCCCTCGCTATCACCTTACTAGGCGCACCAGTATTTGCGCAAACCAACAACAACTACACGTATTTGGCGTTGGGCGACTCGATTCCGTTCGGGATGAACGACGCCCTGGTCCCACCGTATTCCTATACCACGCCGACGCAGTCGGAATTTGTCGGATACCCTGAGACTGTGGCGGCGACAGAGTTCCCGTTTTCGCCCAACAGCCTGGTGAATGCGGCCTGTCCTGGGGAAACCAGCGGAAGCTTCTTGAACGTAGCCGTACCGGATAATGGCTGCAACAGCTACCACTACGTAGTGGCGCCTGGGGAGCCCACTGTGCCTATACCTCCGGCGAAGTCGATCCCCGGCCTCTTGCACACCGCCTACGCTGGCGCGCAGATGAGCTTCGCTGAGGGGCAACTCGCAGCCAATAAACGTATCAGTCTGGTTACATTGCAGATTGGCGCCAACGATGCCCTGCTGCTGCTGGGGGAGTGCGGCACCAGCACCTCGTGCGTCCAAAACGGTCTGCCGGGCGTCCTGCAAACCCTGGGGACCAACCTCGGGACTATATTGGCCGGCATTCGCGCCAAATATCAGGGAACCCTCGTGCTGGTGACTTACTACTCGCCAGAATCCGCCATCAACAGCGTCGCCGAAGCGTTGAATGCGACTATTACCCAGGTGGCTACGCAATTCGCCCAAGAGACGCATACCCCGCCCATCCTGATCGCCAATGGGTACGCGGCGTTTCAGCTCGGCTCCGCACTTTTCAACGAGAACGCGTGCGCGGCGGGCCTGCTCATCGTGCTGCCGCCTTCGCCTTACGATACCTCACCGTGCGACATTCATCCTTCCCCGCTGGGACGGGACCTGTTGGCCGCCACGGTGGAATTGGCAATTTTGACCCGGCAGTAGTGCGGGCTATTCCCGCCCCGCGTACAGCTCGGCGATCTCCCGCTCGAAGTTCTGCATGGCCTGAATGCGGCGGACCTTCATAGTGGCGGTCAGCTCGCCGCTGTCGATCGAAAACTCGCGGTCCAGGATGCGGTATTTGCGGATCTGCTCGAAGGGGGCCAACTGCTTGTTGACGCGCGCCACGGCTTTGCGCATTTCCGCCTGGACCGCCGGGGCGTGGGCGATGGGGCCCTGCCACTGGTCCATTCCTTTCAGGGTCTGGGCGGAGGCGGGGTTCAGGGTGAGGAGCGCGACCACGTAGGGCAGGCGATCGCCGATCAGCAAAACGTGGTTTACCAGTGGCTCCATCTTGAAGAGGCTTTCCAGCCGCGCCGGATACACCTTCTTGCCGGTGGAGGAGACGATCAGCTCTTTTTTCCGGCCGGTGATATACACGTAGCCGTCGTCGCCGATGCAGGCCAAGTCGCCGGTGTGCAGCCAGCCGTCCCGCAACACTTCGGCGGTGGTGGCGGGGTCGTGCCAGTAGCCGGAAAACAGGGTGGGACTGGACGCCAGCAACTCGCCATCCTCGGAGATTCGCAGCTCGACCGAAGGGGCCAGCGCTTTGCCGATGCTTCCCGGTGTGGGTTTATCGAGAGGGTTCATGGTCAGCACGCCGCCTTCGGTCAGGCCGTAGCCTTCAATAAGCGGCATGCCGATGGCGTCGTAGAACTCGGCCAGTTGTTTGCCAAGGGGAGCCGCGCCGGAGGCGGCAATTCGCACGCGGCCTCCGAAGCGCTGGCGGATCTGGTGAAACATGACGCGGTCGGCCAGCCGCAGGGGGATGCGCAGGCGCAAGGGGACCGGTTTGCCGGCATGGCGGTAGCGGGCTGCCGCCAGGGCCATCGCCAGGGCGCCGTAGAAGGCTTTGCGCAAGGGCGCCGGCCGCTTGCGAAGCTCGGTGCAGATGCTGGAATAAATGCGCTCCCACATGCGCGGCGGAGCCAGCAGGATGGTGGGCCGCACGCTGCGGATTTCCTGCGGCAGCCGCAGCAGGCTTTCGGAAAAATACACCGGCGTGCCGCAGCGCAGCATGAGAAACTCCACCACTACGCGCTGCGCAATGTGCGCCGAGGGAAGGAAAGCGATGGTGGCATCGTCCGGCCCGAGCGGCAGTACGGCCGGGCCCATATCGATGTTGGAGACGATGGAGTGGTGCGTCACCAGCGCCATTTTGGGCTCGCCGGTGGCGCCGCTGGTGAGGTACAGCACGGCGGGATCGTTCGGGCTGGTTCGCTGGCTCAAACGCCGGCGCCATTCGGGGTCGGCCACCATGGCGTCGCGTCCCACGGCGCGCAGGGCGGACAGAGTCATGGCCCCCTCGGCTTTGCCGGTGAGCAGAATCCAGTAGCGCACCGGGGCCGCTCGCAGCGCCTGAAAAACTTCCACGTTTTCCACGAACGCGGCAACCGCGCCGGTGTTTTCGAGAGTGCGCACCAGATCGTGGGCCGGGTAGGTGGGATACAGCGCCGCCGCGATGGATCCGTTGGCGAGGGTACCCATATCGGCCAGATAGAACTCCAGGCGGGTTTCCGAATCGAGCCCCACCACCTGTCCCTTGCCCACGCCGAGCGCGCTCAGCCCCATGGCGATCTCCTCGGCCGCCCGCAGGTACGCCTTCCACGTATAGGTCAAATAGCCGCCGCCGTCCGGCTGATGCAGGGCGGGCAGGTCGCCATAGACCGCCGCTGTTTCCGAGAGAACCTGGTAGAGGGTGCGCGAAGCCACGACTGCAGAGTAACATGCCGGAAGACGTGCGCCGGAGAGGCTGGGGGTGCGCGAGATGAAGGTGGAGGCCACGCGATTCGCTAGTAAGACATCCGGAATCCCAGCGTATATGCAGGCAGGCGGCTAATGCCATAGCGGGGCCGGCGATTCGCCTGCCACGGGCCTTGTCGCCGCGTCCGCTACGCGGAACGCGGGAGAGGGCAGGGGAAATCGCCCGCTCCACCTTGGGTCAGCCGTCAGCGCCCAGCGGCTGGGTGAAGGATCAGCTTCTGCGCGCGCCAGTTGAGGAGTTCGGCGGCGTAGAGTTCGTTTTCCGCCGGGCAAGCCAGCTCGTGAATCCAGCCGAACTGTTTCGGCTGGCGGCCGGTCTTGCCGAGCATGCCGAGCAGCTTGCCGTCGAGCGAGAGCTTGTAGATGCGGCCGGGGTAGCCGTCGGCGCTGTACAGGTATTGGGTGGGGCCGGGCGTGATGCAGATCGCCCAGGGCGCGCCGCTTTGCATGGCGCCGCCGGACCGGGCGGTGGGCGGGTTGCCCATCCAGGGGCGGGAATCGGGAGGCGCCGGCACGTCGATGGTGATTTCGCGTTTGAAGACGCCGTCGGAATCGAACACCTGGATGCGGCGATTGCCGCGATCGGCCACGTAGATATTGCCGTTGTTATCGGCGGCGATGCTGTGCGGGGTATCGAATTCGCCCGGCTGGGTGCCATGGTTGCCCCATTGCTTGACCCAATCGCCGTTCCTGTCGTACTTGGCGACGCGGGAATTGATATAGCCATCGCTGATGAAGATATCGCCGCGGGCGTTCCAGGCAACGTCGGTGGGCTGGCGGAACTGGCCATCGACGGCGGGGCGAGGGGGGGTAACGTGAGTCCACGGGACGGCGTTGTCGTCGGAGGCTTCCTTCTTGCGGCCGAAGACCATTGCCACGCGGCCTTCGGGGTTGAACTTGATAATCATATCCGAGCCCTTGTCGACGGCCCAGATGTTGTCGTCCTTGTCGGTGCGGACGGCATGGGCGTAGGACCAGGCGTAGAGATTCTTCCCGATCTCGCGCAGGAAACGGCCGTCGGGGGCGAATTCGAGCAACTGTGCGGCGGCGGCTCCATACGCGGGACCGGTGGTGCCGCCGCGGGAGAACACGAAGATATGTTTTTTCGAATCGACCGCAATCCCAGCGACCTCGCCCAGGTAAACGTCCGGCGGCAACCGGATGAAGTTGGGAACGGACTCATAAGGAATTTCGGGCACCGGCGCGGCAGTCTGGCAGAAAACGGCGGCGCTGAGACATGCGAATATGGCGAGGAACTCGGATTTCACGGAAAGCCTCCTCAGGTACGATAGCAGAGAGGAAGACGGGCGGACCTTTTTTGGCCCTATTCCGGAAAGGGTCCTTTGTCGGCGCACCGGTAATCCCGCTCTTTTGATCGGAATCTCTATGGGTGCGTGCGGCAGCACTCAGCGCTTTTCCAAGTACTCGATTGCCCGGCGGACTATTTCGCACCGGGCTTCCCACAAGGTGAGGCCCTGCGACCCCACGAAAACGGTCGGAGAGGGAATTATCGAAGGAGGCACACCGCGCATCCGCTGGAGCGCCAAGGCTGCGGAGGCCATCTTTGCGGTCCATTGCAACAGCTTCCTAAAATCAGCCAAGTCAAACCCCGCAGGTATTTCAGGATGCGACAACAGCAGTTGACGCTGCGCGTCCTCGGATGCTTTGCCCCATAGTGCAACGCCAAGTGTCATGACGAGGCTCGTGTTGGCACGCAGTTCAGCTTCCCAATGCACCACATCCCCCGTGCCGAAGGGCCGCGATTTCATCAGTGCGTCAAACTCTTCCTCGTTCATAGCTGTTCTCCGATTATCAGCTATCGGGGGCGAATTCCAGCAGTTGCGCGGCGGCGGCTCGATAGCCAGGTCCAGTGGTGTTGCCGCGGGAGAAGACGAAGATATGCTTTCTTGAATCGACCGCAATCCCCGCCATTTCGCCCAGGTAAACGTCGGGCGGCAACCTGATGAAGTTGGGAACGGGCTCGTAAGGAATTTCGGGCACCGGCGCGGCGGTCTGGCCGAAAACGGCGGCGGCGAAACAGGCGCATACGGCGAGTAAGTGGGGGTTCACGGAAAGCCTCCTCAGGTACGATTGCAGAGAGGAAGGCGGCGGGATCATCCCGCATCAGGTGGTTTTTCGGAGAATGACCGCCGAGAATTTCCGTATGCCGATTATTTTCAGCACACCCCCGTTTTCGCGATCCTAACACGATCCCTTTTTTTCCCCTGCGTGGTGAAATTGGGTAAGATCATTGATCTGCCTTTCGACAGGATGGTTCCGCTATGACCGAGTTGTCTCCGGCGGAAATCGCACCCAAGACGAAATCCGGCGTCTTAAGGCGCGCGTCGCCGGGCTGGAACGCGAGCGACAGATCCAGGCCGCGATTATTGAAAAAGCGCCCGTGATGATTTCCATCGCGCGCGCGCCGGATTTCATTTATGAAGTCGTGACTCCGGCCTCTCAAGCACTGGCTCCAGTAAAGGAATTCATTGGACGCCGATTCGCGGACGTTTGGGTGGAAGTTTCCGATCCCCAAATTCTGCAAAACGTCATGGCAACCGGGAAGCCCTTCATGCTGGAGGACGCCCCTTACACGATTCAGCAAGGGCCTGGCGGGCTGCCGGAAGTGGTCTATGTGACCTGTTCCTGGATTCCCCTTGCAGGTCCCGACGGCAAGCCGGACCGCATCCTTAGCAGTCGCCCACGAGACGACGGCGGCAGTCCGGCAACGGCAGGCCTTTCGCGAAAGCGAGGAGAGGCTGCGGACGCTGAGCGATAACTTACCGCAGGGCGCGATCTACCGTTACCGGGTTGACGCCCGAGGCCAAGCGCACGTGGATTTCATCAGCGCCGGCATTGAAGGACTGACGGGTTCGCCCGCGACCGAGTATATGGCCGATGCCGCGACGGTGGAGCGCGACATACTGTCTGAAGACCATGACCGGCTCCACACCGCTATAGCATCATCGCGGGCTCCGCGATGCCAGCGGGAAGATCTACGCGGTGTGCGCCATCTCGGCCGACATCACGGAGAGGAAACAGGCGGAAGAGCGGCTGCGGCAAGCCCAGAAGCTGGAGAGCATCGGATTGCTGGCCGGCGGCGTCGCCCACGACTTCAACAACCTGCTGGTCGGCGTCATCGGTAACGCCAGCCTGGCATTGGACATGCTGGCGCCCGATCACCCTGCCGCCGACCTGCTGGCCGGAGTCCTCAAAAGCGGCGAGCAGGCGGCTCACCTGACCCGGCAGATGCTGGCTTACTCGGGCAAGGGAAAGTTCGTCGTCGAACCGCTGGACCTCTCGGCGATTATCCCCGACATGATCGGTCTGGTTCGTCCGTCCATTCCCAAGAAGATCAATCTGCGCCTCGATTTGGATGAGGATTTGCCAGCCGTTGAGGCCGATCGTGGCCAGATCCAGCAGGTGTTCATGAACCTGGCGCTCAACGCGGCGGACGCGATCGGCAGCCACGAGGGCCTGATCACGGTCATGACCGGCGTCGAGCAAGTGGACGACGAGTACTGGCGGCACCATCCGGAGTTGGCGGCGCTGGCGCCGGGGAAATACGTTTGGCTCGAAGTACGCGATACGGGCTGCGGCATGGACGAGGCGACCAAAGCCAAGATTTTCGATCCGTTCTTCACCACCAAGTTCGTCGGTCGCGGGCTCGGACTGGCGGCGGTTGCCGGCATTTTGCGGGGGCACAGAGGCGGGATTACCGTCAGCAGCGCGCCTGGCGAAGGCAGTTGCTTCACCGCGCTTTTCCCGGCAGCCACGAGTACGGCTGGGAAGGGGATGGTCGCGGCCACCAACACTTCGCTGCGGGGCGCCGGGACAGTGCTCGTGGTGGATGATGAACGGGTGGTGCTGGAGATGGCGAAAAGAGCCCTGGAACGTCACGGATACAAGGTCCTGACGGCGGATAGCGGCTTGGCAGCGATCGATGTTTTCAGGAGACACCCCGGTGAAATCGCCCTGGTGGTCCTCGATTTGAGCATGCCGCGCATGAACGGTGATGAAACGCTGCCCGAGCTTAGGAAGATCCGGCCCGAGGTCAAGGTTGTGGTGTCGAGCGGCTTCAGCGAGTCCGAGGCGATGGCTTTGTTTCACGGCCAGCGTGTGTCCGGTTTTGTTTAGAAGCCGTACACCTCGAAGGGGATCGCGGAGAAGGTGAAGGCCTGCCTCGGGTAAGAACTCTGGAGGGCCGGTTCCCGCCACAACAACACGCCCTCGTCTTGGACTGCGACGTGAAACACCTGCCTGGCGGTCGCGGCCCGGTGGGGAGCCTCATTCCGAGCCGCAACCGCCAGGGAGCTTTCACGGAGACCCGCCCATTCCACAGTCCGCGGGAAGGCCGATCGTAGAACATTCGCCCGTGACGCTGTACCATGGAAGGGTAATGGCTACCGCTACTTCGACTCGATTCCGCAACGAAGCGCTCGCCGATTTTTCCCTGCCCGAGAACCGGCGCGCCATGGAAGACTCGTTGGCCAAGGTCCGCGCCGAATTCGGACGCGAATACAAGCTGCGGCTGGCCGGCGAGAGCGTTGCCACCGGCGAGCTACTGACCTCGCTGAACCCTTCGGCTCCCGGCCAAGCCGTTGGTATTCACCATAAGGCGACGGCGGCGCTGGCCAACCGGGCGGTGGAGACCGCGCTGGCCTATTTCCCGCAGTGGAGCCGCACGCCGGCCCGGGAACGCGCCCGCATGGCGCAGGAAGCCGCTCGCCTGCTCCGCGAGCGCCGTTTCGAGTTCGACGCCTGGCTGTGCTATGAAGCCGGCAAGAGTTGGATCGAAGCTGAAGCCGAAATCGCCGAGGCGATCGACTTCTGCGAGTACTACGCGCTCGAAATGGAGCGCCTGGACGGGCCGCATACGACAGTCCAGTTGCCGGGCGAGCGCGACGAAATGATTTATATCCCGCTGGGAGTTGGCGTGGTGATTCCACCATGGAATTTCCCGCTGGCGATTCTGGCGGGGATGACCATGGCGTCCCTGGTGACAGGCAATACCGTGATTATCAAACCTTCGAGCGACACACCCACGATTGCCGCCAAATTCGCCGGGGTGCTGCTGGAAGCGGGTTTCCCGGAGCGGGCGTTCACCTTGCTGACGGGCAGCGGCGCCGCCGTCGGCGACGTGCTGGTGGCGCACCCCAAGACCCGTTTCATCAGCTTCACCGGCTCCCGCGACGTAGGCCTGCACATCAACGAGCTGGCCGCCAAGACCCAGCCGGGACAAATCTGGATCAAGCGGGTGGTGGCGGAAATGGGCGGCAAAGACGCTATCGTGGTGGACGGCGATTGCGACCTCGACAAGGCCGTGGACGGCGTGGTGGCCTCCGCTTTCGGTTACCAGGGCCAGAAATGCTCGGCGTGCTCGCGGGCCATCGTCGACGCCAAGGTGTACGACGCCTTTCTGGAGAAACTGGCGCCCAAGGTGGCCGCTTTGACCGTGGGCCCGTGCGACGATCCCGCGCATTACATGGGGCCGGTGATCAACCGTGGCGCCCGCGAGACCATCCTCTCTTACATCGAGATCGGCAAGTCCGAAGGCCGCCTGGTGGCCGGAGGCGGCGCCGCGCCGGGCGACGGATATTTCATCAAGCCCACGGTGATCGCCGACGTGGATGCAGGTGCGCGCGTTTTCCAGGAAGAGATTTTCGGCCCGGTGCTGGCGGTAACCAAGGCAAGCGATTTCGAACACGCCCTGGCGCTGGCCAACGATACGCAATACGGCCTCACGGGAGCGGTGTTTTCCAACAACCGGCAGCATCTGGCCGAGGCGCGCGAGCGCTTCCACGTGGGCAATCTCTACTTCAACCGGAAATGCACGGGCGCCATGGTGGGGGCGCATCCGTTTGGAGGTTTCAACATGTCGGGCACGGATTCCAAGGCGGGCGGCCCGGACTATCTGCTGCTGTTTTTGCAGGCGAAGGCGGTAGGTGCCCGGCTGTAAACGGGAAACCGACAGAGCCAGATCACGCATCTCAACGCCTGTCTCAACTCGATTTGCCGCACGAAGCGAAACGGGCCGATCGTCGCGGCGCGGTTTCCATGCCGCCTGCCCAGGCAGCCCAGCGTCCCGGATCGGCGCCGATTGGCCTGTGTTATACTCGCGATTCCAATAAGGAGCGGGAATCCGCCTGCGGAGAACTACCATCGTGCAAAACTCTGTCATGTGCGTGGGTCTGACGCTCGGGCTGACGCTGGGCTCGATGTCCTCCAGGCTGGTGGCGGCAGAATTTCCGCAGGCCGAGATTTCGAGCGGCACAGTTCGCGCCACCATTTACCCGCCGGACCCGCAAGATGGCTACTACCGCGCGACCCGGTTCGACTGGTCCGGCGTCGTCGCCAGCCTCGAATCCGGCGGACACACGTATTTCGGCAAATGGTTCGACCGGTACGATCCGAAAATCCACGACGCCATCATGGGCCCGGTCGAGGAGTTCCTCAGCAAAGGCGCCGGGCTCGGGTACGAGCTTGCCGCGCCTGGCGGGAGTTTCGTCAAAATCGGCGTCGGCGCGCTGCGCAAGCCGGATGAGCCGCGGTTTCAACAGTTCCATACCTACGAGATCCTGGACACGGGTAAGTGGACAGTGGATAAGGGACGGGACTGGATCGAATTCGCGCAAGTATTGAGCGACGTGAACGGATACGCGTATGTGTACCGCAAGAGACTGAGCCTGGCGAAGGATCGGCCGGAGTTGGCCATCGACCACAGCCTCAAGAATACCGGCAGGAAAACCATCGAGACCAGCGTCTACGAACACAATTTCTATATGCTGGACTCCCAGCCGGCGGGGCCGGACTATATCGTGAAATTTCCGTTCGCTCTGCGCGCCACCAGCGACCTGGCGGGATTAGCGGAGGTCCACGGAAAAGAAGTTCTGTTTCTGCGGGAGTTGACCGGGGGCGGGAGCGTCTATACCGGCCTCGAAGGGTTCGATGGCACCGCCGCCGATTACGACATCCGGGTGGAGAACCGCAAGACGGGAGCCGGAGTTCGCCAGAAGGGCGACCAGCGCCTGGCCAAGGTAGTTTTCTGGTCGAATCCCAGAACAGTTTGCCCGGAAGCGTACATCGATTTGCACGTCGAACCCGGCCAGGAATCCAGGTGGCGGATCGCTTACGAGTTCTACAGCCTTCCCCCGGCTAAACAATGAGGGCATGCCTGCTTTCCGCGGGCGTCAGAAAAGGAGTTTTATGAAACGCACGTTATGGATGTTGGTTTTCGCGATTCTGGCCGTAGCCGTTTGGCTGATGGCGCAACCGGTGGGCGATCCCTTGATCGAGGGCTTCCGCATGGTCGAGGTCGCCTCGGTCTCCGATGCCTTGGAGCAACTGTACGGGCAAAAAAACTACATGTCGCACGAGATGCGGCCGCTGGCGGCCGCCAAGTTCGCCGGCCCCGCTGTAACTGTACTGTTGAAGAAGGAAGAACACAAAGAGGGATCCAAAGCTTCCGAGGGCATGCTGGATGCCATCGACAACGCCAAGCCGGGATCGGTCTACGTGATGGTGCTGGAGGACGGCGCTGACTACGCCGGCATGGGCGGACTGATGGCAACCGCCATGAAGTATCGCGGGCTGACGGGGGCGATCATCGATGGCGGCGTGCGCGACACGCCGCAGATTCGCAAGCTCCAGTTCCCAGTCTTCAGCCGCGGTGTTGTGCCCTCCACCAGCGTCAATCACTATCGGTTCGCGGGGGTTAATGTTCCGGTCACCTGCGCGGGAGCGCGAGTGGCTGCCAACGATATCATTGTGGCCGACGAGGACGGAGTGGTGGTGGTGCCTCGCGCTCATGCCGAAGAGGTCCTCAAGAAGGCCGAGGCTCTCGACAATACCGAGCACAGCATGCTGCCGTTCATCGAGAAGTTCAAGTCGATCAAAGAAGCCGTGGCCAAGTTCGGCCGGATCTAGGCTGCGATTCTGTTATGGGGCGGACCATCGTCTTGTGTGGCCCGCCCCGCACCCGTTGTGTGGCCCGCCCCGCACCCGGCCGCTTCACCTCGGATAAGATCCGGCGATCTTCTTCACCAGTCCGTGCAGGCGATGGAACCACGGCGTCGCCGGTAGGAACATGAACGGACACTCCCCCGGCACCACCGAGATTCCTTTCGCCGCGCAAAACCCGAGAGCGTCAGCGCTGACGGCTCCAGTTCCCCCGGCGCGATACATCCAGACCCGCCCGATTCCCGCCTCCGCGCAATCGCGTACCACCCGGTCGGTAACGCCCGGAGCCGTCAGCAGCAGCGCTCCATCGGGCGGCGGATCGATGTCCTGCAAACGGGCGAAGCACTTTTCGCCGTCCATCTCCTCAATCCCCGGATGAACCGGGATGGCGTCATATCCGCGCGCGCGAAATTCGCGAAACAAGTTCCGCGAGAACTCCGCCGGGCGGCTCGAAACACCCACGAAGGCCAGCCTCTTCTGCCCGAGAAAGTCCCGAATTCGCTCCATTGCGGTCATTGAAATCGGTGCCTCCTGTCCGATACTAGCAGTTCAGGCCCAATTCCGCCGCCGCCGCGGCGAGTTTCTTGTCGAGAGTCCAGAATCCGCAATGGGACAGCAGTGCCGAGGCGAGCAGATGCATGTCCACCCAGCCGAGCCCGCGTCCCCAAAGGCACCGGTCTTCGATCAGCCGAAGGACCTCCGCATGGGACGCCAGTTCGGCCGAGGGCAAGGTGTTGAGGTCGGAGAGAATCGCCGCGCGGCTTTTCAAATTGCCGCACGCCAGTTCACTAGAGACGAAGGGATGCATCAGAACCAGTCCATCGGCGAGTTGCGCCGCCAGGGCCGGCTCGCCTCGCCGGAAGTGCTGAATCCAGACCGAAGTATCGGCCAACACCATCACGAATGCCGCCGCCGCGGAATACTCGCCATTTCGGGCTGCGAGCCTCCCAGTGCCGCCAGGCGCTTGCCGGCTTCACGCGCAATCAGAGCCTCCAGACCAGCCCGTACCAGCGCGGTCTTCTCCCGAATGCCCGTCAGTTCCCGAGCGCGCTCGAGCAGATCCGGGTCGATAATCATGGTGGTTCTCATATGCATCAGTATGCATTATTGGTGCATATAAGTCAAGGGCGGATGGCAGGAGCTAGCCAGACCCTGTTCGGCCAACCGCATTTCCTCTTTCCGGTCGATTTTGGTCAGCTCGCGCGCCAGCCGGGTCCGCTTCTCGCGCTCGCTCAGCACGTTCACGGCAGACGCCGCGCCCGGCTTCGGTTCGGGTAGCGGCCCTCGCGCACCCTCCGGTCGAGATCCGCGACGGTCCTTCGATCCAAGGTGACGGCAATTTTCGCACCACAGCCTAAGTTTGGCGAAATGTCCCAGTCGGGCGCAACAGGCACCGGGATTGTGGACGTGAACGGGCCACCGTAAAGTGGGCAGACGGCGCCCGCGATGGAATTTCTATCGCCCCCGCGCTTGCGACGTCCTCAGCGGGAACTTTTCCGCGCCCCTGGTGTCCAAACGTGCATGCTGGACCTGCCTCCCGTGGTTGAGGTGCGGAACCTGGTGAAGCGCTATGGCGCATACCTCGCTGTCCGCGGCGTCAGCTTCGCCATTAATCCTGGCGAAATCCTGGGAGTGCTCGGGCCCAACGGCGCCGGCAAGAGCACCATTGTGAAAATGATCGCCGGCCTGGTCGATCCCACCCAAGGGACTGTGCTCTACCGCGGCGAGCCGGTGGCGCGCGATCCCACGGCTTACAAGCGCGCGCTGGGGTACGTGCCGGAGCAGCCGGAGCTCTATGGTTTTCTGAGCGGTTGGGAATACCTGGAACTGGCCGCCACGCTGCGCGCCATGGATGAAGCGCGCTTCCGCCGCAAGGCCGCCGCCATGCTCCGTGGGCTCAGCCTCTACGAGCACCGCGACATGCCCATCGGCGGCTACTCGAAAGGTATGCGCCAGCGCATCGTACTCATCGCCGCCCTGCTCGACGACCCGGCGGTGCTGGTGCTGGACGAGCCGTTTTCGGGCCTGGATATCGCCAGCGCGCTGGTGCTCCGGCGTGTGATCGCGCTTCTGGCCGCGGCCGGAAAGGCGGTGCTGTTTTCTTCGCCCGTGCTGGAACAAGTCGACCAGCTCTGCTCGCGCCTGGTGTTGCTGAAAGGCGGCGCGGTGGTGGCCGCGGGCCCGATGGATGAGATACGCGCGCGCTTCGCCGGCCTCGGCCTGGAGGGCGGATTCCTGCAGCTTACCGAGCCGGTGGATGCCGACGGAATCGCGCGGGAAATCGTAGGCGCGGTCGGGGCGTAGGGTATGAAGCTCCCAGTGATCGGCGGACCAAAGTGGGGCGGCCCGTTCGCTCGTTTGGTGCGGCATTTTCTCCATCGCCTGCTGCGCGGCAGTCAGGAGGAAGGCTCCGATTTCGAACTGGGCGCGGGCGCACTGCTGGGCCTGCTGGCCGCCCCCGGCGCCTTCGTGACCTTTCTGATGCTGGATGAGTATTCCAGCTTCCTGAACTGGCTTCGCGGCCAGTTGCACCGCGACTTGCTGGTAGCTTCGGCGGCCGACAAGTACCTGTTCCTGGCGCTGGCCATGGGAGTCACCGGCCTCGTTACCGTGCTGAAGTGGGACCGCATTCTGCCGGACGGGCAGGATTACCTGAACCTGGCGCCGCTGCCGGTGCGGCCGCGCGCGGTGCTACTGGCCAACGCCGCCGCCATAGCGTTCGCGGTTATAGTCTTTGTCGTCGACGTCAACGCCATTCCGGCGCTACTGTTTCCCTTCTTCGTCACCGCTGCCGCCGAAGCGCCGCTGGGTGTCTATCTCTCGTTCGTCACCACTCATGCGCTGGTCACCGTGCTGGCCAGCCTGTTCACCTTCTGCGCGGTGTTCTCCTTGCTGGGCGTATTGGCGGCGCTGTTGCCCCGGCAGGTGTTCCGCGCCGCCGCGGCGGGGTTGCGCGGTGCGCTGTTAGTGGCCTTTCTCGCTCTGCTGTTCAGCGGCTCGGCGGCACGAGCGCTGCTGCACGGTGTGGCCGCGAATCCGTCGTCTCCGGCCGCGTGGCTGCCCTCGGTCTGGTTCCTGGCGCTGTATCAACAGTTGCAGCACCGCGGCACGCCGGTTTTCGGGATTCTAGCCAACCGTGCCCTGGTTGCGACCGCGGCGGCTTTCCTGCTGATGGTGCTGAGCTATGCCGCCAGTTACCGGCGGCGCTTTGCTGCCGTGCTCGAGGGCGCGCCGCGGCAATCGAAACGGCGGCTGGCCGCGGCGCTGCTGTGGGCTCTCGATCGATTCGCGCCGCCGAAGGCCGGTTTCGCCCGCGGCTGCCATCGCTTCACCGTGCGCGCCCTGGTGCGCAGCGAGCCGCACCGCCTGGCCATCGCCGTGGCACTGGGATTGGGCGCCTGGCTGGCGGTGCAGGAAGCCGCTGCCGGACATTGGCTGGAAGCCCCCCTGGTGGCGGCTTATCTTTTGATTTTGGGTCTGCGCGTGGCCTTCGAGATTCCGGCCCTCCTCGGTGCCAACTGGATCTTTCGCGCCGTGGTGGAAGCCCGCGGCGCCGAAACCCACCCGGTGGCCCGCCGCGTCATGCTGGCGTTTCTATCGCTCTTCGTGCTGCTGCCGTGGTTCGTAGTGGGCGCCTGGCGAAGCGGTGCGCTGGAGGCGTTGGCCGCCACGGCGTATGTGGGCGCTCTTTGTGTTTCGCTCATCGAACTGCTGCTGGAGGGCTATCGCAAGATGCCGCTGGCCTGCCCCACGCCCGGTTTCCGCGATAACCTCCTCATGCTTTGCCTGCTGCAGTTCCTGGGATTCGAGCTCTCCACGCGCGCCGGTGCCGCCCTGGGAACCTGGATGGTGAATCGGCCGCTGAGCCTGTTGTTGCTGCCCGCCGCCATGCTGGCCGCCCGCGAGTGGAACCGCCGCCGCCGGAACGACGCGCGCGAGGCCGGCGAGCTGCTCGAAGGGCTGACCTTCGATAGCCTCCCACCCCCCACCGTCGAGCGCCTGGACCTCAGCGGCACCGGTTAGCCGCCGCGGCACGCCGTAGAGATTTTGGGTTGCCAATGGAAGGTGACCCAGAGGTGGGACAGACGATCGTTGTTTGTCGTCTGTCAGGCTGTTACGGCTCGGCGAGGCCCGACAGACCACAAAGAGCGATGGTCTGTCCCACCCCCTCGCCGCGGGCCTCATTCGGGCGACGTCAGAGCCTTCAGATACCGATAATAGAACTCGACACCATCGTAGAAGGAATCGGCCCGCACCCGCTCATCCTTGCCGTGCGCCCGAACGTCGTCCTGATCGATGGCCACTCCGCCGATGCCATAACTTGGCAGGCCGGCGGCCATCGTATAAATGCTATCCGACGCTCCGGTTTCCATGTCGGGGATCACCGGCACTCCGTTCCACATCTCGTCGGCGATCCGCTGGAGCGGCTTCAGAATTTCGTCGGGAGGCGGAATGGGAGGAAACGCTTTTTTCTCCGGAGTGCGATCGTAAACGTTCCCGGCGTCGTCCACGTACCGCACCACGATCTTCGCGTCGTCAAGAATTCGAACCAGATCTTGCCGAACCTCTTCGGCCGAATGCCCTGGTAGAATGCGGCAGTTGACGTTCGCCTGGGCAAGCTGCGGTAGCGCATTGTTGGCGTGCCCCGCGCTCAGCCGCGTGGCGACGCAAGTGGTGCGCATGGTTGAGTTGAAGCGCGCATCGGCGGACAGGCGGGCGACCGCGGCGCCGTCGGGCGGTGTCCGCAAAATCGCTTTCATATCCGCCGCCGTCTGGCCCGTCTCTAGGGAGGCGCGCCGTTCGAAATAGGCGCGCGTCACCCCGTTCAGCTCGAACGCAAACGGCGCCCGCTGCAACCGTCCCAGCGCGTCGGCGATGTGATAAATCGCGTTATCCGGGACCGGTAGGGAACTGTGCCCGCCCGGATTGGTCGCCATCAGTTGATAATCGGCGTATAGCTTTTCGCTCGCCTCCACGTCCACGTTCACTGGCTTCCCCTTCACCGTGGTCACTCCGCCCGAGTCGGCGTTGAGCACGAATTCGGCGGCGATCAGATCGCGGTGATTCTTCAGCAGCCAATCGACGCCATTCGACTTTCCGCCCTCCTCATCGGCCGTCAAAGCGAGGATCAGATCGCGGTTCGGGCGGTAGCCTTCACGATGGAAGCGGATAAACTCGGTGACCAGGACGGCATCGTTTACCTTCATATCCTGCGTCCCGCGTCCATAGAAGTAGCCGTCTTTTTCGACAAAGCGGAAGGGGTCGGTTGTCCAATCTTCGCGTCGCGCCTCCACCACGTCCAGGTGGCCGATGATCAGGATCGGCTGGCGCCCCCCGCCGCTGCCGCGAAGGCGCGCCACCAGGTTGCCCTTGCGGTCGTTCGGGCCCAGAACCTTCACGTCTTCGGCGGCAAACCCCGCCTCGAGCAACCGCTTCGCCATGGCTTCGGCGGCAATCGTTGTGGTGCCCGCCGAATCCGTCGTATTGATCTCGACCAGTTGCTGAAAGATGTCATGCGCCAGGCGGCGCGTCCCTTCGTCAAGCGGCGCGGCCGGAAGCGCTCCCAGCAGCGCCACTCCGGCGAGAGCGCCGAGCCAGTGATTTTTCATAAATTTGCTTTGAGCGTCGGACCCGTGCAACGCCGCATCCGGCGCCACGGCACATATTGTTCGGGCATCGCCGTGAATACGTTGCCCGATCCTCTATTCTATCGCCGGCGACTTCTCGAACGCCCGAAACCGTTCTTCCAGATCTTTCCGCAGACGCGCCTTTTCGGCTTCTTCCGCAAAGGCGTATTGCAGGCTGTTGCGCGCCATCTCTTTCAATTCGGCATAGCTCAACCTGTAGTCGATCGCGGCGCGCAGCAACTCCTGGGTCAGGTGGGTGCGCGACACACCCTCGTCGTCGGTCGCAATCGCCACTGGAACGCCGGCCTTCAAGTACAGAGGCAGCGGATGCTGGTTGCCGCGCACGCCCAGAATCAGGTCGTTGCTGGTCAGGTTGATCTCCACCAGGATGCGCTTGCGCCGCATCAGAGCGACGAGACCGTCGGAATCGGTTTCATACGCCAGATCCACGCCATGGCCGATGCGCTCCGCCCCGCCGATTTCCACCGCCTCGCGGATGTGGAACCGCAAACCGTCCGGCGGCACCAGCCCCGGCGCCAGTTCGCCGGCATGCAGCGTCACGTGTACCTTGGGATAGGCAGCGCGGAGATACTGCATCATGTGCATGTGCAGGTGGTAATCGCGCATCGAAATCAAGCCGTCTTCCGCCTGCACGAAATTGACGCCGACCAGCAACGGATCGACGGCGGCCAGGCGGAAGCCCGCCAGCGCCTGGGCGAATACCTGGTTGGCGGGCGATTCGCGCAGCACCTCGAAGATGTACCGCACCACTACGCGGCAGGCCGCCGAGTTGGGCTCGGCGTCGCAGCCCAGCGCCGCGCGCCGCGATTTCTCGGTGTCGTCCAGGCGCGCGCGAAGCTGCTCGACGACGGCGTCGAGTCCACCCGCCAGCAGTTTTTGGCGGATCCGGTCCAAATCGATATCCCAGCTAACTTTGTCCGCCAGCGAATTGGCAGGCTTGCCATTGATCGCCATCACCTCCAGGTACGATTCATTTTGTTCCGCCGCCCGGCGGGTCACCTCGGCCAGGAAAGCGCCGCGATGGTCGGCCTTGACGGCGTTGAATTTGGCAAAGGCGCCGAAGAAATGATCGTGAGCGGATTCGGCAACTGGCACGAAACCGCGCATGGAGAAGCTATCGATCAGGGCGTTGCGCAGGGAGTTGTCGCGAGCGGCGCGAGCGGCCGGCATGTCGCCGTCGGCGCAGCCGCCATCCTGGTTGGGCAATACCAGCGAGCCGGCCCGAAGGTTGGCGCACAGGCCGTCTTCGGCAGCGGCACCGAGATAGCTTTCGGCGTATACCGCTCCGGTCAGGTGATTGTGCAGGTCGCCGCCCTTGGGCATGCGCAACAAAAAAGCGTAGAGCGCGGGCGGATTGGCACGCAATTGCGCCAAGCGGGCTTCCATGGCGCCGGACGGATCGGCAGCCAGCACCAGCGCGGGCCACAGCAGCGCGGCCAGGCGGAACGTCGAAGAATTCATAACGGCTCCAGCACGGTTCTCCATGTCACCCTACCACGCGGCACGTCGCGAGCGGCCCGCGCTTGACTTTGGCTCGTCCCGTCCATACCATAAGCTCTTGCAAACGCTCTCACTTTAGCGGCCAAGCCCATGCCCTTACTGCCCTGTCTGCTCCTTGAAAGCGCGCCTGGACGCCTGCTTTCGCTCTCCCCGGTCGATCTCGCCGTCATCATTCTGTACTTCGTGGCGGTGATCGGCATCGGCTTCTACCTCAAACGCTTCACCAAGACCGGCGAGGATTTTTTCCTGGCCGGCCGCGAAATGACGGCCTGGGTCGCGGGACTCAGCTTCGTGGCGGCCAATCTGGGAGCGCTCGAGCTGATGGGCTGGGCCGGCTCGGCCTATCAATACGGCATTCTGGCCGCCCACTGGTATTGGATCGGCGCCATCCCGGCCATGCTCTTCCTGGCGTTGGTGATGATCCCGTTTTATTACATCTCGAAGACGCATTCGGTTCCGGGCTATCTGAAGCTGCGGTTCGGCGAGCCGGCGCGGGCGCTGTCGGCGATTTCGTTCGGCTTCATGACCGTGCTGATGTCCGGCATCAACATGTTTTCGATGGCGCTGGTGATGAAAGTGATGCTCGGCTGGGACATCAACGTCAGCATCTGGATTTCCGCGCTCACGGTGGCGGCCTACGTCTTTCTGGGCGGCCTGCGTTCCGCCATTTTCAATGAAGTGCTGCAGTTCGTGCTGATCTGGCTGGGCGCGCTGCTGGTTGCCATTATCGGCCTGATCGAAGCCGGCGGCTGGAGCGGCGTGGTGGCGCGCATTCACCATCTCAACCCGGGGCAGGATTATACCCACATGTGGCG
>JBEKZL010000399.1:0-5268 GCA_049509915.1 Bryobacteraceae bacterium | reverse complement strand
AGATAGCTCTTCAGCACGCCGCGCTCGATGACCACGGTCCGCCGCGACGGCACGCCCTCGTCGTCGAAGGGTGAGGACCCGAATAGACCCGGCATGGTGGCATCGTCGACGAGGGTCAGGTTCTCGCTGGCCACTTTTTGGCCGAGCTTGCCCGCCAGAAAGGATTCGTGCCGGTAGATCAGCATACCGTGAACGGCCTCGAACAGGTTCCCGACCAGCGACGCGGCTACCCTTGGCTCGAATACTACGGGCACCTTTTGGGTCGGAACCTTCACCGGTTTCAGGCGCCGTAGCGCGCGCGCAGCGGCGGTCTTGCCGACCTGCTCGGGCGTTTCCAACCGGTCGAGCGAGCGCGCGGCGCTGGACCAGTAGTCGCGCTCCATGGAATCGCCGTCGCGCGCCACCGGCACGGCGGAGATGGAACAGTAACTGGTAGCGTAGTCGCCGGCAAAGCCGCGGGAGTTGGTGAAAACGTGGCGGCCCATATACGTTTCAAAGCCGGCGCCTTCGGAATTGAAGATGCGGGAATCGGCATCGAGAGCGGCGGCCTCGGCACGCCTGGCAGCATCGATTTTGCAGGCGGTATCGAGCGCCCCCACCTCCGGCGAGCTTAACTTCAGATCGCCGGCCACCGACCCCAGTTCTTCTGGCTCGGGCAGGCCGGCATGCGGGTCCGCGGTGGTGATAGCGGCCAGCTCGATGGCCGAATCCACCAGCTTCCGAATGCCTTCGGGAGATAAATCCGACGTATAAGACGATCCGGTGTAGCGTCCGCGCAAAATCCGCAATCCCATGCCGCGCGAGCCGGCTTCCTTAACGCTTTCAATTTCGCGCATGCGGATATTGGCGGAAAACTCGTCGCCTTCCGAAATTGTGCATTCCGCGTCGCTAGCGCCCGCATCCAAGGAGCGCCTGACTACGTCTTGCGCCAGTTCCACCAGGTGATTGTCGCCCGCCATATCTCACAGGCTAACATCCCGGCGGCGGGTGCGAGGCTGGGGTGGGCTAACGCGCTAACCGGGTGATCCCGTTGTCGAGTCCGGCTATCTTACCAATGATGTCGACCAGGTGTGAGACACCCGTCTGACTGGCGACTTCGGCGCGGATCTCTGCGCGGGGTGCCTCCCTTAGGTCGTGTTCACCGTCCGCCGGCCAGCATCATCTGATACTGGCGCTCGGCTTCGGGATCGGGTTCCAACTTGTGCCCCAGGTAAAACGCCATCCAGCGGCGGGCGTCGGTGATGTCGCGGAGGTGCTGAAACAGCTTGGCCATGCCGCGAGCGCAGTTGGGCTCGGAGGGCACCGCGCTCATGTGTTCGGCGCACTCGTCCGCCATCGCCGGGATGATCTCCGTATTGGCGATCGGCCCGATGCCCGGGAGCGGCTGGCGCACGAAGACGGCCGAAACCGTATCCTTATATACAAGCTTCCAGACCGTCTGCGCGGGGTTCGCCAGCGCCACCATAAGCATGTGCGGTTCGCCGGCCGTGTATTCGAAGCCGTTGACGACGAGGGTTTGGATGCCGTAATCGTCCAGAATCCGGAGCGGCGGTTCGCCGGCGTCGATGTCATAGGTCAGGAGGCGGTAATCGCGATAGACCGTCTCGTTCAGCAGGCGGCCATCGACGAAGACCAGGTCGTTCGGCCAGAGACGCCACATCAGGTAACCGCCATCCTCCAGGTGGTTGTAGATTCGCCCTCCGATATGGTGCGCGAGCAGGAAATCGGCTGCGCCGGCGGGACGAGTGGCCAATTGGGCATGGAACTGGAGGGCCTGACCCTCGGCAATCCGCACCACCCCGATTGCCAGGATCGCCGCGGCGATGGCGAACCCGGCGGCGGCCGGCAGCGGGCGCGTTTTCCAGGGAAAGTAAGTGGCGATCACGGCCGGCGCGAACAAGCCGATGAAAATGACGTTGCGGACAGCGTAGACGCCGGCCAGGCCGAACAGCGCAAAGAGCAGCACGTCGGCGAAGCGGGCTTTGCCGCGCGCCCATAGCAGCACTGCGGTTCCGGCCACGAGCAGCAGCATGAAACCACCTGGAGGCCAGAGCACGGTAGGGCGCCATTCGGCAATCACCGAGAGCATTTTGCTGTGGCGGAAATAAAGGACGGTCGTAACGGCGTTCCAACCGTTAGGATTGGCCAGAGAGGCGAGAACGGTGGCGATGGAGGAGAGCCACAAGCGGAGTTCACCGGCGGGAGGCTGGCCGCGCAGGCGCTGGTAGAGCGCTTCGGCGCAAAAGGCTCCCACCAGAATCCAGCTCATGATGAAACCGCCGTGGAAATTTGCCCAGAGAAGCGCCAGCGGCGGCAGCAGCCAAAGCGGACGCCGCGCGTCCAGGACGAGCAGGAACACCGCTGTAAAGAAGATGGTGAACAGGTGCGGCCGGTCGGTAGCGGTCAGGTACAGCACGGCGGCCGGGGCCAGCGCGGCCGCGACAGACAGGTAAAACCTCGCGGTCCGGCGCCAGGCGAGGAGGCCGACGGCGCCGCACGCGGCCATCAGCAGCAGGTTGCGAAGCAGCACCAGCGCGCCGTAGCCGCCGAGAAGGTAAACCGGGTAGAAGACGACTTCGGTCAGCCACTCCTGGGTAAGGTTGAAGTGCCGGACAATGTCCTCCCCGGGATATGCCGGCCCGCGCAGATAGGTGGCGAAACCGAACGGATCGGGCACCGGCAGGCGGCGGTTATCGAAAACGTACTTGCCCATTTCGAGATGCCACCAGCCGTCGTTGGAATGGAACGAATTCGAGAAGCAGCAAAGCAGGGCGAAGCCGGCGAGGATTAATACCAGCGGGTGCAGCCAATTAGGCACAACCGCCGGGGGCGGAGCTGAGGCTGGACCTTGAGGCGCTGGCGGGGTCGCACGGCGAGAGGGACGTCGCGACATGGGATACGTAATTCTAGCACCGGTCCAAGGGCGTCCAGAACTGAAATTTGCCGCGAAATTGGCCTGTTGTAGCGTCGGATCGCCAGACCACTCGCGAGACGTGGTAAAATCAATCGAGTCAGCGGCTTGCGGATGTGGCGAAACTGGCAGACGCGCTGGATTTAGGTTCCAGTTCCCGCAAGGGAGTGTAGGTTCAAGTCCTATCATCCGCACCAAATTAGTCCCTATAGAATCAATTGATTAGAGGCCCTTTTTCTTCGTGTACCAAGTATGTACCGGCGTACACGGCCTCGAATATCCTGGTGATCCGTTGCTGCCGGGCCTGCGACCACTTGGCGTAGTGCTTCCGCACCACGGCCGCGCTGATGCCGAGTATGTCCGCCGCGTCTTGTTCACTTCCTCCGCGCGCCAGAATCTCGGTTGCCAGGGTGTGGCGGAACCGATGCGCGTGGGCGCCTTCGACTTGGCGAATACCGCAGCCAGCGTTCGCTGTGGGATGCCCACCACGGCCCGCTTGGACGTTGTGCCATTCCAGAAGAAACATCGCGCTTCCAGCCCGGTGTTGCGCGGCGCAGCACAAGCTATCGAACCCGCTCGTACGCTTTCGGGCCGAAAATCGGATGGGTACAGTTCCCCGCTGAAATCGGCGGATGGGAAGAGCGCCAGCCTTCCCGTGCATTGGACCCTCTTGGCATCCGTGAAGTTCCCCTTGGTCTTGCATTCGACACCGGCATTCCGGGCGCTTCCACATCGAACGCTAGCGTTTCGGATTTGGAACTTTCGGAGGTAGCGTGACGCTCAACATCGCCGCCGCTCATCGTGCCGAACCGAACTCGAGGAAGGGGAAGGTCACCTGCCTGACCTGCGATCTCAAGGGATGCGTGGGGCGTTGTCGTTTTCAATCCGTGGAATGTCCTCAACCGAAGAAGGCGGCGTAGAGAATTTGCTGTACGGCTTGAACCCCGATGCCTGTATCGGGTTGAGTAGCGTTTAATAGTTCTGTGCTGTAAGCCTTGAAGCCGGTCTCAGAATCGCACCAACCACTTCCGATGGACCCACATGCCGCCACGAGTGCTCTGGGCGTCAACCACCAACGTTGGACCGTCCCCGTTTTCGTGGGCTTCACCGGATCTCGTAAACTCTGCCATCGCCGCCTTCATCGCCTTCACGAATTCGTCTTTCGCTTCCAGCCGATCCTGGCACGACCGGCAGACCAAAAGGTGCTCTTCCACGGGTTCCAACTCGGATTCGGAAAGCCGGTTCATCACAAGGCGCTCCAGGGTGTCGCCTGGAATGTGCTTGGGAACGCTGGTATCCGGTTTGTCCTTCACAACTTCCATATCGGCACCTTTCTTTTCAAACCGCATGGGAGGTAAGCCTTAGGCCGCTTACGAGATTTACCAGGGGAGAGCCAGAGTGGGGCACCTCCAATTATGAAGCCGAGGCCCAAAGCCATTTCGACGATCAGACAACCTTGGCCGGTACTGCCTACTCACGCCTCACCGACCCGTCTACGTGCGGACTTTCCATGAACATACTCCGTTCGGCAGAACTCAGGGTGAGGAGCATGACACATCTGATGACTCGACGGCCCGCCATCTGAATTTAGGGGAATCCCCTTCATTACGGTTTTCGTCCGAAGAGAAGCGCTACCCAGGCACTGGAAGCAATCCGCGAAGCGGGCAACCGGGGCGACAACTTCGTCGTTGACGCAGACATCAAGGGCTACTTTGACAACATCCAGAGGGGGACCCTGATGGAGTTGGTGAAGGAGCGAATCTCGGATCGAAGGGTATTGAAGTTAATCCGGCAGTGGCTGGCAGCGGGCGTGATGGAAGACGGGACGGTGAGGGAAACGCTGGCGGGAACCCCGCAGGGCGGAGTGATCTCGCCGTTGCTGGCGAAACATCTATCTGAATTACCTGGACCGGCTGTGGCAGCCACGATGTAGTCAGTTGGAGCTGCTGGTGCGGTATTGCGACGACTTCGTAGTGATGTGTGGGAGGGAGTCGCAGGCCAGGGAAGCGCTGCGGCGGATCGAGCTGGTCATGCAACAACGGCTCCGATTGCAACTGCATCCCGAGAAGACGCGTACGGTGGGTCTGCGGAAAGGCAAGGAGGGATTCGTAATTCCTGGGGTGTACGATCCGCAAGAAGCGCAGGATTCTGCGGAATCCGCGGTTTCATTTCATGCATCGTTGGCCGTCTCCCAAGGCGATGAATCGACTCCGGGACCGAGTCCGGGAGATGACGAGTGCGCGGAGCAGCGGGGAAGATGTGAAGCAGATTATCGCCAAGCTGAATCCCGTTCTTCGAGGCTGGGGGAATTACTTCCGAACGGGCACGAGCTCACGGGAGTTTCTAAAGATGGACCG
>JBEKZL010000398.1:0-8181 GCA_049509915.1 Bryobacteraceae bacterium | reverse complement strand
GGCGACGGCACCACCACGGCGACCATTCTGGCGCAGGCCATCTTCCGCGAAGGCGTGAAGGCGGTAGCGGCGGGCGCCAATCCGATGGCGGTGAAGCGCGGCATTGAAAAGGCCGTGGAAGTGGTCACCGAGGAAGTCAAGAAACTGTCTCAGAAGGTCAGCGACAACGCCAAGATCGCCCAGGTTGGCACGATTTCGGCCAACAGCGATCCGGAGATCGGCAGGATCATTGCCGAGGCGATGACCAAGGTCGGCAAAGACGGCGTCATCACCGTGGAAGAGTCCAAGACTATGAGCACCGAGCTGGACACGGTGGAAGGCATGCAGTTCGATCGCGGTTATCTGTCGCCCTATTTCGTGACCGACGCGGACCGCATGGAAGCGGTAATCGAGGATCCCTACATCCTGATCCACGAGAAGAAAATCAGCAACATGAAGGACCTGCTGCCGCTGCTCGAGCAAATCGCCCGCGCCGGCCGCCCGCTGCTGATTATCGCGGAAGAAGTGGAAGGCGAGGCGCTGGCCACCCTGGTAGTGAACAAGCTGCGCGGCACCCTGAACGCTTGCGCGGTGAAGGCCCCCGGCTTCGGCGACCGCCGCAAGGCCATGCTGGAAGACATTGCCATCCTGACCGGCGGCAAAGCTCTGATGGAAGAAACCGGCATTAAGCTCGAAGGCGTTCGCCTGGAGGACCTGGGCAAGGCCAAACGGGTTACTGTGGACAAGGACAACACCACCATCGTCGATGGCGCGGGCGTCCAGAAAGCCATCGAAGGCCGCATCAAGCAACTCCGCGCGCAGATCGATGAAACCACCTCCGATTACGATCGCGAGAAACTGCAGGAGCGGCTGGCTAAGCTGGCCGGCGGCGTGGCGGTGGTGCGCGTGGGCGCTGCCACCGAAACCGAAATGAAGGAAAAGAAGGCCCGCGTCGAAGACGCTCTGCATGCCACCCGGGCCGCTGTGGAAGAAGGCATCGTGCCGGGCGGCGGCGTGGCCCTGCTACGTGCCTCCAAGGCGCTGAACTCCTTGACGCTTGGCGGTGACGAGCAGATCGGCGTCAACATCGTGAAGCGTGCGGTGGAAGAGCCCCTGCGCCAGATCGTGCTTAATTCGGGCACCGAAGGCGCCATCGTTGTCGAGAAAGTCCGTAGCAACGAGAATCCGAATTTTGGTTACAACGCGGCCACCGACACCTACGAAGACCTGGTTGTCGCAGGCGTAATCGATCCAACCAAGGTCACCCGTACGGCTTTGCAGAATGCGGCATCCATTGCTTCGCTCATGCTGACGACCGAAGCCATGATCGCCGAGATCCCGGAAAAGAAACCGGCTCCTGCCGGTCCGGGTGGTCACGGTCCGGAAATGGACTACTAGAGTCCGAAAACCCTGTCCCGACTCAAGCCGCGCGGCGCCCTCCTGGCGTTGCGCGGCTTTTTTTCTGGTGACTACCGCGGCGCCTTTTTCCCGGCCAAGACCTGGAATTCCTGGTGCTGCTCAATGCCAACCCCGCTAGACAGATTGTGATTGTGATCGGTCCGACGAGCCCGCTCACGGCAAGTAGGGCAACGGCCAAACGAAGGTCTGGCGCAGTCGTTTCCGAGGCCTGTTGCGGCTGTGGTGCCTGGAAGGGTGCCAGGTATTTGCCAGCGGAAGTTGGCCCTAAAGGCTTACTGAAGTCTCCCTCCGCCGACAGTAGTTCGAATGAGCCCGCGTCGGCCCCGGTTTCCCGGCCGATTGGGGTCTCCCCGCACGCCACAGCCGCGAGTGGAATTCTTCCACACGGACAGTCCACCAGCGGCGGCGAGATCTCCACCGTGGACGCTCTTGCAGATTTGCCCCAACCGAACAACATCAGGGTTACGATTCCGCCGGCTCTGATAATCTCTTTTCCTGCCACTACCGTAGAAGTGCGTATTCCACGACAATTGTCTTGCCGATCTGCAGTTTTCGAGGTCGGCTGCCGTGGCTGGCGCAATACTGAATGACATGTCGCTGTTGTAGAGAATACTACGACCTCTGCGGTTCTAGTGGCTCTAATTAATTCTTGAACAAGCCCAATTTTGCGGCATTATCAGGGACTTGAGTCTATAGATACTAAATAGTACTGTATTACTATAATGGCCCAGTCTAATATGCATGATCGCCCTCCCTATCGGGTATCCTGTATATCAGCAAGCGACGATCCGGGAGACATCCATAAAATGGGGGGCACTAGCGAGATTTTCGTTCCGCGTCCAGAATTTGGAGCCGCACAAATGCGGGCGAATTGGTATGCGGTGCGGGTGAAGTCCAACTTTGAAGAAATTGCCGCCACGGGTTTGACGGCTCGGGACCACGCGGTTTTTCTGCCGACGTACAAAGTCCGCAGACGCTGGTCAGATCGAATCAAAGAGATCCAGGTTCCGCTGTTCAGCGGCTATGTGTTTTGCCAGTTGCAGCCATTCAATACGCTGCCTGTGCTGACTGCGCCGGGTGTAATCGACATCGTTTCCTTTGGCCGGGAACTGGCGGTCGTGGAGGAAAGAGAGTTGGAGGCGGTACGCGCGGTTCTGCGGGCCAGTTTGGGGGCGAAGCCCCGGCCTTATCTGGAAAGTGGCCGCAAAGTGCTGATACGGGAAGGTCCGTTGCGGGGCGTGGAGGGCATCGTGGTCGAGTCGCACGGTACCCTGACGCTGGTGGTTTCGGTCAGCTTGCTGTGCCGATCACTGTCGGTCAAGATGGAGCGTGAGTGGGTCGAACCGCTCAAAGTGTCTACGGCTGGCGCCGGCCCATTCTAAATCTGGCAAAATAGGGACCGGCGCGGTTTTCGGCGCCGCGGTGACGGGTTATGACTGGTTAAGCGTGCCTGTCCCGGATTGGGGAAGGGGCCAAACATTTGGAACGCCGACGAATTCTGCAAGGTTGCCTCGGTGCCGCGGTTGCCGCTTTGCGGGCCGCAGCGCCTGCCGCTCACGGGCCAACCCCCGCCAAGATACGCCTTGGGCTGATCGTGAGCGTGGCGCGGGACGCGGACGCCGCCATCCGCCGGGTGCATGAACTGGGCTTACCGACCTGCCAGGCCGGGGTGGGTGCCACCGATGCCGCTGCGGCGGGCAGGCTGCGGGCGGTTCTCGATCATTACGGCATTGAAGCTACTTCCGCGGTATCCACGGGGCCAGGACCGGAGATTTACGATTTCCTCCAGGGACCTGCCACAATCGGTCTGGTGCCGCGCCTCTACCGCAGTGCCCGTATCGCGCGAATGAAAGCGGTATCGGACTTTGCCCGTCTGGCCGGCATCCCCGCCGTTCAGGGCCATTGCGGATTCATTCCAGAGAACCCCGGGGATCCGCTCTACGCGGAAACCGTGGCGGCCATTCGCGAGGTGGCTGCCTACTGCCGCGAGCGCGGCCAGAAGTTTCGCTGCGAAACCGGCCAGGAGACTCCTATCACCCTGCTGCGGGCCATTCGCGACGTCGGGCTGGATAACCTTGGCGTCAACTTCGACTGCGGCAACCTGGTGCTATACGGCAAAGCTAACCCGGTCGACGCGGTCGATACACTCGGCCCCTACATTCAAGGCGTGCATGCCAAAGACGGCCTCTATCCCACCGATCCCGCCAAACCGGGCCAGGAAGTTCCGATTGGCCAGGGCAAAGTCGACTTCCCGGCTCTGATGGCGAAGCTCAAGCAAATCGGGTACCAAAATCCGCTCACCATCGAGCGCGAAGCCACCGAAGGCGCCCGCCAGACGGCGGATATTCTGGCCGCCAAGGCGTACCTGGAGAAACTGATTGGCTAATGGGAAGCCGCGGCCGGGCGCAATGCTTACCAGGGCTGCTGAATTGAACGGGGGAGTAAGAAATGTCTAAAACAACAGGAGCTTTGCCGCCGGTGCCTTATCGCCGCAGGGACCTGCTACGGGCCGGGGCGGTGGGTGCATTCGCCATCATCGCGCCGCGCCTGGTGCGCGGCACCGAGGCGAATTCCGCGATACGGGTGGGATTACTCGGTTGCGGGAGGCGCGGCAGCACGGACGCCACCAGCATTGCTCAACATACCCCGGCGCGGGTGGTAGCTTTGGCGGACCTGTTTCCGGACGCCATCGAGAAGGCCAGGCTTCGCTTCGACAAGCTGGCCGAATCGAAAGGCTACGCGGGCGTGGCGCGGACCTTCGTGGGTCCGGACGCTTATCGCCAGCTTGCCGAATCGGGGGACGTGGACGCCGTTGTGATCGCCACTCCGGCCTACTACCACCCCGAGCACCTGGCGGCCGTGGTCGCCGGGGGCAAACACGTTTATTGCGAAAAGCCCGTGGCGGTGGACGTAACCGGCGCCAAGCGGGTCCTGGAAATCGGCCGGAGCGCCGCCACGGTCAGCCTGGACGTAGGTTTTCAGATCCGCTCCGCGCCGCCGTTTGTCGAACTGGTGCGGCGCATCCACGCGGGCGCGCTGGGTGACATCCACAGCGGCACGGCCCATTATTTCTGTCCGTTGCCCGATTATCCGCCGTGGCCCGGGGTCAGCGCTGCCCAGGCGCGCTTGCGCAACTGGCTGTCGGACCGGGTGCTTTCCGGCGATATCATCGTGGAACAGAACATTCACGCCATCGATATCTGCAATTGGGTGCTGAATGCGCATCCGGTGAGCGCTATCGGGCGGGGCGGTCCGGAGGGCCGAAACGGCGCCGGCGACGTGTATTCGCATTTCGACGTGGTGTTCCGATATCCCAATGCCGTCGATATCAGCTTCGCCTCGACTCAATTCGGAAAGGGGAAATTCGACGTTGACGAGCGTTTCTTCGGCACTCGCGGCTCGTCCGCGTCGCCCTACTCGGGGCGCCTGGGCATCGAAGGCGAAGAGCCCTGGACGTGGGAGGGCAGCGAGAAACAACCGGCCTCGGTTACGTTTTCCGCCAACGGCGCGTTCGAAGATAACCTGGCGCAGGCCGATGCCGAAAAGCACAAAGGCTTCATCGACAGTATCGCCAGCGGGAAGCTTCACAACCAGGCGGCGACCGGTGTGGAATCGGCCCTCACCGCGATGCTCGGGCGCGAAGCCGCCTACCGAAAACGCGAAGTCACCTGGGAAGAGCTGAACCGGCTACGATAAGGTCTTGTCAGGTCTCGGGCTCCGTGCAATGGACGGCTGCAAACCCCGCCAGGTCCGGAAGGAAGCAACGGTAGCGGTGCGGTTCGTGTGCCGCGGATTACCCGGGGCCTGGCATATAAACCCGCCGCATGTATCAGGTAATCGCCCGAAAATACCGGCCGCAGACCTTCCATGATGTGGTCAACCAGGAACACGTCAAGACCACCCTGGAAAACGCCATCGCGCAGAAACGGATCGCGCACGGCTACATTTTTTCGGGCCAGCGCGGCACCGGCAAGACCACCATCGCGCGAATTCTGGCCCGCTGCCTGAACTGTGTGGAAGGACCCACCGCTTCGCCTTGCGGCGTTTGCGCCAGTTGCAAGGAGATCGCCGCGGGCGGCGCTCCCGACGTCATCGAAATCGACGCGGCCTCCAACCGCGGGATCAATGAAATGCGCGAATTGCGCGAAAACGTGCGCTATCAGCCGTCCCGCGATCGCTACAAAATCTTCATCATCGACGAGGCGCACCAGATTACCAACGAGGCCTTTAACGCGCTGCTCAAGACCATCGAAGAACCGCCCGAGTGGGCTGTTTTCGTGCTTTGCACCACCGAAGCCCATAAGATTCCCGCCACCATCGCTTCGCGCTGCCAGCATTTCAGTTTCCGCTCGGTGGATTTCGACGATCTGACCGCGCGCATGGCGTGGATCTGTTCCCAGGAAGGGATTGAAGCCGATGCCGAAGCTCTGGCCGTGCTGGCCGTGGCGGGCGAGGGCAGCGTGCGCGATTCGCTTTCCGCGCTCGACCAGGCCATCGCCTGCTGCGGGTCGAAACTCGTGGCCACCGAAGTGCGCGCTTTGCTGGGCGCGTTTTCGATCGACTCGCTGGCCAAGGTTTCCCAGGCGCTCATTGCCTCCGACCCCCGCCGCATGCTGGAAGTGGTCGACGAGTTGGAGCGTACGGGACAAAACCTGCAGCATTTCAGCCGCGAGCTGACACGCTACTTCCGCAACCTGCTGGTGACGCGAATCGCCGGCTCGGACACGCGGCTGGTGGCGGCGTCCCCCTCGGAACGGGAACGAATGGCGGAAATCGCCGCCCAATTTTCCGAGGAGGATCTGACCCGCTATTTGCAACTTTCGCTCGACCTGTTTCGCGACCTGCAGTTTTCCTTGCAGCCGCGCTTCCACCTGGAAATCGGGCTGGTGCGCCTGGTGCACGCGGGCAGGCTCGTAAAGCTCGAGGACGCCCTGGCCGGGCTGGCGCCCTTGCCGCCCGCGGTTCGAGTGCCGCAAGCGCCACGACCGTCCGCCACCGTGGTGCCCGCGCTGGCGCCGGTGCGCGGCGGCCCGTCGCCATTCGAACTGGACCGCGCCAAGAAGGCCGCGTCGCGCCCGTCCGAGCCGCAATCTTCCGGCGCCAACGCTCTGGCCCCGGTCCCGGTGGAAGCGCCGGCTGGCGACGCCCGCGCGCGCCTGCACGCGCACCTGACGGCGGCCGGTTTGACCCACCTGGCCGACGCAGTGGAAAACGCCTCCATCAGCGTTTCCGGCAGCGACCTCAACGTCTCGGCGGCCAAATCCTACGCTCTCTACTTCAACGATCGCGGCTTCCAGGAGGCGGTGCGCCAGGTGTTCGGCCGTCCCCTGAACGTCAAGTTCAGCGCTGGCGAGCAGGGCGAGACTGCCACGCCGCCCATGCATGCAGCGAAAAGCGACGCCGAGGATGACGCCACCCGGCGCGCCCTGACCAATCCCGAAGTGCAGCGCTTTCGCGAAGTATTCGGCGGCGAGATCCGCACCGTTCGCAACCTCAAGGAGTGAATTCCGTGAAACTACCCGGCAATATGCAGCAGATGATGCGCCAGGCGCAGCAGATGCAGGAAAAAATGCAGCAGGAGATCGCCCTGATCAAAGTGGAGGCCACCGCCGGCGGCGGCATGGTTACAGTAGGCATGGACGGGCAGAAAAATATGCTGCGCGTCAAGATCGATCCCGAAGTAGCCGGCGATGTGGAGATGCTGCAGGATATGATCGTGGCCGCCGCCAATGAGGCCGTCAAGAAAGTCGACGCCGAGATCCAGCAGAAAATGGGCGGGATGCTGGGTGGTATGGGCTTGCCTCCGGGGTTGATCTAGACCTCCCGTCGTCATGCCCGATTTCGCCGAACCGCTCGCCCGCCTCATCACGGAGTTTAAGCGCCTGCCCGGTATCGGACAGAAATCCGCGCAGCGCCTGGCGTTCCACGTCCTGCGGGCGTCGAAAGACGATGCCGCGCGACTGGCTCAAGCGATTTTCGACGTCAAGGAGAAGCTCGGCCTCTGCAGTCAGTGCAATAACATCTCCGATAGCGAACTCTGTTCGTATTGCCGCGATCCGAATCGCGACCCGAAGACCGTTTGCGTGGTGGAAGAGGCCCATAACATTATCGGCATCGAGACCACCCGCGAGTTTCAGGGCCGCTATCACGTGCTGCAGGGGGCGTTGTCGCCGCTGCGTGGTATCGGGCCGGAATCGCTGCGTATCAAAGGCCTGGTGGAAAGGATCGGCCAGGGCGAGATAGAAGAAGTGATCGTGGCCACAAATCCCACCGTGGAAGGCGAAGCGACGGCCGTGTATCTGGCCCGGCTGCTCAAGCCGCTGGGAGTTAGAGTCACTCGCATCGCCATGGGCATCCCCGTGGGCAGCGACTTGGAGTTTGCGGATGAAGTCACGATTTCGAAGGCTATGGAAGGGCGGAGAGAGATGTGAAGAGGGCTGGCCGGGGGCTGTCAAGCCTCGGTGCGGCAGGTGTCGGCTGCCCAAGTCTCAAAGCCGATCGCCGAGAAGGCCTTTACGTTCTCAAAACCGCGGCTCCGGAATTCGTCCGCGATGCTGTCGCCAGACCTCCTACAGTAGATGTTGATCGCCGCACCACGATCAATGTTGTCGAAGATCAAGTCGCGAGCCCCGACGTCCGCGAGCGGCATACTGTACCCGTGGACCCTCGGGGGTCACCCAAAACCGGCCATAGAGGGTCACTTCAAAACCGGCCAACGATAAACCGCTAGACCAGGACGTTAACTCAGGCGTGAGGGCGAGTACCCTGCGTCGATGTGAGCAA
>JBEKZL010000397.1:0-8214 GCA_049509915.1 Bryobacteraceae bacterium | reverse complement strand
CCGGCCTCGGACCGTACCTGGTGGAGTGCAAGACCTTTCGCATGACCGGCCATTCGGCGCACGATGCGGCCCACTACGTGCCTCCCGAGCTGTTCGAGCAATGGGAAAAGCGCGACCCCATCCAGCTCCTCGAAGCCCGCATGCTCGAAAACGGCTGGGCCGGCCGCGAAGCGCTCGATGCCACCCATGCCCGCATCCGCCAGGAAGTGGACGAAGCCGTGGCCTGGGCCGAACAAAGCCCCTATCCCGACCCCTCCACGCTGCTGGACGACGTGTACGAACAGCCGTAGCGCCATGCCGACCACTTACCTGGAAGCCATTCGCGAAGGACTGTGGGAGGAGATGGAGCGCGACCCGAACGTCTTCGTGCTGGGCGAGGACGTAGGCGTTTACGGCGGCGCGTTCAAAGTTACCGACGGCTTCATCCAGCATTTCGGCGCGCGCCGCGTGGTGGATACGCCCATTTCGGAATCGGGCATCGTGGGCGCGGCCATCGGCGCCGGGCTGATGGGTTTGCGTCCGGTAGCCGAAATGCAATTCGCCGATTTCATTAGCTGCGGTTTCGACCAGATCGTCAACTTCGCCGCCAAGTGCCGCTACCGCTGGAACGCGCCGGTGCCCATCGTGGTGCGCGCGCCTTCCGGAGGCGGCATTCACGGCGGCCCGTTCCATTCCCAGAACCCGGAAATGTGGTTCGTCAGGACCCCCGGCCTGAAGGTGGTTTGTCCGGCGACGGCCTACGACGCCAAGGGCCTGATCAAGTCCGCCGTGCGCGATAACGATCCGGTGATTTTCTTCGAGCACAAGGGCCTCTACCGGCGCATCAAAGAAGATCTGCCGGCGGACGAATATACCGTGCCCATCGGCAAAGCGAAAGTGGTTCGCGAGGGCCGCGACCTGACCATCGTCACCTACGGCGCCATGCTGTGGACGGCTCTGGAAGCTGCCGAGGAACTGGCGCAGGAAGGCGCATCCGTCGAAGTGGTGGATTTGCGGACCCTGCTGCCGCTCGACCGGGAGACCGTGCTCGCCAGCGTGAAAAAGACCTCCAAGGTGCTGCTGCTGCACGAAGATACGCGCACCGGAGGCATCGCCGGCGAGCTAGCCGTAAGTATCACCGAAAGCATCTTCGAATACCTGGACGCCCCCATCGTCCGCGTGACCGCTCCCGATACCCCGGTGCCTTTCAGCCCCACCCTGGAAGAGGCGTTCCTGCCCAATACGGCAAAGGTGGTGGAAAAGGCTCGCTGGCTCTGGCGGTATTGAGGGATTCGCGTGGATCTCGCCCCGCCCGGCGGTGATAAACTGGCATCAGAACCGTTATGGCATACCCATCCTCACCCTATATCGAAGAGCGGGACGAGGGCCTCTACCTGGCGGGTACACGTGTCTCCCTTGACTCGGTCGTGATCCGGTTCCAGCAGGGCGCTTCTCCCGACAAAATTGTTCAGTCTTTTCCAACGCTCAAGCTCTCGCAAGTCTATGGAGCAATCGCATATTACCTTGAGAATGAGAGCGCGATCCAGGACTATGTGGCGGAGGGTGAGCGCGAACTGGAACGGTCCGCAGTGCCTCTCAGCCGGTCGAATCCAGCCCTCTATGCCCGCCTGGACGCCGCTCGCCATCAAAGCGCATCGAAGCCGACGTGACGGTCCGCTTTCTCGCGGATGAGGACCTCGACTCCGATATCGTCGAAGGCCTTCGGTTTCGCGAGCCGGCGATTGATGTCCTCGACGTGAAGCGTGCCGGCATGCGCGGAACGCCCGACGCTACCCTCCTCGATCTCGCGGCTCAACAAGGCCGGATCTTGATCACGCACGACCGCAGGACCATGACGCGACACTTCCGCGATCGCCAAGCCGCGGGGAAATCGAGCCCCGGTGTCTTCGTCGTCCCCCAGCGGAGCGCGATAGGCGAGGTTGTCGAGTCGCTCCTTCTGGCGTGGGCTGCCTCGCGCGCGGAAGAGTGGTGGGAACAGATCGTCTATCTGCCTTTCCGACGAAGCCGCCTGGCGCGGGAAGGCGCATCCATAGAAGTGGTGGATTTGCGGACCCTGCTGCCGCTCGACCGGGAAACCGTGCTCGCCAGCGTGAAAAAGACCTCCAAGGTGCTGCTGCTGCACGAAGATACGCGCACCGGAGGCATCGCCGGCGAGCTAGCCGTAAGTATCACCGAAAGCATCTTCGAGTACCTGGACGTCCCCATCGTGCGCGTGACCGCCCCCGATACCCCGGTGCCCTTCAGCCCCACCCTGGAAGAGGCTTTCCTGCCCAATACCGCGAAGGTAGTGGAAAAGGCGCGCTGGCTCTGGCGGTATTGAACGCGGCGCGTGCCGCACCGCCACTCCGCGTGCACTTCGCCGCTGGCCCTTTTCAGCTCTTGCTCTTACCGTTAGAGTGCTCGGCGGTAATGGCGCGGATCAGGGCGTCGAGGTTATCTTCGAGGCGGCGAGTGCGGGCGTCGGACGCGTCTACGTACTGGCCGATGGATTCGACCAGGACGGAGATTCTCTCATTGGTGTTGGTTTGGATTTGAATGACGATTTTAAGAGATTCGGCGAGGCCGTCGATTCTCTCGTTGGCGTTGGTCTGGACTTGAATGACGAGTTTGAGGGATTCGGCGAGGCTGTCGATTCTCTCGTTGGTGTTGGCTTGGACTTGAATGACAGCTTTAAGGGCTTGTTGGATATCGATCCAACCGTTTTCGATCCGCTCCAGGCGTTCTTCCGTGGTCATTGTCCGGCTCTTTGGCGTGGCTGCTTTGAGTTTAGCTTACATCCGGGCATTGGCGGCCCGGCCAAGGAACTCATGAAGCCGCGCGCGCAATTCGGACAATTTCTCGAGCGATATCCTCCGGTGAAAGAACAAAATCGATACACCCGCTGGCGATTGCGCTCCCGGGCATATCCGGCTGCCCGGCTGTGTCCAGCTTCTGCGCGATGGTAATGCCCCCTACTTCTTTTATCCCGCGGCGCCGCTGCCCCGTCGCCATCATAGCCGGAGACAATTACCGCGATAAGTTTGCCGCCCCAGTTCTGCGTCAGGGAACGCAGAAAAACCGTAATCACATCGGGCCATCCCCTGGGCTTCGATATTGGCTTTAGACGGAACTCTCCATCGAGAACGTGCAAATCGCGCTGTTCCGGGATGATAAACACACGGTTGGGCTGGATGAGCAATCTTTCCGTGATCAGCTCAACCGGCATCTCCGTGAATCGTGGAAGAATCTCGTCGAGCTGGGTGGCTACGGTTCTCAGGTGATTCACGATGACGATAGCAATGCCCATATCGGCTGGCAGATGCCGGAGTAACCGGATGTAGGCGTCGAGGCCACCGGCCGAACCGCCCACGCAAACCACGGGAAAGTCTTTTGTACCACTCTTCGCTTCCATGGATAATCGCTCCGCTTCGGCTATTTCACTCCAATATGCAAGGCCAACAACGCTCCGGGCGGGGGCGAAGTTTATGGGCGCCGCGCAGAAAGGAAAGACGGAACCCGGCGGCCGTCAAGACGGACCCTGGGTGGGAATCGTGAATTTAAAAACCGCACCGTGTCCCGCTTCGGGCTCCACCCAAATGCGTCCACCGCGACGTTCCACCACCTTCCTGCAAAGTGCGAGTCCAATTCCTACACCCGGAATTTCCCTTCCGTGCAGCCGCTTGAACATGCCGAATGCAAACTCGGCGTCCGCCGGATCGATACCGATGCCGTTATCTCTCACCGAGAACAGCCAGCCTTCCGCCGTTCCCGCGGCGGAAATGTGGATGGCGGGTGCCGCCTCGCCCCTATACTTGATCGAATTGGCAATCAGGTTCTGGAAGATCTGCGTCAGCATGCCCTCTTTGGCTACCACGGTCGGCAACGGGTCGGAGGTCACCGTGGCACCGCTCTGTTGAATGGCCGTTTGGAGGGATAACAGCGTCCGCGATAGCACCCGGTTGCAGTCAATAGGCGATAAGCGATCGTCGGCCCGTTCGGTGACTTCCAAATAGTTCAGTAAACCGTTCAGGAGGGCCTCAATTCTCAAAGCGCCCTCGACCGAATAAGCGAGGTATTTGTCGGCGTCTTCGCCCAGCTTTCCTGCGTGCTCCCGCGCCAACAACTGACTGAAGTTCACCACCATGCGGAGCGGTTCCTGAAGGTCGTGCGCCAGAGCGTAAGCGAATTCCTCAAGTTCGGCATGGTGCGCCTCGATCGACCGCTCCGCCCGCTTGCTCGCGGTGATGTCGCTCACCACGGCGCGCCACACGAAAGCCCCGTCGGCGTCCTCCGCCGCGGTTGCTTCCACCCGCACCCAGAACGGCGCGGCGTCCTTTTTCAGCACCCGCATATCCCAAGCCTGTGGGGCGCCGGTTTCGAGCAGCGCCTTGCGGTGCAGGTAATAAATGTCCTGGTCGTCGGGGAAGATAAAGCGGGATAAGGGCTGCTTCGCCAGAGCGCCTCTTGGTACCCCAAGCAGTCCTGCGGCGGTTAGGTTAGCCTCCAGAATCAACCCTTGTTCGCTGAGCGTGAAATAGCCCACCGGCGCCAGATCGTAGAGGTCGAAATAACGTGCCCGCGAGATTTCCAGTTCCTCCTCGGCCCGGCGCAGTTCCTCGTTCTGCATCTCCAGCTCGATCTGATGCACCCGCAGTTCGTGGAGTGCGCGCCGCGCCGCCTCGGGCGATAACACCTCGAGGTTTTCCGGCATCCCGCCGGCTCTTTCCCCGGCTAGCGCCTCCGCCCGCCGGCGCAGAGCCTGCCCTGAGTCTGCAATGGGTGCAGTCGTCGAATCCATCGAAGGGCCGACAGCCGGATTGGAAAAGGCATCTTCCCGGGGTCACGACTCTATCGCACCTTTCTTCCCATCCGCCGGTCTCAGGATCCGCTCGGTTTATTAGCGTGGACCAGGGCGCGGCCGATCGCATCGCGAAGCCCCTGGAGCTGATACGGCTTACTCAGGAATACCTGGGGCAGATCGGGATGATCGCCGACCATCACTTCGGCCTGGTCGTAGCCGCTGCACAGGATCACCGGGAGACCGGGAGCCAGCTTGCGCAGCGCGGCCAGCGTCTGCCAGCCATCCATGCGCGGCATGGTCGCATCGCAAATTACGCAGCGGACTTCACCCTGGTGCTGCCCGAACACCTCCATGGCCTCGACGCCGTCCTTTGCCACGAGCACCGAACCGCCTAGTTTGCGCAACATCTGTTCGTCGTCGACCAGCAACACCGTGCCGGCGCCAACGATTTCCGGGGATTTCGCCGCCTGGTCCGGCCAACTGAGGACTTCTTCGGCCGACACCGGCAGGAAGACCCGGAAGGCAGTCCCACGGCCGGGTTCGCTCTCCACCGTGACGGCCCCTCCGTGCGCCCGCACAACTCCCAGAACCACGGAAAGGCCCAGGCCTCTGCCGGTACGCCGGGTAGAGAAAAACGGGTCGAAGAGCTTTTCGAAATTCTTGTCCGCGATCCCGCTGCCCGCGTCCACCACTTCCAGGCAGGCGTAAGCATTATCGCGCGGCCGCCAGTCGACGGGGAAGCGATGCGATGCGGGAATATCCGCCGGGGAAACCGTCCTGACGGTCAGATGAACGGCGCTCGGGCCGGCGCCACCCGCCTCCCAGGCATTGGTGACCAGGTTGGTCAGGAGCTGTTGTATCTGGTTCGCATCCGCTCTGACGGCCGGACCGAGGGAGGGTAAATCGGTGTCCAGGGCGATGTTTTTCGGCATGGCGGCCCGGAGCATGGGGAGGCTCTGGCGGCAGAGCTCGGAAAGATGCAGCGGCTCATGCCGGGCTGGCGTTTGTCCGAGGTAGGTCAGCATCAGTTTGCTCACCTCTGCCGGCTGGCGGGCGCCCCGCAAGGCGTCGGCCAGTTGCACGGCGGGTCCCGCGCCCGGCGGCAAATCGTCAATGACCAGTTCCAGGTTCCCCGTCACCGCCGCCAGATGGTTGTTGAAGTGGTGGGCGATGGCCGCGGCCATGCGTCCCAGTCCTTCAGCCTTCTGAAGTTGCCGGTTTTGGGCCTCGAGTTTCGCCTTCTCTCCCTCGTCAAACTTGCGCTCGGTGATATCGCTCACCACGGCGCGCCATACGGACGCCCCGTCGGCGTCCTGCGCCGTGGTTGCTTCCACCCGCACCCAGAGCGGCGCGGCATCCTTTTTCAATAGCCGCAGCTCCCACGCCTGTGGGGCGCCGGTGGCGAGGAGCGCCTTGCGGTGCAGGTAATAAATGTCCTGGTCCTCAGGGAAGATAAAGCGGGATAAGGGCTGCTTCGCCAGAGCACCCCTTGCCACCCCAAGCAGTTTGGCGGCGGTTAGATTGGCCTCCAGAATCAACCCTTGTTCGCTTAGCGTGAAATAGCCCACCGGCGCCAGATCGTAGAGGTCGAAGTAACGGGCTCGTGAGATTTCCAGCTCCTCCTCGGTCCGGCGCAGTTCCTCGTTCTGCATCTCCAGCTCGATCTGATGCACCCGCAGCTCGTGGAGCGCGCGCCGCGCCGCCTCGGGCGATAGCACCTCCAGGTTTTCCGGCATCTCGCCGGCTCTTTCACCGGCTAACGTCTCCGCCCGCCGGCGCAAAGCTTGCCCTGCGTCTGCAACCGGCGAGCCGGTCGAATCCGCCAGAGGGTTGACAGCCGGATTGGAACGGGCAGCTTTCGGAATCATGGCTTTGATCGAATCGGTCTTTCCGTGGTGGCAATGGCATACACACTCCCGGAGTCGTTCACCAGCGCGGTCGCGGTTAACCAGACCTCCACCGTCCGGCCATCCTTGGCGATCCGTGACATACGGTACGGCTCGATAACCTCAGCCTGGCTTTGTTGCCGGAGCACGGCCAACGCTTCTTCCCGCCGGCCCTCCGGGATCAGGTCGCGAATGTTCATCGCCAACGCTTCGGCTTCGCTCCAGCCGTACATCCTCTCCGCCCCCGGATTCCAGGCCAGGATGCGGCCCTCCAGGTCCTGCACCGTGATGGCATCGTGCGCATCGCGCACCACCACCGCCAGGCGCCGCGTGACCTCGGATTCCCGCAGCGCCGCCTTCGCCTTTTCCATCTCGGTAATATCGGTGAAGGTGATCACCGCGCCTTCGATTACGTTATTCAGGGTGCGATAGGGGCGGATGCGCAAAAGGTACCACGCGCCCGTCTGGGTCTGAACTTCCACTTCCTTGGGCGCCAGGGTGTCCAGCACCGCCCGCACGTCCGCCACCAGGCTGTCATAGCCCACCAGGTTGGACACGATGTGGCCCACCGGCCGCCCCACGTCGGCCAGGATCAGGTTGATGACCTGAGTAACCGTGGGGGTGAAGCGCTGGATGCGCAGTTCATGGTCCACAAAGATGGTGCCGATGCCCGTGCCGGCCAGCAGGTTGTTCATGTCGTTGTTGGATCGCGTCAGATCGGCCACCTTGTTTTGCAGTTCGGTGTTGACCGTGGCCAACTCTTCGTTGACCGATTGCAATTCTTCCTTGGAGGTCTCCAGTTCCTCGTTGGTGGATTGCAGCTCCTCGTTCACCGACTGCATTTCCTCGTTGGAGGATTTCAGCTCCTCGTTGGAGGTTGCCAGTTCCTCGTTGGTGGTCTGGAGGTGTTCCTCCTTGGCCCGCAGTTCCTGCTTCAGCGCCGTAATGCGCGCGTCCACGTCCGTGGGGTTCTCGTCCGCGTCTCCGCCCGCATCGAGTGCGGCGGCCGGTTCGAACCGTTCCGGCTCGGCCGCCGGCGCGTCCTCGAAAATGACCAGGAACAGTTTGGCCGCGGCCTCCGAATCCGGGCCGGCGGCGACCGGCTGGACGGACAGATTGACGCATGTGAAATCGCCGTTGGTCTTGACCCGCAGCCCCGCGTGGCGCACCGGCTCTTTGAGCGTCACCGCTTTGTGCAGGGCGGCGATCAGCTCCCGCCGCAACCCTTCACGGGCCATCTTCAGGATGTTCATGTCGGCCTCGCCCGGGGCCGGCTCCAGGTACTTGCCGGTGCGGCCGTGGACATAGAAGATGTGGCCGCGTTCGTTGACCAGCGCGCTGGGCGGGGCGCACTGTTCGAGCAGCACCCGCTCGGTCAGCTCGCGCACCGGGAGCTTGCTTTCGCCGGGCGCCTTCCCGGCGGGCCGTGAGACTGGTCTATCTTCCGCCGGGAGCCGGGGAGGCCCAGGGAGGTATGCGCCGGCAACCGCCTCTCTGCGTTGATACAGCTTCGACTTCCGATCTAGGGTCGCAAACAGGTCCACGAAT
>JBEKZL010000396.1:0-5332 GCA_049509915.1 Bryobacteraceae bacterium | reverse complement strand
CGGCTGCTGCACCCTTACCCGGAGGTCCGCTTCGACGCCACACATCCAAGGTAGGAGCCGTATGCGTGAGTAGCGCCCGTACGGATCTGTGCGGGGGGCGGTCAGCGATGGCCGTCCCTACCGTGACCTGTTCGCCGCCGGAAGCCCGCCGCCAAATTCCGGCCTCTTTTTTCATTTTCTTCCCCTTTACCCTAATGCAACCTGCCTCCTCCACCGATATGTCCTCTTGGAAGGAGTGGAATGGAAGCCGAAATCTTAGTGGTGGATGATTCCGCGGCTATTCGCAAGATCCTGCAACGGGTACTAAGGCAAACGGGCATGGCTATCGGAACCATCATGGAGGCGGGGGATGGCGAAGAAGCCCTCGCCGTGTTAAAGACCCATAAAGTACACCTTGTCCTTACCGACATCAATATGCCGAAAATGGACGGTTTACAGTTCTTGGGCAGGATGAAGGAGAACGCCAATTGGGAAGCTATTCCGGTGGTCATGATAACCACCGAAGGCGGCGAAACCAAGGTTGCCGAAGCGGTGCGGCTGGGAGCGGCCGGCTACGTTCGGAAACCGTTCACGGCCGATCAAATTAAGGAGAAACTCGCGGGCCTTCTCGAGCCGGCGTTGCCCTTATGAACGTAAAGGATCTGATTATCAATTGCATTCAGCAGGCGACGCTGCAGGTGTTTTCCACCATGCTCGGCGAAGAATTGCTCGTCGCCAGCGTCGCCACCGAACGGGACACCCAGGACGTTCGCGATGGCGTGGTGTCCTTTGTGGGCTTGGCGGGAAGTTGGGCGGGTACCGGCAGCATCACATGCTCGCCGGCCCTGGCCTGTAAAATCTGTGCGCAGATGCTCATGACCGAAGCGTCCTCGGTCAACGAAGAAGTTCTGGACGCGGTGGCCGAGATCACCAACATGATCATCGGAAACGTCAAGACCGATCTGGAACCGCACCTTGGCATATTGGGACTGAGTGTGCCGACGGTTATCTACGGCCATAACTTCAAGGCTCGAAACGCGGGGCACGCCGAATGGGTGGTCGTGCGATTTGCCTGGGGCGATGGCCTGCTGACGGTCAAGCTCAACCTGACGCCGGATAGCGCCAAGGCCGGAGAGAAAGGCGTTCACGCGGCGGCGATGTTGCTTGGCCAACCCTACGCGTTGGACGTGTGAGGCGAGCGTCGCCCGAGTAGCCGGCCGTGAAAAGTTAAGTTCAGGAGACGAAAATGTCTGCAAGCGTTCTTTCCCAGAATCCGATAGCTGCCGGGGCCCCCGTGGACGTGCGCTCCGGCAAATACCTCACCTTTGCCTTGAGCAACGAAGAGTTTGGCATTCGAGTGCTTAAGGTGCGCGAAATCATGGGCCTGCAGGAGATCACCGCGGTGCCGCAAACTCCCGCCCACGTCAAAGGCGTAATCAACCTGCGCGGCCGCGTGGTACCGGTGATCGATCTTCGTTTGAAGTTCGGACTCCCGCAGGCCGAATACTCCCAAAGAACCTGCATCATCGTGACCCAGGTCCAAGGCGAATCCGGACCTCTCATGATGGGAATTGTGGTGGACGGGGTGTCGGAAGTGCTCAACCTTTCCGACCAGGAGATCGAAGATACGCCCGATTTTGGCGAAGACATTGGCAACCGTTACTTACTGGGAATGGCCAAGGTCAAAGGCAAGGTGAAAATCCTCCTGGATATCGATAAGGTGCTGTCGACGCAGGACCTTAACGGCCTGAATTCGATTCTGCACTAACGTCTGCCTATGAGCTGCGACTTCACTGCGCCAGACGGCGGTCACTACCATGCTTAAGCTGCAAGAACTCGGACACTTGATCGACGAACTGGCGGTGCAACTGGTGATGCACCAACCGGATACACCGGTCCGCGCGCTGGCCGGCGACTGGGTTCCCCGGCTCACGGGGGTGGTCGATGCGGCGCGAGCCCAAGGAGCGGTCGAGGCGGCCGAGTCCGCCGGGTCTCTGATCGCCCTGCTCACCGCCACCGAGACGCCCGAGGCGGACGGCGTTTCCGAACAGCTGCAGGCCGGGTTGGCGCAACTCGAACGAGCGATCCGCGAGGCCGGAACGCCGAGGACCGGAAGCCCGCTCTCGATTGCGCAGGATCCGGAACTGCTGTCGGATTTCATCCTGGAGAGTGGCGAGCATCTGGCCAATATCGAGACTCAGGTGCTCATGCTCGAGCGGGATCCCTGCGACGCCGAAGCCCTCAATGCGGTGTTCCGTGGATTTCATACCATCAAAGGATTGGCTGGGTTCCTGGAACTCTGGAACGTACAAAAGGTGGCCCATGAAACCGAGACGGTTCTCGACCGTGCCCGCAACGGCGAACTCACCCTCACCCCCCCAGCCATCGACGCCATTCTGTTGAGCGACGACTACCTGCGCCGCTGGCTCCGTCACTTGGAGGCGCCCGCGCCCAGCGGCCCGCCCATCGACGGCGAGGAGGCGCTGCTAGAACGTATTCGGGGGCTCTGCTTGGCGCCGCCGGAGTCCCAGACCGGCGATCCGGAGCCAAAGTGCGAGGCGGAGCCGGAGCCGGCGCCGCCGTCGGCCGACCGCCCGGAGACAAGTGAGCCCACCGCCAGCGCCGAGCCAGCCGAAGCCCGCCGCGGCAGCGCCGCTGCCGTCAAGGTGGATACGGCCAAGCTGGATGTTCTGGTGGAAATGGCCGGCGAAATGGTCATCGCCGAATCGCTCGTACGCCAAGACCCGGAACTGCCTACCCTGCGCAGCGCGCGCTTGCAGCGCAACATGGCCCAATTGACCCGCATCACTCAGGAACTGCAGAAAACCGCCATGGCCATGCGGCTGGTGCCTATCGGTCCCCTGTTCCGGCGCATGGCGCGCTTGGTGCGAGATCTGTCGCGGCAGTTCGGAAAGCACGTCGAGATGGTGACAGCCGGCGATGAAATCGAGCTTGACCGCACCATCGTCGAGGAACTGGCCGACCCGTTGATGCACATGGTCCGCAACGCTCTGGACCACGGCCTGGAGACCCCTCGGGAACGGCGCGCGGCCGGTAAAAAGGAAACCGGCCGGGTGACTTTGACCGCGCAGCACCGCGCCGGGCAGGTGCACATTGAGATCGCCGACGACGGCCGCGGGCTCGACCGGGAACGGATTGCCGCCAAGGCGATCGAACGCAAACTGATCGCCTCGACCGAAGGCATGAGCGACAGCGAAGTGTTCAACCTGGTCTTTGAGCCAGGCTTCAGCACCGCCGCCATGGTCACAAACGTGAGCGGGCGCGGTGTGGGCATGGACGTTGTACGCCGGCACATCGACAAGCTGCGCGGCCGAATCGAGATCCGTTCGACTCCCGGCCAGGGTTCCACCTTTACCTTGAAGCTGCCGCTCACGCTGGCGATCATCGACGGGCTGGTGGTGAAGGTCGGCGCCGAACGCTACATCGTGCCGCTGTTCGCCGTGCGGGAAATGCTCCGGCCCAAGGAGGACACTGTCTGGACGGTGAAGCAACGCGCCGAGATGGCGTTGGTGCGGGGAGCCCTGCTGCCGGTCTTGCGCCTCTACAAACGATTTCACGTGACGCCGGCGACCACCGATCCTCGCGAGTCGGTGCTGATCGTCGGGGAGGTGGAGGGAGGCCGCTTCTGCCTGTTGGTGGACGAGTTGATTGGCAAGCAGGAGGTAGTGATCAAGAGCCTCGGTGAAACCTTCAAGAACGTGGTCGGAATCGCCGGCGGCGCGATCCTGGGCGACGGCCGGGTCGGCTTGATCCTGGATCTGGACCGGTTATTCAAGGAGCGCACCGATGGCGGTCAGTGAGTGGCAAGAGCCGAATCCGGTGGCGCCGTTGCGGCCCGACGAGTTTCAGCGAATCTGCGAGTTGGCCAAGCGAACCTTCGGGCTCGACCTGCGGAGCGGGAAGGAAGAGCTGGTCTCGGCGCGCCTTCGGCGCCTGGTGCAGCGCGGCGGTCTGCGATCCTTCGACCAGTATTATCGGCACGTGATGGAAGACCGCACCGGCGTGGCCCTGGCCGCCATGATCGACGCCCTCACCACCAACCACACGAGCTTCCTGCGCGAGGCCGACCACTTTACTTTTCTGCGGGAGCGTGTCGTGCCCGGGCTGAAGGGCCGCCCCTCGGTGGACATCTGGAGCGCCGCCTGTTCGACCGGGGAGGAGTTGTGGACCCTGGCCATGGTTCTGAACGAGGCGATGCCGGCCGCGCGGCTGCAGTTGGTCGGGACCGACATTTCCAACCGCGCCCTAAAATCCGCCGCCGAAGCGCGATATTCCGCTGAGCGTTGCGCGGCCCTGCCGGCGCCCTGGCTGGCTCGATACCTGGCGCCCGAAGGACGCCCCGCCACGAGCTATCGAGTTGCACCAGAATTGCGCCGGCAAGCCTCGTTTCGCCGATTGAATCTCACCGAGCCCTACGATTGGCCCCATTTGTTTCCGGTCATCTTCTGCCGCAACGTCATGATCTATTTCGACGGCCCGGTGCAGGAGTTGGTCGTGCGCCGGCTGACCGAGTTCCTGGAGCCGGGCGGATATTTGTTTGTCGGCCATGCGGAGAGTCTCACCAGGATCGATCATAAGTTGGAGTATTTGCAGCCTGCGATTTATCGCAAACCGGCCAGGAAAGAGCGATGGACCAGATTGTCGTAGGAGTCGCCGATTGCCGGGTGGCCGATGCTCCGGAACAGGTGCTGGCGACGTTCGCGCTCGGTTCCTGTATCGGGCTAACCGCCTACGATCCCAAGGCGGCGATGGGCGGGCTGCTGCATTTCATGCTCCCCGACTCCACCATCGATCCGGAGAAGGGGCGTCGCAATCCGTTCATGTTCGCCGATACCGGTATCCCGCGGTTGATCGAGATGCTGGCCGCGCGCGGAGCCTCCAAGCGCCGCCTGGTGGTGCACGCCTTCGGCGGCGCCCAAATGATGGACGACCGGAACATATTCGAAATCGGCAAGCGAAACTGTCTGGCGATGAGAAAGATTTTGTGGAAGGTGGGTATCCTGCTGAGCGGCGAAGTAGTGGGCGGGGAACGGTCCCGTACGGTGAAACTCGAGATTGCCACCGGCCGGGTTGTGTTGCAGGAGTCCGGCGAGGAGCGCCAGGTGGGTGGCGCGCCGGCAAGGAAAGGAGAAATGTCATGGCCTACCGTGTCCTGATCGTCGACGATTCTCCGGCCATGCGTGCTTTTGTCCGGCGTGTGATTTGCCTGTCCGGCGTCGACGTAGCGGACTTTTTCGAGGCGGGCAACGGACGGGAAGCTCTCGCCTTGCTGGCCAACCAATGGGTCGACGTGATTCTGACCGATATCAATATGCCGGAAATGGACGGCGAA
>JBEKZL010000395.1:0-5357 GCA_049509915.1 Bryobacteraceae bacterium | reverse complement strand
GCCCAGCCGCCTGCCATCCCGGTTGGCGCCGACGCCTATCGCCAGTGGGAGCGCTGGCCCTATCAGCGCATCGGCGCGCGGGCCTACATGCGCAGCACCTACGACCGGCGCGGCGGCAACGAGAGCGCCGACGCTTCCCACTTCCTTTATCAGGAGGCCGACGATTTTAATGTCACCCTGGACGTGGAATCGCCCGGCGTCCTCTACTTCGTCCGCTACAACCACTGGCACGGCAGTCCGTGGCGCTACGAGGTGGACGGCCATGACCGCATCGTCCAGGAGACCAGCACCGCCGACCCATTGCACCCCGCGCCCGGCTCCGTATTTCTGCCCGACCGCTCGTTCCCCAAGCCGCTGGCGTGGACGTGGGCTGAAACCAAGGGCGCCGACCTCAGTTGGGTGCCGATCGGCTTCACGCAATCGTTGCGGATGGCTTATTCGCGCACGTTCTACGGTACAGGCTATTACATCTATCATCAGTTCGTAGATGGCGCCAGGCTGTCTCGCCCTATCTCGTCTTGGGACGGCGCGCCGCCGGACGCAGATGTGGTCGACCTTATCAACCGTTCCGGCACCGACCTGGCGCCGGCCGGCACCGGCGGCATTCGCGAACAATCCGGCCGAATCGAGGTTCCTGCCGACCGAACGGTTTCCGTTTGGAGCGGCGCCGATGGCCCCACCATGCTACGGGCGCTCGAGTTCTCCGTCCCGCGCGCCCGGGCGCTGGAATTCTCCCGGGTCCAGCTGCGCGTTACCTGGGACGGCCGCGCCACAGCCTCGATTGACGCTCCCATCGGGCTTTTTTACGGCGCGGGCGTTCTCTACAACCGCGACAACCGCGAATATCTTGTCCGGTCCTTCCCCATGGTGATCCGCTACGGTCCGGACCGGGTCTACCTGAGCTGTTACTTCCCCATGCCCTTCTTTCGATCGGCGCGTGTCGAACTCACCGGTGCCGATCTGCCGATCGCCGATATCGACTGGAAGGTTCGCTTCGCGCCGTATCGCGATCCGCCCAACCAGACCGGCTATTTTCACGCCACTTATCGCGACCATCCCGCGCCCGAGCCCGGCAAGGATCTGGTGCTGCTCGACACCACCCGGACCGAAGGAGGCGGCGACTGGTCCGGCCAGTTCGTCGGCACGTCTTTCATCTTCTCTCACGCCGCCGTCCTAAATACTCTGGAAGGCGACCCGCGCTTCTTCTTCGACGATAGCCGCACGCCGCAAGCGCAAGGCACCGGGACAGAAGAGTGGGGCGGCGGCGGAGATTACTGGGGTGGCGAAACCATGACTCTACCTTTCGCCGGCCATCCCACCGGCGCCCGGAGCGCCCAGGCAGCCGTCAATAGCGAGGATAGAATCGAATCGGCCTATCGCTTCCTGCTGGCGGACCTGATGCCCTTCGGCAGGAATGCGCGAATTCAACTGGAGCACGGCGGCAATAATGAATCCACCGAGCACTATCAAACCGTCACGTACTGGTACGGCCTTCCCGCGCCCTCGCTGGTCCAAACCGATGAGCTGATCGTCGGCGATCTTGCCAGCGAGCGCCGCCATCGATACTCGTCGCCGGACGCTTCGCCGCCCTACGCGATTACCTCGCGCTACGAATGGGGGCCGGACACGCTCAACGGCCGCGAGATCTACCCGGCCGAAACCGATCGTGGCCGCACCACCAAAACGTTTTCCGAGTTCACCCTGCGAATCGACCCGAGCAACTTCGGCGTCATGCTCCGCCGAAAGCTCGACTATTCGTTTCCCAATCAGCGAGCGGAGGTTTTCGTGGCCGATGCCGGAGCGGGCCGGCGCGAGTGGAAGCCGGCCGGCATCTGGTACCTGGCCGGCTCCAACACCTGCGTTTTCTCCGACCCCGGCGCCCGGCAGGAACTCGGCGCCACCCAGCACTTCGTCGAGACCTCCAACCGCCGTTTCCGCGACGACGAATTCCTGCTCCCTCTTGCCTTGACTGAAGGGCGCAAGGCCATCCGCGTCCGGGTGAAGTTCACGCCCGTATCCAGGCCGCTGTTCCCCGGCTATCCTCTGCCCGAACTGGCCTGGAGCGAAATGCGCTACACCGCATACAGCTTTGTGATGCCGAAGTTCACGGCGCGCTGACGTTTCTTCCTTCCGAGGCAATATAGCCCGGCGGACGCTACGCCGCGCGCCATCGAAGCCGCCGTGAAGTTATCCTTGTGTTGACCCCGGCTGTCGGAGGATGACCCCATGACCGATTCTCCATCCACTTCGCTGGCGGCGGTGTTTCGCGCCGTTGGCGAGCCGCTCGCCCTCGACCGGTTTCCCATTCCCCCGCTGGCGGGCAGCGAAGCGCTGGTGCGCGTGCGCTGCGCCACTATTTGCGGCAGCGACCTGCATTCCTGGTCCGGCCGGCGCCACTCGCCCACGCCGTCCATACTGGGTCACGAAATGGTGGGCGAAATCGCCGGCATGGGTCCGCTGGGCACGCGTGACTATAGTGGCCGCCCGCTCGGGTCCGGCGACCGCGTCACCTGGTCCATGGTATGGAGCTGCGGGGTGTGCTTCTACTGCCGCCACGGGTTGCGGCCCAAGTGCGAGCGTTTGATGAAGTTCGGCCACGAACGGATCGCGCCCGGCCGGGTTTTGACCGGCGGTATGGCGGAGTACTGCCACCTGCCCGAAGGCACCGCCATCTTCCGCGTCCCGCGCGGCGTGCCCGATGCCGTAGCCAGCCCCGCCAACTGCGCCACCGCCACCGTGGCGGCGGTGTTCCGCAACGCCGGCGCGGTCGAAGATGAAGTCGTCGTCGTCCATGGCGCGGGGATGCTCGGCCTGACCGCTTGTGCGATGGCGGCTTCCGGGGGTGCCCGCTGCGTCGTCGCGATCGAGCCCGACCCGCGCCGGCGCGGAAGAGCGTTGCGCTTTGGCGCCAGTGTAGCGTTTGACAGCGCCTTGCCGCCGGCGGAAATTGCCGCGCGCGTGAAAGAACTCAGCCAGGGACGGGGCGCCGATGCCGGCCTGGAATTCGCCGGCTATCCGGAATCCGTCGAGCTTGGCGTCGGCCTGCTGCGCATGGGCGGCCGCTTCGTGATGGCCGGCGCCACATTCCCGAGCCGCCCGTCGCAGCTCGACGCCGAACAACTGGTCCGCCGCATGGTCCGAATCATTGGCGTCTACAACTACTCGCCCGAGGATTTGGAATGCGCATTGGCATTCCTTGCCGGCGCCGTCAATCGCTTCCCCTTTGCGGACCTGGTTGGGGCCACCTTCCCATTGCGAGAAGTCAACGCCGCCATCGCCTTCGCCGAAAGCCAGCGCCCGCCGCGCGTGGCGCTGGTCCCATGAGAGTCTTTGGTGGGGCGGACGCCCGCGTCCGCGCGCGACCGCCCGGGTCGCGCATCGCAGTACAGATTTTTCAGGAGCGAGAATGAGCCAAACTACCCAGCCGAACGGCGTCCGCGCCGTCATCTTCGACATTTCCGGTACCACTCTCGATTTCGGCAGCCGCGGGCCCGTTGTGGCCTTCGTGGAGCTGTTCGCCCGCCACGGCGTCGCCGTCACCGAAGCGGAAGCCCGCGGCCCTATGGGCACCCACAAAAAGGATCACATCTGGACCCTTCTGAGCGACCCCTCGGTGGTCGAGCGCTGGGCGCGTGCCAACGGCGCGGCGCCCACCGGGGAGGATCTCGACCGCCTCTACGCCGAATTCACGCCGCTGCAGATGGAGGTTTTGAAGCGTCACTGCGACGTGATTCCGGGCGTGCCCGAGGTGGTGCGCCGACTGCGCGCGCGCGGCATCAAGATAGCCAACACCACCGGTTTCGATACTGGCATGATGGTGGACCTGATCCGCCTGGCCGGCGAAGGCGGATACACACCCGATCTATGGGTGTGCCCGGACCTTGTGGGGAAGGGAAGACCGGCGCCGTGGATGGCCTTCTACGCCGCGCAGAAGCTGAACCTGTATCCCATGTGGACGTTCGTCAAGGTGGGAGACACGCTGGCCGACATCGAGGAAGCCCACGCCGCCGGCATGTGGGCCGTCTCGGTTCTGCGCCACGGAAATGAAATCGGCCTGTCGCGCGAGGACCTGGACCGGCTTTCGCCGGCTGACCTGGAGGAACGGATGAGCGGCGCCCGCGCCCGCCTGGCCGCCAAAGGCCCCCACTACATCATCGCCTCTACCGCCGATCTCATCCCTGTGGTGGACGACATCACCGCCCGCCTGGCGCGCGGCGAGCGCCCCCTTTAGGGCGAGCGCCAGGCCGTAACATATTCCACGCCGCCGGGAGTTTGGAGTCTCTCCTCGACGATTCCGCGTGCTGTTCCCCCGGGCCGGTACGCGCAGTACGTCAACGCGCGGCCAGGCTGCTCGCTGGCCCCGCTCTTCACGGGTATCTGTGTGCTTTTTCGGCCCAAAAATCCTGGCTGCGATCCAGGCGACCTGCGATATACTTTCTGCTATCGGGGAGGCTAGAGCGGTAATCCCGCCAGGCGCCCCTAAGCCGCGGATCCTGTCCGCCGCGCGAGAAAGAGGGGAAAAATGCATCCTGCACCTTTCGCGAATGCGAACTTTGGACCTGCACCGGGTATGCTGGTGACGGCCTCGGAACTCAACCGCTACACCTTCATGAATGGCTGGCATTGGTACAGTGCGCAAATGACTATTCCGGATGAGGGGTGGAAGATTCATTTCAGCGGCGATGCCGGTAATGCGGCGCTGATATACCGGAAGCTCCTTCCCACTCTGCGGCGGCACAACCTGGCTCACAAGTTTCTGCCCGCTCTCGCGGCCGTGCAAGGCCAGGTTGGCGGGCAACTCGGCAAGATCCTTTGCGTATATCCGCAGAATCTCGCGGAAGCCTTCCAGGCCGTGGGCTGGATGGATCAAGCTTATAACCAGCACGAGATTGTCATTGGGAGCGGAGCGCCGGCGCAAGCGATACCCGCGTCCCCCGTCATTCCCATCGATATTCACGTTGGCAACACCTGCTGCTACACCCGCTACGGCGGCTTCAATAACGATTACGTTATGGATCAAAACGGCGCACTGCAGGCGTTCCCTCCCGCCAATGGAGCGTTTCCAGCCTGGATCCACAATCCCTGGGGTGCTTATCCCGCCTTGCCGGCACTCCCGGTACCTTGGCCCGCGCATCCCCGCGACGCCCGCCGAAGAGGTCCAGTTCGAAGAGGCGGGTAAGCTTCGGCGTGGGGTCAACCGCGAGAGCCCTTAGGGTCTGTCTAGAAATAAACTAGTCAGAGGGATGGGTGGCGGGGCTCGATTTCGTAGTTCCAGTCGCCATGAAACTTGTCGCGGCGGATTTTCACCTGAGCGAGGTCCGCGTCAGATACTTTGATGCCAGATTGATAGGTTTCCG
>JBEKZL010000394.1:0-9134 GCA_049509915.1 Bryobacteraceae bacterium | reverse complement strand
GCCGTCAAGAGCAGACTCTTGCGGGCCCGCTTGCAATTGCGCGAGAAGCTGACCCGTCATTTCAAGCGCAAGGGGGACGACGCCTTTGCTTACCTGTAAGGACTTTTTGCGGGAATTGAGCGATTACCTGGACGAGAACCTCGCCGGCGAGGCCCGTACCGAGTTGGAGCAGCATATTGCCGGGTGTCCGAACTGTTGGGTGATCGCCGATACCACCAAGAAGACGATTCGAGTGTATAAGGGAATGGATCCCTACCCGATTCCGCCCGACGTGGAAGCGCGCCTGATGCAGGCGCTGGAACGGAAGATGGCCGCCAAGCAGTCGAAGTAGGCGGCCTTGGCGGTGTGCCGGCTTTCCGGCCCCTCTTGACGAAAACCGTATCGCGCGGCAATGATAATTCAGCGGGAACCGATCGGGCTGGAGAGAGCAAGTGAACGACCAACAGATTCTGACCGTTGCCATCGCCATCGTTTTCCCTTTGTCGATGCTGATCTATTCCAACAGCCGGATCACCGACGCAAAGGAGACGCTCCGTGCCGAAATGGGCACCCTTCGCGCCGACATAAAACTGGACTTCGAGCGCCTCTCGAACAAGATCGACCACCTCGCCGAAGAGGTGGCTACCCTCAAAGAACTGCTGTCCACCCACCTCCGCGAACATCACGGCGTCAAGTAGTGCGAACGCGATCGGGTTTTTCGATTGGAATTAAAGGATGTCGAGGGGCGGACAAATGATGGCGCGAAAGGCCGCCGCCGGGTTAGTCCCGGCCGGGTCCGTATGCTCCCTGCTTCTGCTTTTTCAGGAGGATCGGGTTTAATGCAGACTTGTACTTACAACTCCAGCAAGAACTTTGTCTGCACGGTCTTCTTCCATCCCGGCTCCAAGTATGCAGCGGCCCCGTAACAGCGTCGAGCGCTCCCAGCACGGGCCAAGGATGACGTCCTGTCTGGCACGGGCATCGTACCGCAAGTGTCGCCGGGTCGATTCCCGACAGGTTAGGTCCCTTCTTGCGGTTGCAGTTCCAGCAGGCCAATGCGAGGTTGCTCAGGCTTGTGGAACCGCCGTGTTGCCTGGCGACAATGTGCTCGATGTGGAAGCCGCGGCGGAACGCTTCTTGCGGCAGGTGGCAGTATTCGCACCGATTGCGCGCCCGTTGCCGTACCGCCTCGAACGGCCCACTCATGCCGGCTGTTGTAGTTTCTGACGAGCCTTCGACTGCCAGTAGGCGAGGAGATCGCCGATATTCGCGTACGCTTCCAGCTCGGCTTCTTCTTCGTCGGTCAATTCACCCTCATTGGCCCTGACATTCAGCTCTTCAATACGAGCTGCATCTTCCTCGGGAAAGTCGAGTGCCAAAATGCCTTCCGCGAGCGCCAGAGACATCCCCCGTCTGGGCAGGTCGAACACCCGTAGCAATACGTCGGCATGCGGTTTCGGGCTGAACTTGAGCCTTGCCATCCTTGCCTTTATTCTACGCCTACGGGCTAAAGCCCGGCCGCGAGGGACGACAATTTACCCCGCCCCCGCCCGCTTTGTCCTATGATGACAAGGACGGAGTCGGCACCCAATGCTTTCGCGATTTGCGGTTCTCGCGGCGGGAATATGGCTGTTGCCGGTGCTGTTCCTGGCCACGCCCCCAGCCGCACCGGCGCAGAATACCCCCGGCCAGGCTCAGGCTGAAATGAGCCAGCGCGACGAGCCGGCCACCTTTCAAGCCCACGTCAACCTGGTGATGGTGCCGGTGGTCGTGCGTGATCGCCAGGGCCGCGCGGTAAGCGGCTTGCGGCAGCAGGATTTCCAACTCTTCGACAAGAACAAGCTGCAGGAGATCACCCGCTTTTCGGTGGAGAAGCGGCCGGCTAGCGGGGCGCTGGAAGTGATGGCTACCGGTAAGTCCCCAACCCAGTCCGAAAACGGCGCGCCGGCCGGCATGGCCGATCGCTTCGTGGCCTACTTGTTCGACGACCTCCGCGCCCAGTTCGGCGACCTGACGCGGGCCCGCGATGCCGCCATGCGCCACATGAGCGACCAGTTGCGCACCGGCGACCGCGTGGCCGTATTCACCACCTCCGGCCAGGTGATGCAGGATTTCACCGACGACCTCGAAAAGGTGCATGCCGCCCTGGCTCGCCTCCAGCCGCGGCCTGTCACCCGCCCCACCACCACCTTCGCCAACGCCCGCTCGCCGCAAAGCGATTACGAAACGCTGGTAACGCTTTCGGTGTTGCGCGACTCGGTGCGGCAAATGGCCAGCATGCCGGGTGAACGCGTTCTGGTGCTGATTTCGCCCGGTTTCCTGACCCTGCTGGAGCACCGCCAGGAAATAACCGATTTGCTCGATCGCGCCATTCGCGGCGACGTGATCGTCAACGCCATTAACGTTCTGGGGTTGTCGGTCCCCGGTCTCGACGCAAGCCAGAGCGCGCCTTCCATGAACGCCGAGCAATTGGCGATCGCCGACGAAAACGTGCTTTGGGAACTGACGGCCGGCACCGGCGGCACCTTTTTTCATAACAATAACGATCTGGACGAGGCCCTTCGCCGCGCAGCATCGGCGCCCGAGGTCTACTATCTGCTCGGCTTTTCGCCGCAGAACCTGAAGCTGGACGGCAGCTTTCACGCCCTGCGGGTAACGCTCAAGATCCCGCCGGCGGATATGAGCCTCGTGGCGCGCAAGGGTTACTACGCGCCGCGGCATCTGGAAAGCGCTGAGGAAAACGCCAGGCGCGAGATCGAAGAGGCACTGTTTTCGCGCGAGGAACTGAACGACATGCCGGTCGAGCTGCACACCAGTTTCTTCAAGCGCCCCGATGAAACCGCCAACGTGGCCGTGCTGGCGCATCTCGACTTCAGGCACATCAAATTCCGGAAGGCCGACGGACGCAATATGGACAACCTGACGGTGGTGTCCGGCCTGTTCGATCGCAATGGCAAGTTTGTGACGGGCGTGACCAAGAAAATCGAATTTCGCCTGTTCGATCAAACCCTCGAGCGGAGGTTGGCGCAAGGCCTCACGGTTCGCTCCAACCTGGACGTGAAGCCGGGCACGTACATGGTCCGGCTGGTGGTGCGGGATTCCGAAGGGCAGCAGATGGCAGCCCAGAACGGCTCGGTTTTCATTCCATAGGAAGGATCGAAACATGCGGAGGATGGCAACACTGACGGGGTTGGTAGGGGCCTTGGCTCTGGCCCTGGGAGCGCAGGACACCCCCCAGCAGGCACCCATAAACACCGGCACGGTGATTCGCACCGAAACCCGGCAGGTGCTGGTGGACGCGGTCGTCACCGACAAGAAGAACAACTACGTTCGCGACCTGACCGCGAAGGATTTCAAGGTGCTGGAGGACAACAAGGAGCAGAGTATCCAAAGCTTCTCCTATGAGGCCGATCCGGCCGCGCCCTCAAGCCAGCAGCAGCGCTACCTGGTACTGTTTTTCGACAACTCAACCATGAATTACGGCGACCAGGCGCGCGCCCGCGATGCAGCCGCTAAGTTCATCGCCAAGAATGCCGGGCCCAACCGCCTGATGGCCATCGTGAATTTCGGCGGCAGCGTTCAGATCGCGCAGAATTTCACCGCTGACCCCGAACGCCTGATGGACGTGGTGAAAGGCGTGAAGTTTTCCGCCGTCGGTCCGGCGAGCGGCGCCGGCGCGGGCATGGGTGGGTTGAATCGCGCGGCGTCGGATTTTGGCGCTCGCACCTTGCTTTTGGGCGTGCGCACGCTGGCGAGGAACCTGTCCGATGTCCCCGGCCGCAAATCCCTGATCCTGCTAACCGCCGGATTTCCGCTCACCATCGAGACGCAATCCGAGCTGACGGCGGCCATCGACATGTGCAATAAGTCCAACGTCGCCGTCTACCCGATCGACGTGCGCGGCCTGGTGACGCAGCCGACGTTGAGTCCAGGTAGTCCCGGTAACCCCGGCATGCGCATGGAGTTACGTCCGCCGCTTTCATTGGGCGGGGGGTTTTCGAATGGTTTTTTGCCGCAAGTCAGGGGCGGCGCGGGAGGCAGCACCGGCGGGAGCACGGGCGGTGGCGGCGCCTCTCCCGGCAGCGGCCGTACCTCCACCGGGACTACGGGCGGCTCCGGCCACAGCACTGCGCCCTCGTCCACGAGCACGACCGGCAGGTCTTCGACCGGCGGCGGCAATACTGTCAATCAGAACCAGAACCCCAACTTCAACCCCGCGCGGCAGCCACACGTCATCATGCCGACGATTCCGGATAGCATCGGAGGCAACCAGCGGGTGCTCTACGCGTTGGCCGACGGCACCGGCGGATTCGTCATCGTCAACACCAACGACTTGTTGAGCGGCCTGGAGAAGATCGGCAGGGAGCAGAACGAATACTACCTGATCGGCTACGCCCCGCCCGATACCGCGGAAGGCAGTTGCCACGGTTTGAAGGTGAAAGTGGCGCATAGCTATACGGTCCGCGCCCGAACCGGTTATTGCAACGTCAAGCAGGTGGATCTGCTCGCCGGCAAACCCGTCGAGAAGGACCTGGAAACCCGCGCCGCCGCTAATGTGCCCGGCACCATCCAGGCTTCCATGCTGGCGCCCTTCTTCTATGCGTCTGGCAGCGCGGCCCGCGTGGATGTGGCTCTGGAAGTTCCTTCCGCATCCATCAAGTTCGAGAAGGTGAAAGGAAAGATGCATGCCCAGATCGACATCCTGGCGGTGGCGTCGAAGGCCGACGGCTCGGTGGCCGCGCGCTTCAGCGACAGCGTCAAGATCGATCTGCCGGATAAAAAGGATCTCGAGACCTTCACCCAGCACCCGTACCACTACGACAACCAGTTCGACGTGGCGCCCGGCGCCTATACCCTTAAGGTGGTCTTCAGCTCCGGCGGCGAGGAGTTTGGCAAGCTGGAAACGCCGCTCAAAATTGAAAGCTACGATGGCAAGGGGCTGTTCCTCAGCGGCGTGGCGCTCAGCAAAGAGTTCCGGCAGACTTCGACGCAGGACGCGGACCTGGATACGGCGCTGCTGGAAGGCCGCGCGCCGCTGATCGTCCAGACCAGAAATGGCCCCCTGGAGCTGGTTCCGGCCGGGACCAACCGCTTCGCCAAAACGGATCGAGCCGCCGCCTACCTGGAAATCTACGAGCCGCTGATGGCGTCGGTGAGCGCCCCGCAGCCGAAAGAAGAAGGGGCCGCTCCGGCCGTCCCTCAAGGGCCGCAGATTGCTCTCCAACTGCGCGTGATCGATCGCAAGACGCCCCGGGAACGCGGTAGTACCGATCGCGCTCGATCTGCACCTGGATAAGCTCAGTGCTGGCACGTATCGGGCCGAACTGAGAGCGGTGGACAATACGGGCCGTGCCGTAACCAGAGTCGTCGATTTCGAAGTGCTCTGAAATCGTGAACGGGAACTATCAGGAGCTCAAGCCACAGATGAACACGGATAAACACAGATAAGTCCCGTGTTTTCTTTATCCGTGTTCCTCTGTGGCGATATCTTTAGTTGCAACCCTGACGGCTTCTACTCGACCATTTGGTGAAATCTTCAACACTCCCCTTGAATTCGCGCCGTAAGGGGAATAGCATTGAGTCAGGGAACGGATAAAAAGATGCGACTGTCCTTAATTACGTGCCTGCTGCTCGGCGCCGGAACGGTAGCCCTAGCGCAACAGGCAATGCCCAGAATGACCTCGGTGGACCCCTTGAATGGCAAGACCGGCGATGTCATCGCCGTCACGGGCGAAAACCTGCAGAAAGACACTGTTGCCAAGGTGTTTCTCACCGACGGCAAAAACGATACTCCGGTCGAAGTGACCGAACAAACTGCCACTTCAATAAAGTTCAAAATTCCAGTGAAGGCTGCGCCAGGGCGGCTCACGGTGATGGTTTTGACCACGGGTAAGGATGCAAAATACATCGAGCAGCCCGTGAAGGTCACCATCGACGAACCGGATGCGAAAACGGAACCGCACTAGCTCCAAGTGCCTGGGCGGGCCGGCCTAGCTCCGCCGATAGGGCGCGTCGATGTATTTTCTGGCCTCTTGGGCGGCATCCGCTTCGGGAGCGTAGGCGATAGCTTTCCTGTAGGCTTCCAGGGCCTCTTGGCGGCGGTGAGTCAGGTCGTAGATCTGCCCGATCCGTAGGTACGCGTCGCGGTACCAGAATTCCACCGTTCCTTCCTGAAAGTAGATCTTCTCCCAAGGCACGCGGTCGTATCCGGGAGCGTGCTGGTTCTTGAGCCGCTCTACCTCCGCGACCGCTTCGAGCGCATCCCGTTCATCGCCCGCCATGCTGTACATTTGCGATAACTCTAGCCGCAGAAGATAGTTGCGTGGGAAGAGGCGAATCAGGTCCTGAACGATCGGGACGGCCCGCCGAGTCTGGTTTTCGCGGCGATACAGCGCGCCCATGAAGATTTCCGCGTCGATACGGTTGTCGCGGCCGTGCTGTGCCACGTCCTCGACGATGCGGATGCCCTGCTGTTTGTCGCCTTTCATCCCCACCAGGAAGCCCAACATGCGCCAAGTCCACGGCAGGCTGCCAATGATGTAATCGTGGAGCCCTTCCACCAGGCGCGCGTCCACGTCCCGCGGATCGAGCTCGGTCACGCGATTGTGCAGTTTTCGCGCCGAGGTGGCGTCGCGCAGCGAATCGCGCCAGGACTTCTTCACCACCCAGTAATAGTTGGACCGCAAGCCATAGGAAATGCCCATGGCATACAGTGCGGCGGTGTCGTTGGGATTGGCGTTGAGCCGCGTGTCGGCCAACGCCATGGCCCGCCCGATTTCGGCCAGGAAGCGCCTCTCGGTCGCCGGGTCGGGATTCATCCTGGGACGCCGCAAGAAGGAGTTGGTGCCGGAAACCAGCTCGCTCTCCAGAGCTCCGTTGCGGTACATCTCCTGAAACACCAAGGTTTGCGCCAGGTGATTGTGCAGTTCCGGATCTTTCGGCGAGGCCGCGATGGCCTTCTCGAAATCCGCTATTGCCTCCGGGTACTCCAGGTTGTAAAAGTGGTCGTATCCCCGCTCGACCAGGCCCTTCCCGGCCGGCGTCTGTCCCGCCGCGGCCCCGGCCATGGCCAAAATCAACCACCCGATACGCATTTCCAAGTCTTCATGGTATCGGACTTACATGACGGGAAGATAAAAGCGGCCCGCTCAGATCCGATGGAACGCTTTCAAAATCTCCCGTGTGGAATAGTGCATGGCGATCGGGCGGCCGTGCGGGCAGCTCATGGGGCAATCGGTTTGAGCCAGGGCACGCAGGAGCCATTCCATTTTGCCGGGGTCGAGCTTGGTGTTGATCTTGATGGCGGCGTGGCAGGCGATGGAGGCGCAGACGTTGCGGCGGAGGTCGTCGAGCGAGAGGCCGCGGGTTTCGCCTTCGGCGGTTTCCAGAATCTCGAAGAGAATCCGCTCGATATCGGAGGCGGGAAGGGCGGCGGGGGCGGCTTTGATGGCGATGGTGCGCTGGCCGAAAGGTTCGGTTTCGAAGCCGGAGGCGTGCAGCTCGTCGGCGATGCGGGCGTAATCGATCTGCTGTTCGGCGGTCAATTGCAGCACCAGCGGCAGCAGCAGGCGCTGCATCTCCACGCTGCCGCGGGCGCGCTGTTTCAGCACCTGCTCGAACAGAATACGCTCGTGGGCGACGTGCTGGTCGACGATCCACAAGCCGTCGCGGCTGGCGGCGACGATGAAGCTCTCGTGGATCTGGCCCAGCGGGCGCAGTTCGGACAACACCGAGAGCGAGAACTCGGGCGGGGGAAGGGCATCGGGGGGGAACGAGCCGTGCGGATCGGCGTGGCGCAGCAGCTTGCCGGAAGGCGGCGTACCGGGAGTGACTTCGATGGGCGGCGCGCTGAAATCGAGGCGCAGATCCGGGCCCGGTGCGGCGCGCAAGGTGAACTCCGGCAAGGCGGCCTCGGAGGGAACGTTGAATTCGGCGCCGGGTTCGGACAACCCGATCGGGAGAGTCTCGGGCGGCGCCTGGTCGGCCACCATCTGGCTGAATTCCGAATAGGGGAGCTGCGCCGCGGCCTGCCCGGCGTCGGAAGCCCGCCGGGTTACGATGGGCGACACCGGAAATGTGGGCGCGGGGCGGCTCTCCATCAGCCGCTCCCGAATGGTGTCGCGCACGAAATCGTGCACGAACGAGCCGTGGCGAAAGCGCACCTCGGTCTTCGAAGGGTGCACGTTCACGTCCACTTCCTCGGCATCGCATTCCAGAAACAACAGAGCGAACGGAAAAGCCGATGGTGGAATCAGGTTGTGATATGCCGAGGAAAGCGCGTGCAGCAGCAGGCGGTCGCGGATCAGCCGGCCGTTGACGAAAATATAGATCGAGTTGCGGTTGCCCTTCTGCACCTGCGGGCGCGAAAAGAACCCGTTCAGGCGGAAGGTGCGCGCCTCCGGCTCCTCCGGCTCGCGCAGGTATTCGGAGATGGCTTCCGAAGGCGGCACGCCCGGCGCGGGCATGCGCAGGTCGCGCCAGCGCTCGCCGATTTCGACCAGGTCCTCCAGCACCTGGCTGCCGAATACCTGGTACACGCGCTCTTCGCGCGACGCCACGGGAGTGACGCGCAACAGCTCGCTGGGCCCGCTGGTCAGTTGGAAAGTCTTGGCCGGATGGGCCAGGCTGTAGTGGGTGACCAGGGAGGCGATGTGCGCCAGTTCGTCCGTGCGCAGGAATTTCTTGCGCGCCGGCACATTGTAGAACAGGTCGCGCACCGCAATCGAGGTGCCGCGGCCCAGCGCCGCTTCTTCACAACGCAGCATTTTGCCGCCGGCGATTTCGATGCGCGTGCCGGTGGTTTCTTCTTCCGAGCGGGTTTCGAGCAGCAGACGCGAAACCGAGGCGATGGACGGCAACGCCTCGCCGCGAAAACCGAGGGTCGAAATCGACAACAGATCTTTGACGTCGCGCAGCTTGCTGGTGGCGTGCCGTTCAAAGGCCAGCAGCGCGTCGTCGCGCAGCATGCCGGTGCCGTCGTCCACGATGCGGATGAGGCGCCGTCCGCCCGACTCCACCTCGACCCGCAAGTCGGTAGCGCCTGCGTCGAGCGAGTTTTCGAGCAGCTCCTTGACCACCGAAGCCGGCCGCTCCACCACCTCGCCGGCGGCGATTTTGTTGGCGACCTGATCCGGCAGAATGCGAATGCGGCCCAT
>JBEKZL010000393.1:0-7382 GCA_049509915.1 Bryobacteraceae bacterium | reverse complement strand
CGGCGGCAAGATGTCCAGCGCGGCCGGCCCGCCTTTCGACTGTAGGGTCCAGAACGGCGCTTCGCCGCCCGCGATGGCGACTTTCACGCGGGTGGTCTCGAAGCCCGCGGCACGAACGTCCGAGGCCAAGGCAAGGCAAATCGCGACAAGGCAGATCGTTTTCATGTGTAACGACCCTATTGAAGCAGGTTTAGCCCGTGAATCGCCGGCTCGGGCAATTCTTCGTATCGCAAGCGTACCTCGCCCCAGGTCTCTTTTCGGATCGCGCGGGCGCGGGCCCAAGCCGCCAGCAGAACGGCCATCGCCACCAGGTACGCTACAGGGTTGTACAAACAGGCGAGCATAATCCCGCTCACAATGGGTAGCAGAGTGAGAATTCCGAGGAGTTTCAATGCCATGAGCCACGCCGGCGCCTTTCCGGGAAGATACGAGCAGGTGAACGGTAGTTTCTCCCAGGAAGCGAACGCCCATTCGTAACAGAGCAGGCCGAAAGCCGCGAATAGCACCGACTCGGCCAGCGCGCGCCAGGCGAGAAACTTGACCTCGGCGGGGAAGGGGACGGCCAGCATTACGACCGCGCCCGAAAAGAGGACCAAACGGTCCACCGCGCGCATCCACTGGCGGCGCCCTTCCCGTTCCGCGATGCGGAACATCCAATTCGCCCCCAGTTCGGTTGGAATGGAAAACAGGTGGCGCACGCCGAGCAGCAGAAAGACCAGCAGAATCACATGCGCGTAGACGAAGCACGCCGGGACCAACCTGGCGGGTTCGACGATTTCGCGCATGCCGATCATACCGCTTAGCAGGATGGCCAGGCCGAAACCACCGTAACCCATCAGGATCATGCGGTGCTGGCCGCTGCCCGCCAGGGTTCTGACCATGAAGACGAGGATGGCCTGCTGGCGAGGATCGGGAACGAACCAGTCGAGCAAGGTGGCTGCCCACGCCCGAGTTTTGGCGGGTACGGCCACTCCCTCTACTACCAGGGCGCGATGGCGGCCATAGCTGATCAGGTAGGTGAATACAGCCAGCCCCGAGGAGATCGCGAGCGCCGCCCGGGCCGTGTGCGCGAGCGCCTGCATTGCCGGATCCGGATCCCCGGAGATCGCCTGGCAAAGGCCCAGGAACCACACCGGCGGAAGCCAGCGTGCCAGTTCCGGGCGGATGGCCGCGCGGGTGAATTCCGGCTGGATAGAGAAGCTCATCACCAGCAGGATCAGCATGGCCGCCACAAGAAATCCCTGTAAGTATCCGGTGACCCGCTCGAATAGGCTCGGCCGCAGCACATTCAGAAGCACGCCCTGGAGGGTAACCACCGCGAAGAAAAAGAAATAACCGGCGGCGGTAGATGCGGCGGCATGTGCCAGAATTCGCGGTCCCAGGGATGGATTCATTGCCCAGCGGCCGGCGGAAACCGGAGCAAACGAGAATGCGGTGAGTAAGCTCAGAGTGAAAACCGCAACCGTGGCGACCGTAACCAGAGCCAGGAATTTGCCCGCGAAAACCTGCGCGGGCCGAAGTGGCAGCGATGCCAGGGCGCGATAATCCCGCAATCCCGGAAACAGAGACTGCCACTTGATGGCGGTCAGGACTCCGATCACGGACATCACAAGAACGATCAGCCAGAGTTCGTCGGCGCGGACGGCTTCGCGATAGGGCCCCGGAACTGGAAGGCTCGAAAAGTACTCGTACTTGAGCTTGAGCGGCTGCACGAACATCATGCCGCAGGGCAGCAGACAGGCAAACACGCCAAACAATGTAGACGCTGTCTGGCCGGTGGCCGTAACCAGTTCGCTCGAGAAGAAACTCAGCAGGAAATGGCGAAAGAGCTCGAATACCGGTCCGTGCGTCTCGCGAAGCCATTCTATCATGATGTGATTTTCACTCCTGGCGCAAGGCCGCCACGGGATCGATGCGCGCCGATCGGCGGGCTGGCAAGTAGCAGGCGAGCAAGGCCAGTCCGGCCAGCAGCAGCGGGGCGCCCACCAGCAGCACGGGGTCGGAGCTGCGCACGCTGGCCACGGTGAAGAACATGGCGGAGACGGCGCGGATCCCGGCCCAGGCAAGCGCCAGGCCTGCCACCGTGCCCACCAATACCAGGATTGCTCCCTCCTTCATTACCAGCGTCAGCACGTCGCGCTTCTGCGCGCCCAGCGCCATGCGGATGCCGATCTCATGCCCGCGCTTCGATACCGAATAACCTGTCACTCCGGCCAGCCCCACTGATGCCAGAACGAGGCCGAACACGCCCATGAAGCCGTATGTCCAGGAAGCCCCCTGAAGCGCAGACATATACTGCGCGATGTGTTCGCTCATGCTGCCCGCGTTGAAGGGCGCGATGTTCGCATCGATGGCGGCGATCTGGCGCCGCACCGCGCCGATAGGTTCCACTCCCGGCGCCGCGCGCACCATCAGCGTCACCCCGCGCAAAGAAGGATGCGCGTAATCGGCCGGGTGGAGCGGAAAGTACACCGCCGCATGCTTCTTGCTCGCAATCACATCTTCCGACACATCGTGAACCACGCCGACCACCTCGAACGTCTGGGGTTCTCTCGCCAGCGCGGAAGCGCGGTGGTCGATCGTGCCGATCCACGCCGCGGAGGCCCCGGCCGCCTCCCAATTGCCGATCTCGATGCGGCGTCCCACCGGATCTTCGCCCTTCCAGATCTGCCGCACCGCTTCCTGGCTGACGACAATCGCCGCGGCGCCGTTTGCCTCGTCCTGCCTTTGAAAGCCGCGTCCAGTCAGGATGCGAATGCCCGCCGTCTCGAAATAGTCGCGGCCCACGCTGTGCTTACGCGCCCAGTAGCCGTTGGGAGGCGCATTGGCTTGCCGGCCGGCGTCGGAAAGCCGCACACCGGAGTTGCCGTCGAACGAAACCGGCAGCGTATCGGTCAGGCATGCGGCGGTGATGCCGGGAAGCGTCTTCACGCGCTCCAGCAGGTTCCCGAAAAACGCCTCCGCGCGCGCCGCCGAATACCCGTCGCGCACCGGATCGAGGGAGACCAGGTAGAGATTCCTGGGGTTGAACCCTTCCTGCGCCCCCAGCGTGCCCTGGATGCCGAGGCCCATGTAGCCGGTGATCAGCAGCAGCATCAGCGACGCCGCCATTTGGCCGAGCACGAGCACGTTGCGCAAACTCAGCCACCGGTACTTGCGCAGGCCCACGTTGCCGCCTTCCTTGAGCGCCGAAACCAGGTTCGTGCGCGTAGCCTGCAGCGCCGGCGCAAGGCCGAAGGCCAAACCGGTGAAGGCGGCGATCGCGAAGGTGAACACCAGCGCCCGCCAATCGGGCATCAGGTCGAAGGTGACGGGAATCGGAAACGGCATTCGCAATTGAGAAAGCAGGTGCATCAACCAGAAGCAGATTGGGAACGCGAGGATGGCGGCGCCCACGGCCAGCAGCATGCTCTCGGTCAGCAACTGGCGGATCAGGCGGGCGCGGCTGGCGCCCATCGCCAGGCGCACGGCGATTTCCTTGCGCCGGTCGCCCGCCCGCGCCAGCATCATATTGGCCACGTTGGCGCAGGCGATCGTCAACAGCAGCCCGGCCATCACCAGCAGGAACTCCCGGTAGAACGGCACATCCTGCTGGCGCAGCGGGAGCACCTTTCCAGCGCGGAGCAACGAAATCCGCTCGCCCTTCCGATTTCGATCCGGATCGCCATAATTCTCCGCCATTTGCTGCGCGGTTGCACTCAACTCGGCCCCCGCCCCGGCTTCGGTAACACCCGGCCGCAAGCGTCCCGCCACCTGAAACATGGTCAGGTCGCGCCGTTGCAAAGCGTCGCCATCCAACTCCGGCGCCATCCGCGCGTCTACCGAGACTGGCAGCCACAGGTCTGCCACGAACACCGCCGGCGATGCGCCCAGAAACTCCTTTCGCCCCACGCCGACAATCGTGCTGGGGTAACCATTGATGCGAATGGCGCTGCCGACGACCGAAGGGTTCGAGCCCAGATGGTCTTCCCAGAATCGGTAGCTTACTACCACAACCGGCGTCCGCCCCGGCTGCTCGTCTGTCGCATCGAAGAAGCGGCCCAACGATGGCTGTACGCCCAGCGTGGAAAAATACGAGGGCGTGACCAGGTGTCCCCAAGTCCGTTCCGTGTGACCGCCGAATGAAACCGCGAAGGGCACCGGCGCGATATAGGCGAAGGTGGACGTGAACAGATCGTTCAACTCGCGATAGCGCTTGTAGGCGGGATAGGACGACGGCGCCTGCAGCGCCACTAACTCGGCGGGCTTCGGCACTCCGGGCAGGTCGCGCAACAGGCCGTTCATCTCGCTATAGGCGCAGGCGGCGATCGAAATCCCCAGGCAGAGCGAAATCAGCGCCACCGCGGTGAAGCCCGGCGAGCCGAGAAGCATCCGCAGGGCATAGCGCAAATTCCGCCCGAGCTCGGCTGCGTGCTCGAGCGGCACGCGGATGGCGACATCGAGCAGCACGCGCGCCAGTCCAAACCAGCCATGTTGCCGCCAGACGGGGGCAATGGTGTCTTCGGCCGTTTGGAGCAACTCGCCGCCATAGACGTTTTGAAACTCATCCGGAAATGCGCTGGCGATGCCGCGATACACGCGCAGGCCGAGTGCCACGGGCGGCTCTGGTCCTTCGGCCGGTGGGAAAGACGATCGCCTTTTGTCGTCTGTCAAGCCTCCTGCCGCCGATGCTGCCGGCCGCGGGTAACTCATCGCCTCTACAACACGATTCGCCATCTCGTCGCCATTCGCCACCTCCGCCAACTGGGCGAACACACCTTCGAGCGAAGGCTGGCTCATCAACTCCCGAAGCCGCTCGATCGAATCGTACGCCACCACTTCGCCTCGCCGGAGGATTACGACCTTGGAACAGATCTTCTCGACCACTTCGAGAACGTGAGAACTGTACAGAATCATCTTTCCCCGGTCCGCCAGCGCCCGTAGAAGACTCCGCAACATCAGGGCGGAGGTCACATCCAGGCCCGAGAACGGCTCGTCCAGGATGAGGATATCCGGGTCGTGGAGCAGAGCCGCCGAGAGGAGGATTTTCTGGCGCATGCCCTTGGAATATGAAGACAGGGGCGTGTGGCTGTCGCTCCAGAGGCCGAAGACGCGGAGGAATTCGTCCAATTTGGGTTCGAGCACCTGGCGCGGCATTCCCCGCAACCTGCCGGCCAGGCGGAGATACTCCCGGCCAGTGAGGTGCGGGTAAAGATGCGGCTCCTCCGCCGAGGATCTCGCCCGGACTGACCGTAAAGCTGACCTGGCGGACGGCAGGTGTGTGGTTGTAATACTTGGTGAGGGAGCGCGCTTCCAGCATTTCAGGACTCCGTGGTGGTTAGAGACCGGCACGACCGGCATTGTTCCCGCATATGCTAAATTTATATATATATTAATAAATACTAACATGGTGGGCATGCGGAAGTTCGCTAACCGCTCCCTGGCGGTCGCGGCTCGGTAAGTCATGGAACACGCGGCGCCCGTAACCGAGCCGCGACCGTCAGGAGCCGTGAAGAAATCTAGCCACCGATGAACGCCGATAAACACCGATAAAGAAAACAAGGGTTTTATCTGCGTTCATCGGTCTTCATCGGTGGCTATAAATTGAATTTTTCACAGCTTCTCAGGGAGCGTTGCCGCGCCGAAACTGCGAAATCCCCAGGTCGGTCAGGCACTCACGAATGCTCAGCGAAGGCGCCAGCCAAAAGCCGCGCCATCGAAACGCAAGTTCACCACTCCGCCCTCCAGGGCGACGGGCTCGGAACGCAGCACGCGTCCGGCTTCATCCACCACGTCCGCCGTCTTCGGTTCGCCGATCCTCCACGGCAGATCGCGCGTATCGATTCGCGCTTCGAATGCCGGTGCGGACGGAAGCGGGGTCACGTCGATACCGCCGGCGCCGCGCGCGACCCGGTATTCGCCCTGGTAGAAGGCTTCCGGCGAACGCGACCACTCCACCACGCTTCCCGCACGCGTTTCGATGGCACTTTCCACTACGCCCCCGCCGACCGGAACTCGCGCGTAATAGCCATATTGCGGCAGGCTGTGGCCGGCGACGCTCCACTCGCCCGCACCGCGGTTCACCCATACCTCGCCGCCGCCTTCCAAGGAAACGTGCTGGCGGTGCAGGCTGCCGCCGCCGAACTCCACCCCTTCGATTTTCCGCAGCGCCAGCGCGCGCATCAGGTCGTGCAGCAGCCAATACTTGCGGACGGCCTCGCGGCTGAAAGCCTGGCGGACCATGGCGGGATGCCCGGTCAGGACTTCGGTCGAGATGTAGTCGCGGCTGTACATGCCGTGTTCCTTCACGTCGAGCCCCGCCGCGTAGCGATCCTCGTAGCCCGCGCCGTGGGACGCGAACCGGTCGTGGTAGGCGGCATCGAACCACGGGATGCGCTCGGCGTCGGCGTGGGCGATGGGCCACACGAACCCGGTGGCGGGCGGCGCTTCGACGCGCAGGAGATTGGCTTGTCCGCCGTCGAGCCATCCGATCAGTTGATCGTGGCCGGCTTCGGAAATCTGCGGCGCACCGCCCAGGTAATCGCGAATCCAGGCGAAGGCGTCGCGCCAGGACTGGCGGGTCACGGTTCGCGGGAAAAACTCCCCGCTCGCGCTCCAGTAATCGTAGGGGCCCATGGAGGACCAGACATCGATGAAATAGGCGTCGGGCGCAAATCCGGCGGCGATGGTTTTGATATTTCGTTCGAGAAACGGCCGCAGCCGGTCGGCGCGCGCGCGGTAGGACTGCGCCTGGCGGTCGGCGTGATACCAGGCCTTGCGAGGCTGCCCGTCGCGATCGAAGGCGATGTTGCCGTAACTGAAGCCATCGGCGTCCGGGTAGAAATCGATGTAGTTGTCGTGCGGCGCGAACAGCACGCCGTGGTCTTTGCACAGGCGCACCAGCGCGGCGAATTCTTCCGTGGTGCCATATTGCGGATTGGGCGGGTAGACATCGGGCAGGCGATAGTCGTAACCCCAGCGCTGCCAGTTGTGCCAGACAACGACAGCATCGGTCAGGCCGTAGCGAAACGCCTTGGCCAGGTCGATGGCGCTCTGGCCATACCGCCCGTCCCACAAATCGAAGACAAAGCGCCCGGCCAGTTTCTCTACTCCGCCCGACCGAGTGAAGCCGGACAGGCCGCGCCAGACTTTCACCCCGCCCCAGACGTTGGCGGTGGGGATGAACGTGAGCGTTTGTTCGTGGGGCGTCACCAGGGTGTAAGTCCGCGTAGCGGGCTCGACCTCCAGGTAGTCGGGCGGAGTATCCACGGCTTGCACCATGGAAATACCGTTCTCGAATTCGAAGCCGACGAACGAAGTCGCCAGGTGGTGTCCATCGAAGCCCAATTGAAACGGGCCGGGCTTCTCGATCGCGTTTCCCGGTCCGGCGTAGACACGCCGCA
>JBEKZL010000392.1:0-5518 GCA_049509915.1 Bryobacteraceae bacterium | reverse complement strand
TTGCTCACGATTCCGATTCTGTGTCTGGCCGGTTGCGACATTGAAGACTGGGGCGACATGGAACGGGTTACAAGGGATTTCCACTATACGTACCCGCTGCATGCCGGCGCCAAGCTGTCTCTGGAAACATTCAACGGCAGCGTGGAAATCAGCGGCTCCGACAGGGACACCGTGGATATTCTCGGCGCGAAGTACGGTCCCACCCCGGAGGCTGCCGACGCTCTACGCGTTGACATCGACCACACCCCCGACTCCGTCACGATACGTGCAGTCCGGCCGACCGAGCGGCGCAACAACCAGGGCGCGCGCTTCACCCTGCTCGTGCCCAGGAATGCGATCCTGGAGCGTGTCACCGCGACCAACGGCTCCATCCACGTCACCGGCACCACCGGGCAGGCGCATCTGCACACGTCCAACGGCTCCATCCACGCCCTGGACCTGAAAGGAGATCTGGGCGCGGAGACTACGAATGGAGCGGTGGAGTTGGACCTGATCGAAGGCGCCGTCCATGCCCATACCTCGAACGGCCATATCCATGCCGAGCGGCTGCGCGGTTCTCTGGATGCAACAACATCCAACGGCGGCATCCGCGCGGCCATCGACCGGGCCGGCGGCGAAGTCCGCGCGGAAACCAGTAACGGTACGGTGGAACTCACGCTGCCCGCCGGGTTTCGATCCGACGTACGCGCGCACACGTCGAATAGTTCGATCACTCTGCACCTGCCGGACGACCTCAATGCGCGCGTGGACGCTCACACGACCAACGGATCTATTTCTTCCGATTTTGAATTCCGCGTCCAGGGCGAGATCAGCAAGAATCGCCTGGCGGGAACCATCGGCTCCGGCGGCCCGTTGTTCGATCTGAACACCAACAATGGATCCATCCGGCTGCTGCGGTAGGGTTGCCCCACGGTAAAGTGTAGGAGAGCGCCAGCCAAATGTCATACGACGCCATCCTATTACTTTCTTTCGGTGGACCGGAGAAGCCTGAAGATGTAATTCCGTTCCTTGAAAACGTGCTGCGCGGGCGGAACGTGCCCCGTGAGCGGATGCTCGAAGTAGCCGGGCACTATTACCATTTCGGCGGGCGCAGCCCCATCAACGGCTATTGCCGCGAGTTATTGGCGGCCATGCGGGCGAGCTTGCCGCTGCCGGTCTATTGGGGCAACCGCAACTGGCACCCGCTGCTGGCTGAGACGATGCGGGAGATGGCTCGGGATGGTGTGCGCCGCGCTTTGGCGCTCGCGACCTCCGCCTATTCCGGTTATTCGGGCTGCCGGCAGTACCTGGAAGACATTGAAGCCGCGCGGCGCGAGGTGGGCGCAAACGCTCCGCTGGTGGACAAGATACCGCCTTTCTGTTCCCATCCGCTGTTCCTGGAGGCCAACGCCGAACGCGTGAGGGAAGCCATGGCGTGGGTTGCCGAAGCCGGCCGCCCGGCGGCGCGCGTGGTCTACACCGCGCACAGCATTCCGGTGGCGATGGCGGCGGCGTCGGAGTACGAGGGCCAGATCCGGGCGGCGGCGGGCGCCATCTCCGCGCGGTTGGGTATCGCCGCTTGGGACGTGGCCTGGCAAAGTCGCAGCGGGCCGCCGTCGCAGCCGTGGCTCGAGCCCGACATTTTGACGTACCTGCGGGCATTGGCTGCAGAAGGCGTGAAAACCGTGCTGGTTGCGCCCATCGGATTCCTTTCCGACCACATGGAAGTTCTCTACGACCTGGACGTGGAAGCCGCCAATCTCTGCTCCGGCCTGGGATTGCGAATGACGCGCGCCGGCACCGCCGGCCTCCACTCCGCTCTATTGCGCATGATCGGCGAACTGGTGCGACAGGCGATGGCCTCGCCCGAACCTCCCGCGTGCCCCGCCGGCTGTTGCCCGCCTCCGCAACGGCCGATGGCCAGCCGCCGTTGACATTTTCCACGCTTTCATCGGGTGCCCGCTTCACGAGGCGCATGGAAAAACCCTATCGCGCGTCCATCAACGCGCGAAGGTCTTCCACGCTGAGGTGGCAATCCCGGAGGATCTTGTGCAGCAATCCGGGCCCCAGCGTCTCGCCCGAGTGCACGGGGACCACAGAGCTTCGGCCGTCCCCGTGACGAAGAAAGTGATGGCTGCCCCGGACGCGAACGGCTTGAAAACCTTCCTTCATCAAAGCGGCGATCAGCTCAGTCCCGGTGATCCTTGGGTTCCGGCTCATGCCGCAATGGTGATGCGCTGAATGCCGATGAATTCAAGATTCTGCTCCGGCGCACCTTCCACTTCGAGACACAGTTCGATTGCCTCGCGGATGCGCAGCGTGACCTCGTCAAGGGACCGCGCCTGCGTGTGACATCCCGAGAGCTGCGGGACTGACGCAACGTAGTACCCCTCCTCGTCGCGCTCTATGACGACATCGAACTGGCGTGGCAATGGGCTGTCCTCGGTACCTATTTTACGCTATCCCCTGTCAGGGCACTCCTAAATTCGCAGTATCTCGCGCAGATGCGCCGCTTCTTCGCGCGATCGCGCAAGTGGGCCCACTTTTCCCTGGGCAGCCGCTCGCACTGAATCTTGAGCGTGCCTCAGCGGCCGAGTATCAACGTGCGGAATTCATCGACCAATCGATCCTGCAGTTTCGGGTCGTCGTTGGCAAGGTTCTCCTTCAACCTATTGAAGAACTCTCGCTTACGATTGTCCTGGTTCTCGAGGCCCAAACGGACGAGCGCGGCGATCGCCTTGCTCATACTCGTGTCGACCGTCGCGGCGTACCGCTGTGGTTGACCCGCGAGACTGGGGGCCAAGCCGACGGTATAACGCGACGCGACTTTGCGAGGACGGCTCATTCCGGACTCCTGAGCGGCGCGCCGGGTGCGTTTGGTTGTCGTCTCGGAATGAGGCATATACCATCAGGATGCCTCACAGCGATGCAGATTGGGAGCTTGACGTCCTAAGCAACTGACCCTCCGGTTCCCCGGTATCTCTGCAATTTGATGTACTGTAAATCCCTTGAGACGCCGATCCACACGATGTCAGACAGGTTGCCGACGTCAAGCGGCAGGGCTTCGCCTGTGCCCGGAAGCAGGGCTATGCGGAACTCGTTTTGATACGAGAAGCTGGAGCCTTTCCTGAAGATTCCCATCGGCCCTCGATAGGAAGTTTCGTCGACATACCCGACCAGGCCACATCTCAGCGCCTGCCCCGTGCCTACCACGGCGGCTTCAACCCTTTTCATGAATTCGTCGAAGTCTGTGAGCACTGCGAACGTGTCGCCAAAACCAAGGTTGTCGGGGTCCACAAATATTCCTGATGGGCTCTCGTGGAGTGCGTACATGCAAAACACGTTCACCTTGAGGCTATCGTCCGGGGTGTGGCGCACAGGCCCCCGAACTGCGACGATTGGGCTATATTTCCCGCCGACTTTGATCTGGAGCATCGAGCCGTCACCTCGGCAGATGTGAGATGTGCCCTCGTGCGAGTCCTTCCGGGGCGAACTGGTCTCTATTTTGATAAAGTGTTCGAGCGTGTTCATGTACAGGAGACCCTGTGCAAACTGTTCGATATGCTTCTTGCACCCGAACTTGAGCACGCCTACGACCGGGCCATCTTCCGTCATGGCTCCAACGATAGCACCCTCCACGATTCCCGAAAGAATACGGCCATCGCTCGGGCCCTCCGGTTCGTGGCTGTCTAACGGCTCAGCCCGCCGGCCATTCGCGCTTCCACGAGATTGATGTGAGCCTTTGTGCCATGCCTCTCCAAAAGGTGCAGCAGATTAGCGCCGCTCAACAGAGTGATGGGCTTACCATTGGCGAACTCGTAGGCATCCGGCCCATAATCAGATGTTGTGACCAAAATTCCCTTGGTCGCCCCTTCGTTCATTAGCGTGCCGTAGAGGTCCCGCACCGCCGACACCCCTACCGTGTATGCGTACCGCTTCGCCTGAATGACGATCTTCCCGCCCCGTATCGGATCAGGATCGAATGCCACCGCATCGACACCGCCGTCTCGGCTGGCTTGGGTCACCCGCACTTCTCCTCCCGACAACGTGAATTCCTTCTCAAAAATCTCGCGAATCAGGTGCTCGAAATCCTCCCAGTCCATCGCGGCGAGGTTAAATCCCTCGTCCAACCTCTCGGCAACTCCATACGATGGAATGAACCTTTTGTCCTCCCGGCGAAGATTGATAATCGGGGCGACCGGGGTGATGCTATGCAATTTGGAGCTACCGACGCCCTTGAGTTGTCGGAAGCACGCTCTCGGGTCGACCAGCGCCAAATTGATGGCCCGGAGCGCCTCTCTGGAAGCCTGTATCGAGATAATGCAGGCGGTGACCTCGTTCCCCGTCCCTTTGTCGACGGCAGTGACAAGCCCATTGAAGACGACGCTTGTCAGGGCCGTAGCCTGATCGGATTCGAGCAGTTCATTGAGGGTTCGCAGCGCGACCTGGTAGATAAGATCGTCGTACAGCTTCGCCGCGTCAACCGCCGACAGGTGCTTCTCTGAAAAGCTGTCGCTGGATTGAATGTATTTCACCTCGCTCAGCGCTGGAATGCCTCCAGGGGCGGGAAGTTTGTAATCCACGACCAGCACTCCGGTATCGTGATTGAAGTCAATGTCGAATTCCTTTGGCAGGCAATCAGGGTACTCAGAGTTTGCTAGCACCATGTGGCAGTAGTTCGCGATCGCTGCCGCTTCCTTGGCCTCATACCGCGCACGAAAGGCGTTCACAGCTTCGTGCTGTTCGTTCTGCTTGGATAGGAATGCCGCGCGTTCCGCCTCCCAGCGTCTCAGCGCCTGGGCGTGAGCCGACGCCAAATCAGCCAGTTCCCTGGTGTGCGCCCCAAGCCTCGCGGCATGGTCCGCTATGATGCGATCCCGCCTGGCCTCCCACTCCCTTCTGTCCGACTCAAAGCTGTTCGCCTTTTGGTTTTCCTTTTCGGCGCGACGGGACTTGATGAGCTTGTCCAACAGGCCAAGCTGCGGCTGGTATCGTGATGAAGTTAGCGATGGGGCCTCCGGTACCGGGTCCGGTTCTGGACGCGGCGGCCGGGCAGGAGCCGGCGGCATCGGGTTTGGGAAAGGGGACCGATCCTTCAACGTCTCCCAGTCAACGGCCTTGGAATCAGACAGGGAAGATGACAGCACGTCGCGGAGCGTTTGTAGCGCTCGTTGGGCTTCGGCGGTTCTGTCGGCCGCTTCCTCTCGCTTGTGTTCAGCCAGCGTCGTCTGCTGCTTCGCAGCAACCTTCTTTGCCCAAGCCTCGTTCCACTCGGCAGCTTGGAGGAACGCCTTCGTCTTGACAAGTTCAGCGTCCGGCCCGCGAACGAGCCGGTGCTTGTTCAGCTCCGGATGATAGACTTCGACCGAAATGCTCACGGAGCCGCGTGCGCCCTGTATTACTTGGAGAGGGCCAAACTTAGTCGGTTGTTTCATAAATACAGTCTCGTATTATCGGCTTGAATATTTGGGGGGCCTTGTGGCATGGTGGGACAGGTGCCACGCTATGCCCAGATTGAGTCCGTCGTGATTCGCTTGTC
>JBEKZL010000391.1:0-12715 GCA_049509915.1 Bryobacteraceae bacterium | reverse complement strand
CCCGCTTGCTCCTCTGCGGACTGTTAACTGGGATCGTCTGGATCATACTCGGCGCTATCGTCACCGCACTGCTCGGCCGGGATTTCGCCGCTCTGCCCAATAACCGTCTTGGTGCGCCCACTTCCGGCTTCGTCCTGTTCAATGTCGTAATCGATCTGCTTGAAGGCATTTCCATTCTGTGGCTTTACGCCGCTATCCGTCCGCTCTACGGCCCCGGCGCGAAGGCCGCAATCGTGGCGGCTTTTGCGTGGTGGTTCATCGTCAGCTTGGGAGACGCCACGTGGTGCTCCTTTGGCCTTTTTTCGCCGGCCACTGTAATTCCGCTGATGATCGGAACCCTGCCCGCCCTCATCCTCGCCACCATCGCCGGGGCCAGGCTTTACAGAGAATAGACGGTCGCACCACGCATAATACCTTACTCCCTTGGGTGATTCCAGAGGCTCATCTGCTGCGGCCCTGACTTGACTTGGGCTGCGGCCGCAGTCTCTAATCTAACGCGGGCACCATCCGCCGACTTCCTCTCCGCCCGCCGCGAGAGAACTCAGGCGCTCACCGGGCCGTTGAGCACGGCTCGTGGACGAACCAGAAAGCGGCGGACGCAAACGACTTGTGGGAACCGCTTACCGTGACCGGCGTGTCACACGAGCAACGGCTCAGAAGCCTGGAAATGCCCAGACGGCGGCGGTAGCCTGTCTGGTGCCAGCGCGGCGGGCGGCCGCGGTAGCGCCGGTCAAGGCGATCCGGATACGTGAGGAGATGAGTTGGTTTCGGTGGATGTTCGGCGGCGCGAATGCCCGTCAGTGATTCGGCATGCTCTTTCCGTGTATACTCTTTCCGACCCGAGCGAAAGGGAAACTTGCTAGAATGCCCTCGTCCTCCGGTGTATTCTCTATACCAACGCCTGAAATAGCTCGATCCTGACACATTCGAAAAGCTCTGTTTCCACCTCGTCAAGGCCCGTTTTCCCGGGGCCGAGATTCGCCATGCGGACGGAGCGGCGGGGGACGAGGGGCTGGATCTTTTCTCGGGGCATCTGGATTCCGGCCCGACGATCTGGCAATGCAAGGCGTTCCCGAACGGTGTCGCGAAGCATCAGAGGGACCAGATCCGCGCGTCCTTGAAGCGGGCGCTCAAGCACGAGCCGCGCCGCTGGGTGCTCTGCCTCTCAGTGGACATGGATGCCGGTGCGCATCGCTGGTTCAAGCGCCTGGAGTGCTCATATGCCGGCCGCCTCGATCTCGGCCTCATGCAAGCCTGCGACATCGTTCAGGAGCTTTTCTACCGGAGCACGATTCGGGAGGTGTTTTTTCCTCACGCCGTCGCTGATCTGACCGCGTTCCTGGAGACGGTCACCAAGACGAAACGGTTATCGACGGAGGAACTTGCCACGCTGAATGCCGGGAATCTCGACCTATACTTGAAACGTCTCGAGCGCGAGGACGCCCGCTTCGCTTACGAGGTCAGGTATCGGCGGAACCTCAGTCCCGCGGTGGACCAGCCACGGCTCGGCCAAATCGCGTCGATATCCGACGGGACGAAGATCGTTGACGTGTTTGCGCGGGACGCTGAAGCCCTAAAGTTGAATCCGCCCAAAGCGCAGTTCACGCTGACGGGCAAGGGCGTAGACAAGATGAGGGAACTCATGCGGAGCGGCCATGCGCAAATAATCGGCCCGGGAGAACTGCAGGACTACACCAGCGATTTCGCATTCCTCCTGCCGCCCAAAGATCAGATACAGGGCGCAACTCTGTTCATCGGCCCTGTTGCCGGTGCGCTGCCTTCGCTGCTCGCGCGCCTCACGTTCGGGTCCGGCGCGGATGTTGTCGTGTATGAATACATCAAGCTCAAAGCCACGCGCAGCGGCCAAGAGGAGTCGGAACTAGTGAGTTCGGGCGCCCTGCCATTCTGCGTGTCGCTGATTGCCCGGTCCTCAGGACCGGGCTCTGTGCACTTCGAGAGACGCTGGGCAGGCGCGGATGTCCACGCTGCCCAGAAGTTCATTCGCGCCGTCAAGGTCGCGTATCGCTCCGGCGTGTTTGAGCTCTACGACCTCGAGAGGTCAGTGACGCTGCTGAACGCGCGACTGACAGGCGAATTGCCCGCTTGGTTCCCTGGGTACGAGGAGCTTATCAACGATGCCGTCCGAGTCGCGGATTTCTACAAGGTTGATCTGCGGATGCCAGAAAGGCCGACGCCCGAAGACCTCGGGTCGCTTTCGGTGCTGGTGCACCGGGTCAGGCCGAGCCGGTTGGCTTTACAGATCCCATAGACTCATCTGCCGCGGCGCCGGCTTGGGCTGCGGGCGTTTGTCGTCGAACACGGTGCGGCCATTCAGTGCGGGCGAGATAGCGCGCTCGTGCCGCAGGACTGCGTCGAAGTCCGCTTCGGGCTCGATCTGACGCTCGACTACCTTCACGAAACGGTCGAGACGGCGGAAGCCTTCGAGCTTGGCGCCGCCATCCAGTTTGGCCTTATCGAGCGAGCGGCGCAGCAAGGCGATCGATTCGTCGTAGGACTTCAGCGGAACGGGGAACGGATGGCCGTCCTTGCCGCCCAGGGCGAATGAAAAGCGCGCGGGGTCGGAGAAGCGGACGGGCGTCCCGTGGACCACTTCGGCGATGAGCGCCAGCGTCTGGAGGGTGCGCGGGCCGAGGTTTTCGACCAGCAGCAGATCGGCGAAGCTCTTCAGGTCGCGCTCGTAGGCGACTGCCAGTACGGCGCCGAGACGCTTCAGGTCCACGTCCTGGGCGCGCACGTCATGATGCCGGGGCATGGCGAGACGGCGAACCTCCCGCAGGGTGATATCGGGAGGCGCGTTCGCGATGGCAATCAGCGCGCCCTGGGCGGGCGCGGCATGGGCATCCACGAGGTTCATTATTGTGCCCTGATGCGCGCCGGCGATGCCGGTGTGGGGATCGGCCACGAAGTCGCGTACATTGGCGGAATGCCAGTGGTAGCGGCGCGCGAGGCCGGATCGATCGTTGAGCCCCTGCTGCACGATGGACCACTCGCCACTGACGGCGACGATGAACGAGTGCAGGTAAATCTGAAACCCGTCGGCGATGCAGTTGTTGTCGATCTTGGCGGTGAGGCGGCTGGTACGGACCAGCGCGTCGCCATCGAGGCCCTGGCTCTCCGCGATGGCACGCAGTTCGGCCGGCGTATTGCGGGAATGCCGCCCGCGTCCACCGCAGACGTACAGCCCCAGTTCCGACGCACGCGGATTGAGCCCCCGCTTCAGCGCGCCGATCACCGACGTGGTGATGCCGGAGGAGTGCCAGTCCATCCCCATGACCGACCCAAGCGCCTGAAACCAATACGGATCGCTGAGGCGCGAAAGAAATGCCGAATGACCGTAGTGGAGGAGAATGCTCTCGACGATCGCCGTCCCAAGCTGCGTCATCCGATCGGCGAGCCAGGCAGGCAAATGTCCGCCGTGCAAAGGCAGGTCCGCAAATCCGGAGCGCTTCACGGTTCTATTGTCTCCGGTCCGCGCTTCGAGCGGGTACGCCGCCTTGGCTCACGGCTCAGCACCGGCTGCACCGCCCTTCGATTCGAACCGATCTACTGGAACGCCACGTTGTTCCTTAGCTCACCGACCGCGTAATACCCCAGGCCGCTATCGAGCGGGGGGGGCGCGCTGGTGCTGAAGTTGACGAACTGGCCGGCGTTGGGCACGGTCACGAACAGCAGGGCCGAGATGGCGTCGCCCGGATTGGGGGTGGGCGTCGCCGGCAGGTTGGCCAGGAAGTTGGACGGCACGGTGAAACTCCGCGGGGCGATGTCGGAGAGACACGCAAACGCGCCCGACACGTTCGTAGCCGGATTGCTGGCGTAGCCGACGATTGCCACCGCCTGGGTCGACGGATTGCCGCCGCTCCATTGGATGGTCAGCCCCTTGGTATGGTCGATGGCGGTGATCGAATCGTTGGTCCAGACCGCCCCGGCCGGAATCTGCATGGTGTATTGGAAGGGGCCCACGTCCTTCCCGCCGGCTCCGGAGACCGTATAGGTGCCCGGGTCCAGGAAGGGCGTGTTCGGCCCCAGGCCAAGGGCCGTCCATCCACCTCCGGTGCCGAGCACCCCCAAGTACGGGCTGACCTGCGCGCTCGAATCCGAATACGATGCGCCTTCGGTCCCGTTCGGGCCCTGAATGGTAATGGTGGGCCCCGCGTCCAAAGGCGTCGTGCCACTGGCAGAGGATGGCATTTGTCCGCCGAGCAGGCCGTTCAAACTACCGACATTGTTGTAGTAGGTACAGGTGTTCACCGGCGGGAGAGAAGCGAACAGGGAGAACCCAAGATCGCCGACTCCGGCCGACTGGTTGAACGTCGCCATCGCGAGATCCACCGTTCCATTGCCGATTTTCAGCTCGTTGGTGGGATCGGTGTAAGACAAGCGCACCAGGCCGATGCTGGCGTTCTTGCCGCCGCTGCGCGAGGTGGCGCTGAAAGGACTGGCGTCCGAACAGGGCTGGCGATTGTTGTTGATGGCCATCGTCACCGTGTTGCTGGCATTGCCGTTCACCACCACCTGCAAGGGAACGTAGCAGCCCAGGGTCGCGTTAGTGGGAAGCTGGAAGTCGATCTGGTCCACGCCTGCCAGTCCCGGCGCGCGCCCCGCGTAAGCAGGTTGGATCGTCAAGTCGCCCAACAGCACCTGCACCGATACCGGCAGCGAGCCCGCCGGCACCGGCTGCGTATCGGAATCGCCTGCCGGCAAGGGCCCCAGCCCCGTGCCCCACAGGATTACGGTATCGCCCGGAGCCGCGGTCAGATTGGTCATGTTGAGCGGCGTCTGGGTGGCCGAGACATAGTTTTGCACGATTCCGGGCCCGCGCCCGCCAGACACCGTGAACGCGCCGAAGTTCGACGGCACCACCTGCACGGCGGCCGGCGCGCTGCTGAGGCCGCCATAGCTCACCGTCACCTGCACCGTACCGGCCGGGGTGTTGGAAGGCATCACCGCGTTGATCTGGTATTGCGCCACAAACACCGGAATGGCATTCACCGAGGTCGAACCCTGCGTAACCTTCACGGTCACGCCGCCCAGGCTGGCGCCCAGCGGATAGCTGGTGGCGCTGAGCCCGGGATTGGCCGGCCCCAACCCATTGCCGAAGATGGAAAAGAACGACCCCTGGGCGATGGAGCCTGCCGGGAGGCTGGCCGAGATAAAGCTGGCCGCGTTCACGATCCCGTTCGGGTTCACGATCGGCCCGGGGGCGGTGTTGGCCGCACCCGCGGCTTGGTTTACGGTGTAAGTGAGGGTGGTGGCCGGATTCTTGCCATTCAACGTCAACGCCAGGCTGCGCGAGGATGTGGTGTTGTTTGGATCCACCGTGTAATTCACCACGCCCGGGCCCATGGCGTTCAGGGCTGAAATCACATGAATCCTGGGCAGGACGATTGTCCAGGTAGAGGCGGGCCCGGTCGCGATCACCTGAAAACTTCCACTGGCGCCGGCCGCGGCCAGCGTGCCGCTCGTGGAAGACGCCAGCGCGTAGGTGCAGGGAGCCGCGTTTTGTTGCACGGTGTAGCTCTGGTTAGCGATGGTGAGGGTGGCGCTGCGGCTGGAAGACGTGGGATTGGAATCCACGCTGTAGCTCACCGTGCCGCTGGAAGTGGAGCCGCTGGCGGCAGGTACATGCACCCAGGCGACCGGAGGCGTCGCCACGCTCCAGGCCGGGCAGCCGGTTCCCGTCACCGTTACCCCCACGGTTCCCACTCCGCCCACTCCCGAAATCGGGAGGCTGCTGGTGGCGCTCAACGTATTGGTGCAGCTTACGGAGGCATCCTGCGACACCGTCACGGCCACGCCGGCCACCGTAATGGTGGTGCTGCGCGCCGCGCCGGTGTTGGCCGCAATCGAATAGCCCACCGCGCCCGAGCCGCTGCCGGAAACCGGATTCAGCGTGATCCAACTCACTCCCGAAGGCGCGCTGGCCGTCCAGGCGCACCCGCTGTTCGTCGAAACCAGCAGCGTGTTGCCGAGCCCTGCCGCGGTGGCGTGAATGTTGGTGGGGTTGACGTTGTACGAGCAGCCGCTCGCGGCCGCGGCCGCCTGGGAAACGGTGAAGGTGGCGCCCGCAATCGTCAGGGTGCCGGTACGCGCCGCACCCGTGTTGGCGGCCACGCTGTAGGTCACCGTGCCGTTGCCGGAGCCGCTGGCGCCGGCGCTGATCGTAATCCAACTGGCGTTGCTCGCCGCCGTCCAGGGGCAACCGGTCCCCGCCGTCACCGTTACGGTTCCGGTGGCCGCGGCGGCACCGGGCGAGGCGCCGGTTGGGGAAAGCGAATAGGTGCAGGCACTTTGCGCCGTATTGGCGAATGTCCAATTTACGATGTCGTGATTTTCCCATCCTCCGCCGGTGCCTGCCGTAAAGCCGACGTAGGCGGTGTTCTGGCCGAGGAGCGACGCAAGATTGATGGGATAGTTGTTGATGGCGGTGAAACTCGACGTCTCCGCCGGGTCGGTGACTGTGACTGTCAGGGTCGAACCGTTGTAGCTTATGTTGGCCGTCCACAAGTCCCCATTCGACATGCAACCGGGCGCCGTATTGGGGTTCTGGGCTGGGGTGCCGTTGGCAAACCCGCAGGACCCGTTGCCGTACACGTTGGTAAGGTCGGTATTCGTCAGATTGCCGTTGGTGTCGATGGAAACATGATTGCTGCTGTTGCCGTCGTTGTTGGGGAGACCGTAACCGGCGTTGTTGAAGGTGTCGAACTCGATAGCGACGCTGTTGCCGCCGACGCCTTGGTAACCCATGCCAACACCGTAGCCCCCCAAGCCTGTCGTGCTCGTCCCCACGACGAAGGTGATTCCGTCGGCCGGGTCCTGGCCGCCCGGATTGGTAAAACGAAACTGGAAGCTGGTGCTGAAGGTGGCGTTGTTTCCGAGCGTAACCGGCGTAGTGTTGTATGCAGCCCCGCTCTGGCTGCTGGCTGCCGGAGTTAACCGGAGCACTGGCCCATCCGCCGTCGAGGCTATGGCCGCATTGCCGATCAGCGTGAGGCCAGCCGTGTTCGCAAATCCGTTGTAGGTAAACAAGGTGCCTGTTGTAGTACCCGCCGGCGCGGCGGCCAGCCGCACATTGTCGAAATCGGCCTGGGGAGAAGTCGTGCCCAATACGATTTTGAGGGCTTGGCCGGCCAGCGGATCCGACGCGGTCGAGGTGTAGGTCCCGGTCCAGGTCGTCCAACCTCCCAGGGGCGGCTGGGACCCGGCGGCGGAGGCGATCAGGGTGGCGCCGGCATACAGTTTCGCGGTGGGAGGCGGCGACGGATAGAGGTTGTCCAGGCGCCGACCAAAGTCCACCTGAAGGGTGTAGACGGTGGAAACCTGGAGGGCTGTGCTTAGCACCTGGGAGAGGGTGCCGCTGTTGACCTGTACACTCGTCAGTCCTTCGGCGGCGGGCATGGGAACAGCGAAGTAATTGGGACCCGGCTGAAAGAGTCCGATGGACGTGCTGTTGGAGGCGATCCATCCAGGTACGTTGCCGTCCAATGTATCGCGGCAGCCGGCCCCTCCACTGCCAGGCCCTCCATTGCCGGCGCAATTGATCCAGTTCGGGTTGGCCGGGAGCGTCTCGAAGCCTGGGTTGGTAATCGTAATCGATGAGGTTTGCGCCGAGCCGGTGCCTGCCGCGGCGAATACCAGGATGGTTGCCAACAACGAGAAGATAGCGCGGGTTCGATTCATGATTCGGTCTCCTGAGAACCGAAACTAGTACGTTCCAGGCGCTATGACCAGTGACTCACGGTGACAAATTGAGAGTTGTGGGCCTGTTTTGGCCCTTGCCCGTCACCCCGCAACCGCCTATACTCGCTTTGTATCGTGGCGATTACCGTACCGGCCTGCGAAATTTCCCCCGATGCCATCGGCCAAGCCGTCGCACTCGTGTTGGCGAGCGAGGAGTTCGGCAATTCCAAGCGCTTGCGCCGCTTTCTTTGCCACATTGTTGAGAAAACCCTCGCTGGAGAGCTCAACGCGGTAAAAGAATACAATATTGCCCTGGCGGTCTTCGATCGCGCAGCCACTTTCGATCCGGCGACCGACACCATCGTGCGCGTCGAGGCGCGAAGATTGCGCACTCAGCTTGCCGCCTACTATCGCGGAGCCGGGCGCCTCGACCCGGTGGCCATCGAGATTCCCAAGGGCGGCTATGTGGCGGTCTTCCGCAACCGCCGCGTCGACGGTCCGGAGGCGGTTTCCGAGCCTCGCGGTCCTTTCCACCGGCGGCGCCCTTGGTTATGGCTTGCCGGCGCCGCGCTGTTGGCGGCGGGGCTGGTTCTCTGGCGTTTCAGCGGGGCGTCGGGCTTCGGAGTTCCCAGCGCCTGGGTGCTGGACGGCACTACCCTCCGGGTGCTCGATACCCACAACCGCACCTGCTGGGAGAAGCACTTTGGCGTCTTCGACACGAGTTATCCCAGCCTGGTTCCCGACAAGGTGCTGATCGCCGATATCGATGGGGACGGCCGGCAGGAAGTATTGTTCAACCTTTTGCCCGAAAACGCGGTCCAGACGGGGGGAACGCTACTCTGTTACACCTGGAATGGGGCGCTCCGGTGGCAGTTTCGCTACGGCGCTCCCAGGACTTTTGGACCCCGCACTTTCGACGCCGCCTATCGGGGCCGGCTCATCCGCCCGGTAAAGGTTAACGGCCGGCGATTGCTTCTCACCGTCGCCAACCACTACCTTTGGTACCCTTCGCAGGTGGCCCTGATCGATCCCGCAACGGGGCATCTGGTGGAAGAGTACTGGCATCCGGGCTCCATCTATCACTGCGCGCTGCACGAGGTTGACGGGAATGGGGAAGAGCGGGCCATTTTCGCGGCCATCAACAATCCGGGAGAAGGGCTCGGGCATCCGGCGGTCGGTGTCCTCACGATTCCCTTCTCGAAGGCGCCGCGGCCGGTATTGGCGCCCGGCGACCCATTTCCACCCCTGACCGGCGGAGGAGAACTGGCCTATGCGTTGCTTCCGCTTCCCGACGTGGACAAAGCCATGGGGTTGCTCCCGATGCCGGCCAATTTCAAAATCGATGGCGGCCATATCACGGTGGAAACGCCGACGCCGGAACTGGGAGGAATCGTCTACGTCCTGGATTTCGACCTGAATACGGTGGAGTACCGCTTCTCGGACAATTTCGCGGCCTTCCACCGGCGCCTGGCCGTGCAGCACCTATTGGATCACGTCCTCACCGCCGAAGAGAGCAGGTCCCTGGGGACCTATTGGATCACGTCCTCACCGCCGAAGAGAGCAGGTCCCTGGGGAAGGTGGTCCGGTTCCCGGCGGCGCCGGACGGGAACAGCCCTGAATTGAAACGCTTTTGGAAGTTCTGAGGAAGCAGTTGGGGCTCTCCGTCAAACCGGGTCGCTTGCAGCGGCAGTTTTGATTTCCGGCTCGTGTTGCACGGGGAAGTTCACGGAGTTGGCGATGAAGCACTTGCCATGGGCCAGGGCATGCAATTCGCGAGCTTTCGAGAGATCGGAGCCGGGCGCGACGGCGACCTCGGGGCGCAGGGTGACACGTTCGAAACGGCCCGACCCGTCGGCGTCTTCCCGCATGAGGCCTTCGGCGCGGTCAACATAGTTCACCACGACAATTCCGGCGTCGGCGCACAAATGGAGATACCAAAGCTTATGACATGCGGAGATGGACGCGACCAGCAATTCTTCGGGGTTCCAGCGCGACGGGTCGCCGCGGAATTCCGGGTCCGAGGATCCCGGTATAACCGGCTTCAGAGGCGCCGGCGGAGGTTTCATGCCGGCGCTCATAGCTTCGGTAATCGGACGTACCGGCACCGGTGTTACCGGTCCAGGTGACGGTGACAGAGTAACGGTGAGTCTTGGGCATGGTTGGCAGGGCCTTTCTCCAATGATCCCAGACTTCCCACCCGGCAGGACCGGCGACCAAATGCGAGCTTGGCCGACGCAATCCGGCAACTGCTCCGTGAGAATCCGCGCAAGCCGCAGGCCGAGGGACTGCCCCACATATTCCAAAACCTGGCTCAACCCAAATTCCACGACTGCAGGCGGCGGCCGGCTCGGGCTGGAGCGCGCGGTCATGATCGGCGCCAACGTGCCGCACCATGTCGACCAGGAAAACCTCTACACCCTCATCAAGGATCTGGAGAATCCGGCAAGCGGCCGACCAATGACGACCTTGCCGAGCTGATCCGGTTCGGGAAAAGCGCGCCGAAGAAGGTCGAGACGAACGAAGGCGGGGCCAGTCGAGCCTGTTTGGCGTCGAGGAAATCAAACGCGGCCTGATACCCGAAAAGGCGCGCATCTCGCGCTATGTCCGCGAACAGCTCGGGCAGGAGAAAAAACTGTTTGGCGCGGTGTCGAGCCAGGCGGCGGCCGAAACGCTCGGCGGGGCGGGGAACGTCATCATGAGCGGCGAGAACGCCAAGGTGGCCGAGGCGGCGAACCAGGGCCTAGCGCTGTACGATAAACTCAGCACGTCAGTCGGGCCTATCGAGGACGCACTGAACAAAGCGGCGCAATCGCTCGCGGACGGAGAAAAAGAAAGTGCGGTCAGACAACGAGCCTACACCGAAATCCGAGCCCACCTCAGAGAGCAAGTGGAAGCTCTCGCCGGAGGGAATGAAAAACCTGGCGTCGGGCCTGCGGCAGCGGTTGCGGGACGGAACCATCGAGACGCCGGGGGCGACGGTGGATCTGGATCCGGTGCGGTTCCCGCCGCCGACGAACAAGCCGCCGGTACCGGCGCATCTAATCGTGAAGAAGTAGCGCCTACCTCCAAGGATCTCGAAGATCCCTACGGCAGCGCCAAAATCAAGGGCATTTACCGCCCCATCGGCACCAATGACAACCGGAGCGGCGCGCGAGCCTTCGTGCACTACGAGGAAACCCTCCCGAATGCCTACGGCGGAGAGCCCATCAAGGGCTATCGCGCCGGCATCGAGACGCAGCCCGGCTCGAATCTCTGGCGCTCGGGATTTATTCAGCCGGAAGAGCTGGAGCGAGAGGGTGGTACCTCCGGCGGCGAGACTCCTCTCAATTATTCGCGGCGCAAACCCGCGCCGCAAGGCCCCGGCCTATTCGACGAGCAACCCGTCGAGGGTAAGCAGAAGGCCGCGGCGCCGGCGGAAAAACCGCTGGCGGATCGCGTCAAAGCTGCCTACGTAAAGTATCTCGACTACGATGGCCAGGCCGGCTCGTGGGATACATCGGTCGCGGAGCGCACGGGCGCCGAGCTGGGTAAGCTGGCGGAGTCGCTCAAGACCTGGCGCAGCTCCGGCGAGCTGGGGCGCGCGGCCGGCGAGCGCGGCCGCGCGGTAATCGACCGGCTGGGTAATCTGGTGAGCCTGGGATTTGCGCGGCGCGCCTGGAACCAGCAGGGGCAGGTATTTTATGGGCCGGCTGAGGGCGAGCTGCCGGCGGAGCTGTCGTTCACTCCGGAGAAAACTTTCGGCTGGCCCGACGTGGAGAACGCCTGGGCGCAGCACAGCGACGACGAGCTGCGCGATTCATGGCGTCGTAAGCTTCGTGCGTTCCCGCCATCAATTCCGCCACCTCGGGACCGTGCCCCTTCAAATCGCGCATCAGCGCCAGGCCCTCGCGGTCGAGCGGATCCGGCACCATTTTGCGGATATCGTCGCGGAGCTGCGCGACCTCGGCAATGCGAACGTCGCGCTCGCCGGTAATGTACGTGCGCACCTTGGGGCCGAAATCTTTGCCCTCGGGGTTGGCGATGGTTTCGCGGAGGTGGCTTAAGGCTTCGTCGCGGGGGATTCGCTTGGAGTAAGCGACTGGGACGTTATCAGGCTGCTCCCGTCCCCCAGCACCAGGTGCAGAGGCATTCTCTCGGAGCCGGAAGGGTAAATTGAGCTGAGCGTCTTCTCCAGCCCCTCCTCGCCGTTCTTGTCGTACGCCTCCAGGCACCTCTTTAAGTTGCGCTGGGCGATCTTGACGGAGAGCCGTGAAGATTTTTTCGGCGAGCTGCCTGGGTGGTTCGTTGCCATATTCGCTCCTGAGAGCCCGGATGTACCGGGCGCCTATTCTTCGCGCCTGCTGTAAGTTTACGCCCAGTTCCTTAAAGCGTCCAGGGTCCATTAACCTTACGCCCATTTCGGCCGCCATTTCGCCGTCGCTCACATGCGCATAGCCGCGTTGCGCGAGGTGGTGCGCCGCCTGTTTGACTTCCGGATCGGCGTAGAACCGGACCTGCTGGCCGGGGATATGTGCGCTCAGGTTGTGGCCGCCCGGCCCGAGGGCGCTCTGCCGGGCATGGTTCAGCTCCTCGGTGAGCGTTTCCTGCAGGCGGCGGCTGAGGAGCTACCGAGGCAGCGATTTTTGTACTTCTTGCCGCTGCCACAGGGGCACATGTCGTTGGGCCGATTTGGGTTCGGGGCGGCGGTAGGTTTCGGGTTTTTGTGCGGGGACTGATTGGGCGGTTGTGCAGGATTGTGCAGATTGGGGGGGAATACCGATCCGGGAAAACCCGTTCTAGGCAACCGCTCCCTGGCGCCCGCGGCTCGGCAAAACCCCAGATCGGTTAAGCACCATCCCAAACCGGCGACAAGATCGACGGCGCTCCGTGCGATAATTGATTGAAGATCCCCTCATACGGCATGGACCGCGAATTCATCCGCAATTTCTCTATCATTGCGCATATCGATCACGGCAAATCGACGCTGGCCGACCGGCTGCTCGAAGCTACCGGCGCGCTTCCGCAGCGCGAAATGATG
>JBEKZL010000390.1:0-5548 GCA_049509915.1 Bryobacteraceae bacterium | reverse complement strand
GAAGCTCGTCGAGCGTGTACTTGCGGTCGGCTTTCGCCTGGATGTCCCAGAGATCGGTATCCATCCATTTGGGTCCGCCAACGATCTGGCTGTCGGTAATCTTATACATCAGCTTGATCATCAGGCGGACAGGAACACCGCCGACTATGTATCCTTGCCCGCTCGACATCGGCTGTATGCCGCGGCCGGGCAGTCCGGGCTCAGACGGCTTTACCGAAATCACGCGGAGAATGGCCATCGCGTAACCCACAACTGGCCCCTTTCTCACTGCCAAAATGGCCCCCTTTCCCACTGCCACCGTCAGAGGTTCGGGCCGTCGTGGAAGCGGCTCGTCAAGACTGCTCGCCGATTGGACGACGGGATTACGCCTTTTTGATGCTGTTGGCCACTTACGGCCTGCGGGCCGGCGAAATCGTCGCGTTGCGTCTGGAGGACATTGACTGGCAGAAAGAGATCCTTCGCGTGCGGCACTCGAAGACGGGCACGGTTTCCGAACTGCCCTTGCTGCGCGAACCCGGCGAAGCAGTACTGAGCTATTTGGAAAAGGCCAGACCGGAGAGCAAGCGTCGAGAGGTATTTCTGCAACTCCAGGCGCCTTATCAGGCATATAAAAGCGGGTCCATCCTTAACTGTGTCATCGGTGCTCGTCTGAAGATGGCCGGGATCACTCCTCGCAGCAGGAAGGGACCTCACGCCTTTCGTCATGCACGAGCGGTCAGTCTGCTGCGCGGCGCCGTTCCCCTAAAGATCATTGGTGATGTCCTTGGGCATAGATCCGCGGAATCGACTGCAGTGTATTTGAAACTTGCGACAGAGGATCTACGGGCCGTCGGCTTAAACATTCCAAGGGAGGTGTTGCGATGAGTCGGTCATCCTCCATGGGCGTGGACTCTGTTGGCCGCTTCCTCCGTAATCAACGTTTTCGCCATCGAGAAACACGCAGAATTTATGGCCATATCCTGCGTGCGTTTCAGGCATCTGTCGGCGAAGGTTCCAATGGTTCGTCGGTGTCCGTATCGAATCTACGCGAATGGCTCTGCGACAAGCGGCGGATGTGGCCGCTTCACATGGTCTGCCATCGGGCTCGACTTGTGGAGCGCTTCCTGGACTGGTCGCAGGCCCGTGGCGTGATTGACACGAATCCGTTTGCCGAACTGCATCACCACTATGGGCCGCGTACGACACCGATTGTGCGAGCGCTGGTCGGCGATGATGTCGAGACAGCGTTACGGGACCTCCGCCCTGAGCCGCGGTTTGGAAGCTTCCTCGGAAAAGTGATGGCAGAGCACCTTGGGCTGATGCGATCGCTCGGCTATCTCTACGACGTCAACGAAGGTATGCTACTCCGCTTCGATCGCTTTCTGCAAAGCCGTGCCGAATTGGCCGGCGAGCCGGTAAATCGCCTTATCGAAATTGGGCTCAGAGCGATCCCTCACCGAACCGTTTGTGGGAGGCGAAGAGAGTGGGACAACTGGTTTCTAAAGCGATGCATCGGCTCGATCCTGTCACCACAATCCTCCCCATGAGAATCGAGCTGTCCCAGCCAGTGCGCCTGGTGCAGAGGCGGCCCTACGTGTACTCCGACGAGGAAATGCACCAGATACTTGTCAGTGCCGGAATAAAACACCCGCAATGTTGCCGGTTTTGTCGTTAGGAATGTCGGCGGGAGAGAGCGCGAGACAGACGAATGCGATGGCGCGCAACGGGTGCGAAGGTGGTGAGCGTCTGGAATTGCGCGATGACGGACAGTCAAGGTGATTAGCCGATCCCCGACCCTCCCTCGCCGTCAGCAGGAACAGGAGCAATGGAAGCCAGGGAGTGCTTGGTGTCGAGCCGGACCGATTCGATCACGAGGTAGAGCATATCGGTGCTGTTGACCTTGCCCGCTACCGAGTAGGCCACTCCGGGCCGGAGGAGCAGGGCTTTGGTGAAGTCATAGAGCCGGTAAACGAGCTGCGTGTCGAGGTCCTGCAACAAGAACACCGCACACTTCTGGTATTCCGTCCGTAAGAGCAGAAGCAGATGATTGGCGCTGAACGGAAACGAGCGGGAGCCGTAGCCCCCGCCCCTGGTCAGCGCCGTTGAGGGGTTACCCGGCGGACTCCTCCGGCCCGGGATATCGTCACCGCGCGGCGCTTGCTCGGAGCCAGCGCAAACTACTCGGCTGGCGGAGTCGGATTCTTGGGCTTGCGGAGGCTATCGCCCCCGAACAAGAAGATCTCGGAGTTCTCGACGAGGCGGTCGGCGATCGCCGTGGCGATGGTCGTATTGAAGAGTATGTTGCCCCAGTCGGAGAACGGTGTGTTGGTGGTTATGACTGTAGAACGCTTCTGGCTGTGGCGGGTGGAAATGACCTGATAGAAGAGATTCGACGACTGCTGGTCGAGGGCCAGATAACCAAGCTCGTCACAGATGAGCAGCGCGGGTTCGGTATACGCCTTGAGTTTGCGGACGAGCGAGTGATCGACCTGCGAGGCGAGTAAGTGATTGAGCATGTCCATGGCGGTGGTAAACAGGACGCGCTGATTCGACTGACAGGCGCGCCAGCCCACGATCTTGGACAAGAACGTCTTGCCGACGCCAGGAGAAGCAGCTACATAATGCACACCATTTTGAGACCGTCACGGTTTACTACCGTTGGCACCCGTTAGCAGGGAAGGCGCTTCGGGTGCAGAAGCGTCAGAAGGATCGATTCGGCGAGTACATCTTCGTGCGCCTGCCTGACGACACCACCTGCGGGCTGCCCGCATGGATGTTCAGTCCGGCGTGCGCTGAATACGTCATCGGCGCTCCGGCGATTTCAGTCGCGGCTTTAACCGAGTTGCGCGACTTCCTTGCGGCATTGCGCGTAGCGCCCCCATGCGGTATGCCTTCCGTGAAGCAAACCTTCACGGAGGTCCCGAATGAAGCAGCCGCAAACGAAGCCCCAGGTTCTGCAGTTCAATCTGCCATTGGCGGAGATATCGCCGGCGGTGTTACCCGGGAACAAAGCCGAACAGCTCGTTCTCGCACTCGCCGAGCTCTTGCTCAGCGCCGCGAACGAAAGCCTCGCTCCAGCAGAAACAGGAGGTCAGAATGAATCCGAAGCTGACCGATGAACGTTTGAGTCGCCGGGCGATTGTCTACGTCCGCCAATCTTCTCCCGGACAAGTTATCCACAACCAGGAAAGTCAACGTCGCCAGTATGCGTTGGTCGATAGAGCACGCGAATTGGGCTTCAAGGAAACCGTCGTCATTGACGACGATCTCGGCCGCTCCGGATCGGGCCTGGTAGAAAGACCTGGCTTTCAGCGCCTGGTCGGTGAGGTGTGCACCGGTGAGGTCGGCGCCATTTTCTGCATCGAGGCTTCGCGACTTGCCCGCAACGGGCGAGATTGGCATCATCTCATCGAACTCTGTGGCATGGTGAGCGCTGTTGTCGTGGATCCGGATGGAGTCTACGATCCCGCCATCATCAATGATCGTCTCTTGCTTGGATTAAAAGGGACCATGAGCGAGTTCGAGCTGAACCTGCTGCGTCAACGCTCCGTCGAGGCCATTCGACAGAAAGCTCGGCGGGGTGAGTTGCAGTATTGCCTGCCAGTGGGATACCTGTGGACGGTTGACGGCAAGATCGAGATTGACCCCGATCAACGAGTGCGACAGGCGCTCGACATGGCGTTCTCAAAAATGACTGAACTGGGCAGCGTACGCCAGGTGCTGCTGTGGTTTCGGCGTGAACGCATTGAACTGCCCATGAGGATCTTCGATCAACCGAATGGGCGCACTGTTTGGAGCCTTCCGATTTACACTACTTTGCTGAAGATCCTCACGAATCCGATCTATGCTGGGGCATACGCGTTCGGCAAGACGAATGCCCGGACGAGTGTAGTCGATGGCAGAGCGCGAAAGACCGCTGGGCACAAGAAGCCCCGGCACGAGTGGACGGTATTGATTCAGGACCACCATTCCAGGTACATTTCTTGGGAGCAGTATGAACGTCACCAAGCCATGGTCGCAGCGAACACTCACATGAAATCGCGCATGCAACCACAGGCGGGCCGTGGCGGGAAGGCGCTGTTGACTGGGTTATTACGCTGCCGTCGGTGCGGGCGAATGCTGCATGTGTCCTATACCGGCCGGCGAGGCGTTGTGTTGCGATACCAGTGCAAAGGGGCGCAGATTAATCACGGAGAAGACTGGTGCATCTCATTCGGCGGCCTCCGAACCGACGAGGCGGTTGCGAACGAGGTCCTGCGCGCAATTGGTGGCAATGCCGTTGAAGCAGCGCTAGAAGCCACCGAAACCATGCGTCGCCAACGACAGGATCAGGGCAAGTCTCTCGAGCTCGAACTGGAGCAAGGTCGCTACGAAGCGAAGATCGCTGCCCGGCGATATGAGGCGGTCGACCCGGACAACCGTCTCGTCGCTGCCGAACTGGAAGGGCGCTGGAACGCCGCTCTACGGAGGGTTGAGGAGTTAGAGAATCGGCTGCGTGACTTCGACTCCGTGTCACCCACACTGCGAGTTCCAGATAAAGAGCTCTTGTTGAGTCTGGCACAGGATCTTCCGGCGGTTTGGAATACGCCAGCAGCGGATATGCGATTGAAGCAGAGGATCGTACGCATTCTGATAGAAGAGATCGTAGCCGATGTTGACGAGGAGAAGCGCAAGATAGTCCTGCTGATTCACTGGGCCGGTGGTCAGCATTCAGAGTTAAATATCCAAAAGAATGGATCAGGGAAACATCAGCGATGTACTGGTGTGGACGCGATCGCAGTGGTGAGGCAGATGTCGGGCAAATTCCCCGATGAGCAGATCGCGGCCACGTTAAACCGCCTCGGTTTGCGAACGGGCGCCGGCAACGCTTGGAGTACGCAGCGGGTGTACGGTCTGCGCCACTATCACGACCTGCCAAACAACAAAGTGAGTCGTGCCAGCCTCCCGTTGGTCACACTGGAAGAAGCTGCTTATCGGCTTGGCATCAGTTCCACGAGCGTGCGGCGGTTGATCGAGCAGAAAGTGCTCCCCGCTTCGCAGGTCGTCACCTGCGCTCCATGGGAGATTCCAACCGAATCGCTGAAAGATGAGGCAGTATTGAAAGCGGTGAAGGACATCAAAAAGAGAGTTCGCGTCCCGCAAACTCAAAACCAGCAGGATGAAGGGTCAATGTTTTCAAATATCTGATGAGGTGACTCACAATGTCGCAGGATCGGGATTTCCGATAAGGATCCGGTTGGTGCCGTTAGCGATAAAGCTCAGGTCGAGCAGGCGCAAGACGCGATTCTTATTCTGCGAGCGGCTCTTGTGGTGAGAGAAGGGAAACGCGTCTATGCTGGGTTGTGTCTGTAATTTCGAGCATTTGAAACGACGCTCGATGGCTCGGCCGCGACGCGCTTCCAACTCCATATCGGCGAGCCATTCCAAGGTCGCGGCCGCACTGAGATTCTTGCCGGCCGCCTCAGAGAGGGTCGTCTCCAGATGGTGGCTCATGACCGTCAGATTCAGATCGAGGAGTTTCTGTTCCAGGGGTATCATCGGATTCCTTTTCGGATTCAAGAATGAAGGC
>JBEKZL010000039.1:0-55196 GCA_049509915.1 Bryobacteraceae bacterium | reverse complement strand
AACGCCAGCACGCGGGTCTTGGCGCGATCGATGACACGCTGTTTGAAATCCTCGAAGTTCCGCCAGCCGGCGCAACCGGCGTCGGCTACCGTGGTCACGCCCACGCGAAACATGTATCCATCAGGATATAAGCTGTTGTCTCCCGCGTAGGAATGCGGCTCCCCGGTCCCCGTGTAAACGTGTACGTGAATATCCACCAGCCCCGGCGTAACATAGAGTCCGGCGACGTTGACCACCTTGAAGGCCTGCGCCGGATCGATGTGCAGCGCCACCAGGGCGATTTTGCCGCCACGAATGGCGACGTCGGTCACCGCGTCGATATTGTTCCTGGCATCGATCACGTGGCCGCCCTGCAGCAGCAGGTCGTATTGCTGCGGCTGAGCGAAGGCCAGGCTGGCGCCGGCGAGAATCAGAGTTGGCCACAAAGGCCCGTTTAGTGTTTCCATGTTTCTTTCTGGTAAGGAAAAGTCTTCCAGTCCTGGCTGGCGCGGCCGTTCAAGTCCCACATCACTTTGCCCGCGCGCAGCGTCATTTCGCACACGAGTAACTGGCTGCCGGGGTACCTGGCACCCGCCGAATCCACGAATCCGAAGCTTCCGCGATCGAGGCGAAGGACGGCGATATCCGCGTCGGCGTCCACATCGAGACTGCCCAAAAGAGGCCGCTTGATCTCTTGCGCCGGAGCCCACGTAGCCATGCGGATCACCTCCGACAGGGGCGACCCGAGGTTCAACAGCTTTGACATGATATTGGTCATGTCCTTCATGCCGGCGTTCATGCTGTTGATGTGCAGGTCGGATGAAATCGAGTCAGGGTAGAAATGGGCGGCATAAGCCGGAACCGCCACGTACCAATAGAAGCTTCCGGCGCCGTGTCCGATGTCGAATACAATGCCGCGCTTCCGGCCGGCCTCCATGGCGGGATTGAGTTTGCCGCTGGCGAGAAGTTCCTCGCGATGCCCCGAAAAGCAATGCGTAAAGATATCTCCGGGGCGCAGCTTGTCGAGGAACAACGCGTTGATATTGCGGGTGGCGTTGATGCGTCCGAAGTCCACCATCACCGGCAGGCCGGTCAACTCTCCCGCTTCCACCGCGCCGTCCACCGATTCCCAACCGGGTCCGGCGTAGTGAGCGGTCTTGAATCCCACGATGACATCCGGATTGTCCTTGGCCGTCTTCGCCGCGGCCTGCGCGTCCATTTCGGCAGGATCGTCTTCCTTGCCCGTGCCCATGCCGGCGCCGACAATGTTCAGAAAGGCCAGAATGCGGGTCAACGAACGATCGATGATGCGCCGGCGAAAGTCCGGAAACGTGCGCCAGCCGGACGAGCCGGCATCCACCATGGTGGTCACGCCGCTGCGGAAGGAATGCGCGTCTGCCTGCGCCGCCTCGCCTCCCGGCTCCTGCCAAAGATACACGTGAACGTGGATGTCGACCAAGCCCGGCGTAACGTATAACCCGGCGGCGTCGACAGTCTGCTTCGCCTCGCCAGGGTCGACGCCTGCGGCGACTCTGGCGATCTTACCGCCGGAAATGGCCACGTCCATGACGCGGTCGATTCCATTCTTGGGATCGATGGCATGGCCACCCTTGAGGAGCAGGTCGTATCGCGGTTGCGCGCTCAAAACCCAGGCCATCGCCAATAAAGACGTCGACAATTGCAATGGAAGGCGCCCGCGAGGCATATTTTCTCTCCGAGTTATTGTATTAGAATTTTAGCTGATCGGCGCAAGGAGGAGTTATGGACGGCGATCGCACACGACGCGGTTTCCTGGGATGGGCGAATTTAGCGGTGGCGGGTGTCGGACTCGCCGGAGGGAGTTCCGCGGCGGCGGACACGCACCCCGAGCCCGAGGGCGAGGATTATTACGAGAAGCTCGGCGTCACGAAGATCATCAATGCGGCGGGCACGTACACGGCACTCACCGCCTCCACCATGCCGCCTTCGGTGCAGGCGGCGGTGGCGCGCGCCGCCAGGCATCCGGTTCGCCTGCAGGAATTGCAGACGGCGGCGGGAGAATATCTGGCGCGCCGGCTTAAGTGCGAGGCCGCGCTGGTGACCGCCGGCGCCGCTTCCGCGCTGACGTTGGCAACCGCGGCAGCGATGACGCGCGGCAACCAGACCGCGATTCACGCCATCCCCACCGATGTGACGGGGTTGAAAAACGAAGTTATCGCGCAGAAAACCCATCGCTACGAATACGATCATGCCATTCGGAATTGCGGCACGCGCTTCGTCGAAGTGGTTACCCTGGCCGACTATGAGGCCGCCTTCACCGATCGCACGGTCATGACCAATTTTTTCAACGCAGCCGAACAAGGCGAGATCGGCCGTGAGGATTGGGTCCGCGTGGCGCATGCCCACGGCGTGCCTTGTCTGATCGACGCCGCCGCCGACGTGCCGCCGATCTCGAATTTGTGGAATTACACGCAGATGGGTTTCGATATGGTGGTGTTTTCCGGCGGCAAGGGAATCCGGGGCCCGCAAAATGCCGGTCTGCTGCTGGGCGGAAAAGAACTGATTGCGGCGGCCGCGCGTAATAATAACCCCAATTCCGACGCGGTCGGGCGCGGCATGAAGGTCTCGAAAGAACAGATCGTCGGCATGGTGGCCGCGGTCGATTGGTTTCTCAGCCAGACCGATGCGGCCTTTGAGGCCGAGTTTCGCCGTCGCGCCGATCGCATTGCCGCGCAGCTCAAGAGCATCCCGACGCTGGAAGCTCGCGTGGCGATCCCCAACGTCGCCGCCAATGCCGTGCCGCACCTGCTGCTGCGTTACGACACCGGGCGCATCAAAATCCGGCCAGCCGAGGTAATGGCCGAGTTGCGCCGCGGGACTCCCAGTATCGAGCTGAATCCGCAGACCGGCAAGAAGGCTGGGGCAGGCCTCGCAACCGACGAAAACACGATCGTGGTGGGCGTGTGGATGCTCGAGCCGGGCGAGGACCTGATCGTGGCGCGGCGCCTCAAGGAAGTTCTGGGCAAAGCCGCCGGCGCGTAGGGGCAACAACTTCCGAAAAGGAGGCCCCGAAATGGACAGACGCGATTTTTTCGGTAGCGCGCTCGGCGCGGGTTTGGCGGGCGCTTCTCCGCTGGCCGCGCAAAATATCGCCGGACCCTCGGGTCTGACTATCGAACGCCCCGCCGCGGGTACCCCGCACCATGGCAAAGTGCTGGCGCTCGTCACGCCGCACCTCGACGACGGACCCATCTTCGCGTTCGGCACCATCGCTAAGCTTTTGCGGGAAGGCTACACCGGGTACCTGATCCGCGCCAGCAACGACGAGAAGGACTCCTACGACTTGAGCGCCGGCGAAACCGTTCTCGCCAACGAACGCGACGCGCGCGCATTGGTCCACGCCACCGGCCTGGAAAGCGTTTTCGATCTCGGCTATCGCAACCATCGCATGGACGATATCAGCCGGATCGAACTGCGCGCGCGCCTCATCTTTCTGTTCCGGCTGCTGAAGGTCGACACCGTCTTCAGCTACGATCCCTGGGATCACTACGAAGAGAATCCCGATCACTACGTCACCGCGCAGTCGGTTGAGGCCGCCTGCTGGATGGCCGGCGGCGGCAAGGACTTTCCGGAGCATTTCGAGGCCGGCCTGAAGCCTCACGCCGTACGCGAAAAGTATTATTTCGCCCGCGGTCCGCAACAACTGGTGAATCGCGTAGTGGATATCGGCCCCACGCTCGAAGCCAAGCGCGTCGCCATCCACGCCTGCCGCACGATGCTGACCAACATGGTGAAGGGCGTAAACGCATCGCTCGCGGCCCGAAAATTGAAAGTGCCCGAGTTTTCGGGCACCGAAGACGAAGCGATCGACGGATACATCAAGGCCGAATTCGAACGCCGCGACGCGGAAACCGGCAGGAAACACGGGCTCGCCTACGCCGAGGAGTTCCACTATATCGCCCCGGATCCGGCTATCGGGGAATATATCTCACAGCACGCGGTACCGCTGTAAACGGCATGACAGGGGAACCGCCCAAGAAAGACGGTTCGCGGGAGTCGCGCGTCATATAGATTATTAGATTATGGATCGCCGCACGTTTCTTCAACTTGCAACCGCGCCCGCGCTGCTCGCCTCCGATGAACTGCCCTCGTACCGGGTGGTGAGCCGCTATACACCCTCGACCGGCCCCCACATGCCCGGACCGTATCGCGGGGTGGTCACCCGTGTCCACTCCGAGAGCGTCGTCGATACCGCCGCCGACCGTGTCGATCAGCCGACCGTCGATAAGATGCTGTCGGCCGGGATGGGAGCGCTTACCGGTGCCAGGAGCGATAAAGACGCCTGGGGCGCCTTCTTTTCGGCGAGCGATGTGGTTGGAGTCAAAGTAAACTGTTCTGGCGCGCCCGCCATTCGAGCTTCGCCGGAAATCGTCGGCGGGATCGTACGCAATCTTCTTGCTGTTGGCGTGAAAGCCGACAACATTTATATCTACGAGCGCTTCCTCGACCAGCTTACCAGCGTGCATTATGAACGCGTTGTGCCGCAAGGCGTGAATGTCGTGGCCATCGAGACGCCGCGCGGTTCGGTGCTGGGCTACGATCCGAAAACGTATGTCGAAGTCAGTTTCTTTGGGGAAGACGATACCCGCTCGAACCTGGCGCGGCTCGTCACCGATCGTTTCACCAAGATCGTCAATGTCCCCAATGCCAAGGAGCACCAGGCATCGGGCGTGACCGGGTGCCTCAAGAACCTGGCGTACGGCGATTTCTCCAATGTCGCACGCTCCCACATGCGTTCGAAAACCAACACGTTTTCGTTCATCGGCACGCTGGCCGCCGTCGAGCCGCTCCGGTCCAAATGCGTGCTCCATATCATGGACGGCATCCGCGCCATCTGGCACGGCGGCCCTTTTTCGGTGGATAAGCGGTACCGCTTCTATCCGAAGCTGATGATGTTCGGCACCGACCCGGTGGCCATCGATCGGTTATTGCTCGACCTGATCGAGGAGAAGCGGAAAGCCGAAGGCGCACCCTCTTTGTGGGACCGCTCGGCGGACAAGATCGATCCTCGAGCCCACTTGGATTTTCACAAAAATACGTTTATCCGCGAGCCGGGGCACATCGAGTACGCCGCCACCAGGTTTGGGCTTGGCGAGTACGACAAAAACCGCATCAAAGTCACGTCGCTGGAGGTCTGATGCTCGCCGCCGCCCTGCTGCTGCACCTGTTGACCGGGGGAGCCGAAGCTCCAACCGATGCCGTCAAGCTGATCGAACCGGGCGTGCAGTATCGCCCCAACGAAGCTTCCGCCACGAGCAGCCCTTGGATCGATGCCAATGGCTGGCAGATACTCCGGGCTCCCGGCCGCACGTTCGCTTACAGCGTGAAGGGGGAGAGCGCCGCACTGGCCGCCGCGGAGGCCTTCACCTACGGCGCCAATGCGTTCATTTCGGCCGATGCGCCCGGCGAGGCCGCCTTCGGCCGGATGCTCGAATTTCTGAAGACCGTTCCCGCCGCGGACCTGGCTCCGGTGGCCGATTTCGGCGTTGTCGACGACGGAACGGACGTTACCGGCGAGTTGCTGAATCTACTCACGCGGATGAACTTACTTTATCGGATCGAGAAGAAACCCGAGCGGAGCTTTCGCATCAACGTACGTTTGGGCACCAAAGAATATCCTAGCGATGAAGCGCAGGACCCGAGCGCCGTCGCCCACAAGATTCGATCCCAGATCGGCGACGACAGCCGTTCGTTGCGCCTGTACGGCAGTGAAGTCGTGATTGCCCGGCTTGTGGGTGGACCGCGCCAAGCCAGAGTGTTTCTGCTCAACTACGCCGGCCGCCCCGTCCTCGGGCTCCGCGTGCGCGTTCGGGGCCCATACTCGAAAGGCGAGCTGAGGGCGTCCGGCGTGGCGGATGCGCATCTTCAGGATTGGACCCCGGCCGATCGGACCGAGGGTGGACCGGCGGCGGAGTTCACCATTCCCGAACTCCGCGCCTTTGCTGTTATCGACCTGTCTCGCAACTAAATAACCGTACCGAGCCCTGGAGACACTCTTACTCCAATCGCCGGCAACCGCTCCCGCGCGGCAATAGCCCGAAGCGTTTAGTACGGTGATTACGTAACGGTCCTGAAGGCCTCTAACGGCCCTCTTTTTGTCCTTGCGCATTCGCCAGGTTTGTGGCATCATCGCTAACACCTTGTTACGTGCTCGTGAATCCTGAACATAGCTAGGCTCCAAAGGGGATCTAAAATGAAGCACCACTTACGCGCGGGAATGTGTCTGGCGTTGTTGGCGATTGCAGCTCACGCGCAGCTCGCTACCACTACGTCTCTTGTCGGAACTGTCACCGATTCCAGCGGTAAAGGAATACCGGGAGCCAAGGTGGTGGCCACCGAAACGCGCACTCTCACAAAATACGATACATCCACCAACGACCAAGGCCATTACACCATCGAGTTCATCCGCGTCGGAATGTACAGCGTCGCCGTGGAACAAGCCGGTTTTGAAAAGGTCACCAAGACCGGCATCGTCGTGGATATCGATCAAACGGTTCGAACCGACATCGTACTGCCCGTGGGCGCGGTGTCCCAATCCGTCACGGTGGAAGCGGCCATCTCGGCGATCAAAACAGACGACGCCGCCGTATCGGAGATCCTCGGTACGCGTAACGTCGCCGAGTTGCCCCTGAATGGCCGCGACGCCATGGGCCTCGCCACCACTACCCCGGGCGTGCTCCAGGGCACCAAGTCTTCCGCCACCGGTACGCCCCCCGGCGAGGACTTCAACGGCGCCGGCACGCGAGAGATTCAGAACGAAATGTCGCTCGACGGCATCAGCATCATGAACAACCTGATTACCACGACACCCGTGCAGCCCATGATCGAGTCTGTCCAGGAAGTGGAAATCCAGACCGGCACTTACTCGGCCCAATACGGCTCCTATCTCGGTGTTCACATCAACATGATCACCAAGTCAGGTACCAATCAGGTCCACGGTTCCCTGCTGGAATTCCTTACGAATCAGGTTCTCGACGCCCGAACCTTTTTCACGCTGCCGACCCCCGCCAATCCGACCGCCGCCAAGCCGCCGCTGCGGCAGAACCAGTTTGGCGCCGAGTTCGACGGACCGGTTTGGATTCCGAAACTGTACCACGGCAAAGACAAGACGTTTTTCATGGCATCCTACGGGGGCTACCGCCTGGTACAGAGCGCCACGTCTCTGTCGACCGAAATGCCGGCGGCTTTTTTCACCGGCAATTTTTCGAGCGTCCCCGCAAGTAGCATTACCGGCGGCTTCATCAAGGATCCGCTGAACGGCAATGCGCCGTTCCCTGCTAACATCATTCCCCCTTCGCGTATCTCGCCCGTCGCTCTAGCCTTGCAGCAGTATTATCCTGCACCGGATCTCGGCGGACTCGCCAGCAATTACTCCGTGCCGGTGCCGACCACTATCTCCACCAACCAAACCGTCGATCGCATCGATCAAAACGTCGGCGACAAAATCCGCTTCTACGCACGCGCCGACTATCAGAGTGAGGCCGTATTCGGCGGCAATGCCATTCCTATCAACTCCGCCACCACGCCCGTCACCGACAGTAACTACACGGTGGGCTATACCCACACGCTGACCCCCAACCTGGTGAACGACCTGCGCGTGGGCCGGAACTTCTTCAGCACGGCTACCCTCAATCCCTTCTCGGTCAACAAGCAGGCCAGCGCCGGCACCAATTTGGGAATTCCGAGCTTCACTGGAGACACCCAGTACAACAATCCCGGCATTCCCGATTTCAGTATCACCGGCTTCAACGGGTTGGCCAACGGTTCCACCAACTGGTATCAGAACGACAGCACCACCCAACTTTCCGAACAGATTAGTTGGACGCACGGCTCGCACAACATCATGGCCGGGCTTGAATTCCGAAGACTTGCCACCGGTCGCGCCGCCGTCAACAGCGCGCGCGGCGCGTTCACGTTCAATGGAACGATTACCGGGTACGCGCCGGCCGATTTCATCCTCGGAATCCCCCAGTCCTTCACCACGCCCGGGCCGGAAGTGCGCGGACGTACAGCCGAGTGGCGCGACGGGTTCTTCATCACCGATAAATGGCAGGTCTCGCGCAAACTCACCGTCGACTATGGCATCCGCTACGAACTGCCCACCGTCGCCTACACCATCAACGGCGTCGCCACCGAGCTGAATCCCAACCAGACCGCCTTGGTCGGCGGAACGCCCGGTTATCACTTCACCGCTCCGAATCACTCGGACTGGGCGCCGCGGGTCGGTTTCGCATACCGCATCACGGAAAAGACGGTGTTCCGCGCCGGCGGCGGAATTTATTTCAACCCGAATCAGACCAACAGCTATACGTTTCTGAACACCAACCCTCCCTACACCACAATTCTGACTTGCAGTTACTCCGTCGGAGACGTGCTGCCCACTTTGGCCAACCCGTTTACCGCCGGGGTATGTCCGACCGCGGCTACCGCCGGCACCATCGTAACCGATCCCTGGCATCAGCCTACGCCCCGCATGAATCAGTGGAGCACCAGCCTGCAGCGCCAACTCTGGAGCGGCGGCGGTCTGGAGGCGCAATATCTGGGCTCTCATTCCTATCACCTGGACCGCAGCTTCTACAACAACACGCCGCTCGAGCCCGGCCCCGGTTCCGTGAATTCTCGCCGCCCCAATCCGTTATTCGGCGTAATCCGAACTGTCAACGACGACGAAATCGCCAATTACGAAAGCATGAACATCATCTTCCGCCAGCGCCTGACCCACGGTCTGCAGATGAACGCCAGCTACACTTGGGCGCACACGCTGGACGTCACTACGGACTCCAATGGCGGCGGCACGCCGATGATCCCTTACGATTGGAAGGACGACTACGGCAACTCCAACTGGGATATCCGCCATCGGTTCCTGGCCAGCTTCGTCTACGACGTCCCGTTCTTCCGCGTCGAGAATCCGGCGCTAAAGGCCATGTTCACCGGGTGGCAGGCTAACAGTATCGTAACCATCCAGAGCGGCATACCATTTAACGTCACCACCGGGACCGACACCGCCAATACCGCTTCCAGCGGCACCTACCGGCCGGACCTGGTCGGGACTCCCACCGCCGACTGCGGACGCGGGCACCTGGTCGGATGTATCGCCGCCGCCGCCTTCACCGTCAACGATCTGTACCCCATTACACCCACCAACTACGCCTACGGAGACGCCGGCCGCAACCTGCTGCACGGCCCGGGCGCCCAGACCGTCAATTTTTCCCTGTTCAAATATTTCGCGATCCGCGAGCGCCTGAGGCTCCAGTTCCGCTTCGAAACCTTCGGTCTGTTCAACCATTCGAACTTCGGCAATCCGTCCGCGACCCTCAACACATCGTCGTTCGGAAACATCACCAGCCTGAACGCGACCGCGCCCGGAAGCCGTGTCATCCAGTTCGCGCTCAAGCTGCAGTTCTGACGAGTGGAACATTCGACCATCCGTAAGGCTCTAACGCCCCGGCGAGGGGCCCGACCGGGCGGAAGACGTCAGTCCTTGGGCCGCCAAGTTCTCCGTCAGGCCCATCTGGCAGGCTGCCCGCTGATTGGGCAGTTGCCGGTCAATTGCCGGAATCACCGGTATTGACGCTCAATATGGAGCTTCTTCATGCGCGATTGCAGCGTGGTTCGTCGAACGCCCAGGCGGGCCGCGGCGCCGCCAGGGCCGGCGACTTTCCCCTCGGACTGGCTCAACGCCAAGAGTATTCGTTCGCGTTCGGCGGTTTCTTCGAGTCGCGGCTTTCGCGGCGGCGGAGAAACCGATCTGGCAATTTCCGGAAGGGCGAGCTGAAGCGCCGGGCCGGAGCTGAGGATGACCGAGCGCTCAATCACGTTCTGCAACTCGCGGATGTTGCCCGGCCACTCGTATTTCGTCAGGGCTTCCATAGCGGCCGAAGGAATCGTCGCTGCGAAACTTGCCTTCGTCCACCATCTGCTTGAGATTGCGGTTGGTTGCGGCGATGAGACGGGCATTCACCTTGATTGTCCGGTTGCCGGCCGTCGGCATGGTCAATCCTCAAAGCTGGCCTTCATATCGGTTGGTTTCCACCGAATGAAAGCACTTCGGTCTCCACCAATCCTCATCCATCCACACGCACAGCGGCTCACCGGCCCCTGCCGTCAGCCCTTACCAGGCCGGCAACTCGGGGCGCCGCGACGGTGCGGCTTACCGAAAAAGCAGCGGCGCCATATCGGCGAGGGAATGGCGCCAGACTTTCCACTCGTGCTCACCCGGGTAGCTGTTGAACGTGACGTTGATCTTGCGACTGCGCAAGTCGTCGGCGGCTTTGCTCATAAACGGCAAGCGTGGGTCCTCCGTGCCGCAGGAGAAGAAGAAAAGCTTGAGCTTCTTGTTCGTGCCCACGGGATCGGACGCAATGGCCGGATTGATCTTGTCCAGAGCCGCAACCCCGCCGGGAGAGTCAGCGTTGCTGCGAAACAGTCCCGCACTGAGCAGCCCCACTGACGCGAATATGTCGAGCCGCTTCAGCCCGACGCTCGCCGCGATACCGGAGCCCATGGACAGGCCGGCGAGCGCCCGGTTTTCACGGCCTGGCAGCGTGCGGAAGTGCTTCTCCACGAACGGAATCAGATCGTTGACGATGGCTTTTTCGTTGGCGTCGGGCGGAACTGCCGGGGCGCCGCCCGCCGCGCCCACGCCCGGAGGCGGGTTCTTGCGCGGACCGGCGAGGTCCAGGGAAGCGAGTTCACCCGCGTATGCGTTCGGCATCACCACGATCATGGGCTTGGATTCTCCCTGCGCGATTACGTTGTCCATAATCACATTCGCGATCCCCATGGTTGGCCATGCATCCTCGTCGCCTCCGCTACCGTGCAGCAGGTACAGAACGGGATATCTGGTGGTGCTGTCCTCGTACCCCGGCGGCGTATAGATAAACGCGCGGCGCGCCGTCTTCAGGAGCGTCGACGGAACCCAAACCTCCGTCATGGTTCCGTGCGGCACCTGCTGCGGCTGAAACACCTTTGTCGAATGGTCGAGAACGAGCACCGTGTTCATAAATCCCACGCCGTCGCGCGCAACGTTGTAGTTGCTCGGGTCCAGCGTCCGCACGCCGTCCACTGAAAAGGTGTACGCCCACAGTTCAGGCTTGAGCGGGGATGTCGTCACGGACCAGAGGCCGGACTCGTTCCTGGTCATCGGCAAGCCGCGGCCGCCTTCCCAATTTCCCTGCACCAATACTTCGGCGGCTTTGGGCGCGAGCAGGCGGAACGTGACCGTGTCTCCAGCAAGCACCTCCGGAGAAATAATCTTCGCCCTCCGGGCCTGGCTGCCTGCAGTACCGGGCGTGGTGGTGGGCGCCTCCTGCGCGATCAGGGGCACACAAAAGGCAATTAACGCTGCCATTGTTTGAATGCGCTTCATAATGAATCTCCTTACTGGCGAGCTAACCGGCTGGAGCCCAACGTCAGGACCCGGCAGCCCGAGCCCAGTGTAATCGGGTGCGGACCATCCGGCAAGCGCCGGGAACGCTCCGGATTTCGCGGTTGTCTGGGGAATTTTCTGAAGCCACGCAACGCTCTGGATGCGCTCCACTCTGTCGCAGCCAAGGTCCCAATCGGTTGGCACGCCAAGAAAGACACTCGGTACCGCGCAGCCCGAAGCTCGCATTACAATCCCCGCGAAGACACCGCTGGCGAAAGTGATATAAGTGATCGATGTACTATCAAACGAAGGTCTACAATGGGCGGTGTGCGGAGAATTAATCATCCGAGTCTTTCGCGGCGAGAACTCCTGACGACAGCGGTGGGCACCGGCGGCGCCATGCTGTTCGGGCCGGCATGGCTGAGGGCGGCAGCGGATGAAGTGAATCCGCGGGTTGCGCAGGTCTTGTCCCGAAGCATTGGTATCGACATGCACAACCATGTCCATCCGGCGGGGACGGAGTCGCGTTCGCAGGGTCCGCCGCGAGGGCAGGAGCCGCAACCGCAGACTCCCCGGCTTTCCACGGCGGAAGAGATCAAAAAGGCAGGGCTGAACGCCATCTGTGCCAGCTACGAGCTGGATTTCGCGCCCAATAACAAGCCCGGCGATGCGCACGATAACTTCCTCCACTGGCTCACGGCAATCGATCGAGAGTTGGAAAAGGAGAACATGCGCCGCGCGCTGAACGTGAAAGATCTGCAGACCGCGCACGACCAGGGTCACCCGACCATCGTGCAGTCGGTGGAAGGGTCAATGTTCATCGAGGGACGTCTGGAACGAGTGGAAGAGGTCTACAAACGTGGTGTGCGGCACCTTCAACTGCTTCACCAGCGGGACGACATGGTATCGCCGTTGGGTGACGTGATCACATCGCCTGCTCACCTTGGTGGTCTGACGCCTTTTGGCGCGGAGGTTGTGAAGGAATGCAACCGCTTGGGAATCCTGGTGGACCTGTCTCACGCCACTACCGAGACTGTGCTGGGCGCGTTGAAGGTGGCCACGCAGCCGCTGATTGTCGCCGAACGGGCGGAAACCCCAGGATGGCGGAGATGATGAAGGTACACCTGATCGGCAAAGAGCGCGCGAAGGTCGTGGTCGACGCCGGCGGCGTGATCGGGGTGTGGACGAAACTCGCCGACTCGCCGAAAGAGTTCGCGGAAAATATCAAGGCGATGGTGGACGTGATCGGCATAGACCACGTCGGGATCGGTACCGACACAGATCTGCTGTCCTCGCGTGCCGGCCAAGGCACCAACAAGGCTTGGCCGGACCTGACTGGAGGATTTTTCTATGCGGTCGTCGGCGAGTTGCTGCTCCAGGGCTTCACGCCTGACGATATTGGCAAAATCGGCGGCGGAAATTTCTGCCGCGTCTTCACCAAAGTTACGGCTGGCCACGCCTAAGCGGCACAAAAGTCACTTAAGCTAATGGTGCGGCGGAATTATGAAACCAGCAAGAAGATTATCCGAGAGATTCACGTTGTTGAATCTCTGAGTGGAAGCAGGTTTGCTCTGCTGGCCGGTCTTGCGAGCAGCGCCCGCGCGGCCGATTACCAGAACCTTCCCGAGCTCAAACCTCTCGTGCGACGAGCTTGCCAAAACCGAGCTGGGGCGGGCGGCGGGCGCATCAGCCGCCATCAAATCGGCACTGATAAGGTCATTCGTATTCGGTCTTATGTCCCGTCCATCCCGAGACTCGCTGTCGCGGGCCGGCACGGGCTGGCGCCGTGGGCGTCCACGCCTGCGGCAAGGAGACCGCTTGAGACGTCGATCATGGCGCACCAGAATATGAGAAAGGTCTGATATGTCGACAACCTTGACACGCAAATCGTCCTGTATTCGGTGCCTCGTCGTTTGTCTGAGTGCCCTGAGCATCGCCGCCCTATGTTTGATTCCGGTGTCTCTGGCCCAGACGCGCGACGCGCCGGTAGTTGCCGTTACCGGAGGGCAGGTACAGGGCTCGCTTCTGCCTTCGCCGGGAGGCGCGGTTTTCAAAGGCATTCCGTTCGCGGCCCCCCCCGGTGGGGGCTTTGCGCTGGCGCGAGCCTCAGCCGGTCAAATCCTGGACCGGCGTGCGCCGGGCTGTTGAGTACGGCGCTAGCTGCGCGCAGGCCGACAGCGGCTGGAACAAAGTTTCCGCCGCGAGGGGTAGCGAGGACTGCCTGTTTCTGAACATCTGGACGCCGGAATGGCCGCCCAAAACGAAGAAGACGGTCATGTTTTGGATTCACGGCGGCGGCAATACCGGCGGTTCCGCGCTCGGCGCCGGAGGTATCGAGCCGCCATTCGACGGCGCCAGCCTCGCCCGACATAACGTCGTCGTGGTGACCATCAACTACCGCCTCGGCCTGTTCGGCTTCATCGGACATCCCGAACTCACCGCGGAATCTCCCAACCACGCCTCGGGAAACTACGGTCTGCTGGATCAGATCGCCGCGCTGGAATGGGTGCGCGACAATATCGCCCATTTCGGCGGAGATCCGGCCAATGTCACAGCGTTCGGCCAATCCGCCGGCGCGCAGAACATAAGCATCCTGCTGACCTCACCGTTGGCAAAAGGTCTCTTACAGAAAGCGATCGCCGAGAGCGGCAGCCCCATGGTCAGCGACAAGCGCCTGCAGACGCCGGCGCAGACGGAGCAATTAGGCGTGATCCTGGCGCAGGCGCTGAAGGCCCCCTCGACGGGCGCGATCGAGTTCCTTCGCCGAATACCCGCATCGGAAGTCCTGGCCGCACTGCCGGAGTTTCGCAAGGGGCTGAACGGCCTGATCCTGGATGTTGGCATGGACCGGTACGTTGTCCCGCAGTTTTCGCCCGAAGTTTACCGCTCCGGCAAGGAACTGCCTCTGGCGATGATCGTGGGCAACAACGGGCACGAAAGCGGCGGCGGCAGGGGTGGCGCCGATCGCTCGCCCGAGGATATTGCAGCCGCGCTCAAAGGCCACGTCGAGACTTGCTATGGCAAGTACCCGGACCTGTTGGAGCGCGCCCTGAAGATCTACGGTTTGAGCGGGGGTGAGAATCAGGTCTCCGGTTATCCGCCCTATGGTCCGGCTGATGCTCAGTTCGGCACTGATAACTCATTCCGCTGCGAGGCGGTGGCCATGGCCGGATGGCACAGTGCGGTGGCCCCAACCTGGGAATATGAGTTCACGGGAGGAACCGCCTCTCATCCGCCACTGCACTCGGCCGAACTCGGTTTCGTCTTCGGCATTTTGGGCGATCAGGAGCCGGACGAAAACGTCCGCAAGCTGTCGGCCGCAATGCAACGGTACTGGACGAACTTCGCCAAAACCGGCGATCCTAACGGCCCGGGCCTGCCGAAGTGGCCGAAACTCGATCTCCAGACTCGCGCGTACATCGAATTGAGCAATGAAGGGCCTGTCCGGAAGGCAAGGTTGCGAAGTGCGGCGTGCGCCGTGTACGTCGATAAATTGACTCGGGACAGCGATGCCCGGCGGCTGCAATAGATCTCGACGGCATGACGCCTCTTACCGCACCGTTGCTGATCGCGAACACCATGCGATGGCCGGACTTTCCACCAGGGGGGCGCTTCCATGCGGGCAGCGGCATCGCCGCCGCGGGAAATATGTTGCGGGTGTTACAGTAGTCGCAATGGAATCGGCCAAACAGAGGCTGATGTACGTTTTCGGCGCGCTCGCGCTTGCGGCGGTCGCATGGATTGTCTCTACGCCGCGCTTACGTCCTGAACTCACTATCGGCACGGTCAACAACGCAGACATGATCCTGATGCAGCGGCTCTCGAAAGATTTCGAGATGCGCACAGGCATTCACCTGAACTGGGTGGTCCTCGGCGAAAGCGTGTTGCGGCAGCGGCTCACGGTGGATATCGCGACGGGCGGGAACACGTTTGATGTCGTCACGATCGGGTCGTATGAAACACCGCTCTGGGCCGAACAAGGGTGGCTTCTGCCGGTCGACGGCTTCAGCTCCGAGTACGACTACGATGACATTTTCGAGGTGGTGCGCCAGGCGCTCACCTACAAGGGCCGTCTCTACGCGGCGCCGCTGTATGCGGAAAGCTCTTTCACGTATTACAGAATAGACCTTTTCCAAAAAGCCGGACTGGAGATGCCGGAGCAGCCCTCCTATGAGGACATACGCCGGTTCGCAGCGGCCGTCCACGATCCCGCGCACAACGTCTACGGTATATGTCTACGCGGCGAGCCCGGCTGGGGGCAGAACATGGCGTACCTGAGCACGTTGGTCTACACCTTCGGCGGCCGCTGGATGGACTTGGACTGGAAGCCGCAGCTGACTACCGAGCCCTGGATCCGGGCGGTCTCGTTCTATGTCGACGTGATGAAACGGTACGGGCCGCCGGGAGCTACCACGGACGGGCACAACGAAATGCGCGCGCTTTTCGCCAACGGCAATTGCGCGATCTGGGTGGACGCCACGTCCGCGGCCGGCTACATCCTGGACCCCAGCCAGAGCCGCGTCGCGGGCGTCACGGGCTTCGCGAAGGCACCGGTGGCCAGGTTCCCGACTGGAGCGGCGTGGGCCTGGAGTTGGTCTCTGGCCATTCCGGCCTCCACGCGCAACGCCGCCGCCGCCCGCCAGTTCGTCAAGTGGGCCACCAGCCGCGCATACATCGAAACCGTCGGCGAACGCTTCGGGTGGGTGCTGGTTCCGCCAGGAACGCGCAAATCGACTTATGACAATTCGGCCTACCGGCGGGCGGCTCCGTTTGCGACGCTGGTGCGTGACGCGATTCTGAGTGCCGACATGCGGCACCCCAGCGTACTACCGGTGCCGTACGTGGGGATTCAGTACGTCGAAATCCCGGAGTTCCAGGCCATCGGCACGGACGTGGGGCAGGAGATCAGCGCGGCGCTCAGCGGACGTTCCACCGTAAAAGAGGCGCTCCAGGCGGCGCAAGAGCGCGCCGAACGGGCGATGCGCCGTGGTGGGTACCTCAAGTGAGCGGCGTCCCGAACCAGATCCGTGCAGCCGGTTTCCGCCCGCGACTGCTCCTGATGCCGTCGGTGGCGGTCCTGTTCCTCTGGATGATCGTGCCGCTGGCGATGACGCTGTGGTTTTCGGTGAGGCGGTATAACCTGCTCAGCCCGGCAAAGACCGCGTTTGCCGGGCTGGAAAACTATCGTTACCTTTTGGGCGGCCGCGCTCTGTGGACGGCGATGGGCAACACGCTGGTGCTGGTGGGCCTGGTGCTGCTGATCACTCTCGTGTGCGGGACGCTGCTGGCGGCGCTGCTGGACCGCCGCTTTCCGGGCCGCGACGTCTGCCGGTTTCTGGTGATCGCGCCCTTCTTTGTAATGCCCACCGTAAGCGCCCTGATCTGGAAGAACATGCTCATGAACCCGGTTTTCGGCATCTTCTCCTGGATCGCGCGGTCGCTCGGATTCGGTCCGGTGGACTTCTTCGCTTCCGCGCCTCTGCTGGCGATCGTTGCGATCGTCTCGTGGGAATGGACCCCGTTTGCCGTGCTGATTCTGTTACCGGCGTTGCAGTCCCTCAATAAGGACCAGAAGGAGGCGGCGCGGCTGGACGGCGCCGGGCCGTTAGCCGTGTTTTGGCACATAGAACTGCCACACCTGCTGCGGCCCATGGCGGTGGTGGCGATGATCGAGACGATCTTCTTCCTGAGCCTTTTCGCGGAGATCTACGTCACTACTGGCGGCGGCCCAGGCCTCGCCTCCACCAACCTGGCTTACCTGATCTTTCGCGATGCCCTGCTCGATTGGGATGTGGGCGCGGGCTCGGCGGGCGGAGTGATTGCGATCGTGCTGGCGAACATCGTGGCTCTGTTTCTGATGCGCGCCGTGGGGCGCGGTTTGGAGGATGTCCGGTGACCGACAGATGGAGAGAGCGCGCGGGATTGACGCTGGCGGGCTGGTCGGCCGCCCTGGCCATCTTCTTCCCGATCGGCTGGATGTTCCTCACCGGCTTCAAGACCGAGATCACCGCCGTCGCAACCCCACCCGTCCTGCTGTTCCGGCCGACCCTGGCGAATTACGCGGCCGTGCTGCAGCGCGCGGATTACCTGCAATTCGCCGTGAACAGCATTGTCGTTTCGGTTGGGTCCACTCTCCTGGCTCTGGCGCTCGCCGTGCCCGCCGCCTACAGCCTGGCATTCTTCCCTACCCGGCGGACGCGCGATCTGCTGCTGTGGATGCTGTCCACCAAAATGCTGCCGGCGGTGGGAGTGCTCACCCCGATTTACCTGCTGTGGCGGCGTTTCGGCTTGCTGGACACGCGCCTGGGTCTGGTGTCGATCGAAAGCGCGGGCGTGCTGCCGATCGTCGTGTGGATGCTGTTCTCGTTCTTCCGCGAGGTGCCGCGCGAGATTCTGGAAGCCGGCCGCATGGACGGCGCCACCCAAGGCGACGAGCTTAAGCATATCCTGGTTCCGCTCTCCATGCCGGGGATCGCCTCCACTGGCCTGCTTTCCATGATTTTCTGCTGGAATGAAGCGTTTTGGAGCCTGAATCTGACCACTGTCAACGCGGCCACTTTCACGGCGTTTACGGCTTCGTTTTCGAGCCCCGAAGGTCTCTTCTGGGCCAAGCTTTCGGCCGCCTCGACGTTGGCCATCGCCCCCATCCTGATCTTCGGATGGATCGGCCAGCGGCGCCTGGTGCGCGGGCTTTCCTTCGGCGCGGTGAAGTAGGCGAGAGTCCAATATGGCAACAGTTGAACTGAAAAACGTGTGCAAGCGGTTTGGCGGCCTGGAGATCATTCACGGCATCGACCTGGCCATCGGGCACCGCGAATTTGTGGCCTTCGTGGGGCCGTCCGGTTCCGGTAAATCCACGCTGCTGCGCCTGATCGCCGGGCTGGAGGAGTTGAGCGGCGGCGAGATCTTCATCGATGGGAAGCCGTCCGGAGCCGTGCCGCCGGCTAAACGCGGTCTCGCCATGGTGTTTCAGAACTACGCGCTGTATCCCCACATGACCGTCGCCGAGAATATGACGTTCAGCTTGAAGCTGGCCGGAGTTCCGGCGGCCGAGCGCGAACGGAAAGCGCGCGAGGTGGCGCGCCTGCTGGAGATGGAGGCTCTACTCGATCGCAAGCCGCGCGCCCTGTCAGGTGGCCAGTTGCAGCGCGTGGCGATCGGGCGAGCCATGGTCCGTCAGCCCAAGGCTTTTCTTCTCGACGAGCCGCTTTCCAATCTGGACGCCGCGCTCCAGGCGCAGATGCGGCTCGAACTGGTCCGACTCCACCGCGAACTGCAGACCACCATGATCTATGTCACACACGACCAGGTAGAGGCCATGACGATGGCCGGGAGAATCGTGGTGTTGAACGAGGGGCGGATCGAGCAGGCGGGATCGCCGATGGAATTGTATTCGAACCCGGCTAGCCAGTTTGTGGCGGGGTTCATCGGTGCCCCCAAGATCAACTTCCTCGAGGCCCGTGCTACCGGCGGAGACTCGGGGGGGTTGCTTCTGACGCTCTCGAACGGCGCCCGCCTGGAGGTCGCGGCGCGGGCGAATGGGCCGGCGCCGGGCGCGACGGTGAAACTGGGGATCCGTCCGGAGCACGCGTACCTGGCGGCGGACGGGGAACTGAAAGGCGAAGTGGAGGCCGTCGAACGCCTCGGCCCGCGCGCTTACGTGTATTCACGTCTACCCGGCGGCGACACGTTCGTGGTGCAGGCCGATGCAGCCTGCCCGCTGCGCGAAGGCGAACAAGCCGGCTTCCGCCTCAACGGCGCTGAGGCGCACCTGTTCGACGCCTCCGGCCGCGTGCTGCCGCTTCGGATCCCTCGAAGATGATTACCGCGCAGAGGTGGCCGAGTGGGTTCCACGCCTGGCTGATCAGGTTATAGTCCTATATAGTATTGAAGTCTCAGTGGAGATCAGAGGTCGAGAACGCGAAAGGAGAGTGCGTTGGTCAAGAGTACATCCTGGAGCTCCACACATCGAAATAGGCGGGAAATCGAGATTCGAGACGGCGCCCGGCCGCCCGGATCCCGCGCGAGGCTCTCTCGCGCGCTGGCCGGAAACGCAGCCCGATCTGTGGCTGCGCCGCCAGGTTTGCGGTCGGGTCGGACGCTTAATCGATCCGTTTCCGCGCATTTCACAAAGAAGGTGACCATCTCGATGATCAGCCAGGAAACCAGGGCACAGATTCGCCGCTGCTTTTACGCGGAGCATTGGAAAATCGGGACGATCGCCCGTGAACTGGGCGTGCATCCCATGCCGTTCGAAACGCCATTTGAGCGGAACGCTTCCCTAGCACGCAACCGCTACGGCTTCCATCGACCGCTACGGGGCCGTGGGCGTGGCAGCGTAGACTTGGACCTCCGCGAGGCTGAGGAGGTTCTTACCGTTTAGCTGAATCCGGACATATCGTCCGCGGGCCCCTCCCACAATCACTTCGACGCTCGGGCTCGGAATGTCGGTCTGGAAGTTGTGCCAGGTTCCGGGGCGATTTTGCAGGTTCGCAGGCGTGTCCTTCGGCCCGAATGGCACATCGGAAACGAATATCCAAAAGTCGCTCAACCGGCCGCTACAACAGTCTGTGCGGTTCCATATTACAATACTGGCGATCTTAGCCGGAGCGCCTAAATCCACCTGCCACCACGCATTTTCGTCCGCCCCTGTGTGGCTTAGCGACCCGTGAAAATAGGCTCCGTCGGTGTTCCCATCGACTGCCTTGCCTGCGTCGCTCATCGTGCTGCTTTGAGTCGCCGGCTTTCCGAGCGCCAAATTCCTGAACGCCGGGTCTTTGCTTGAGCCGTGCGCAGCCGGCGCAGGTCTTTGAACCAGGCGGTATATGCCCTGGCTTCCCTCCACGGCCACGGTCTTATAAGTCATACCGGGAGGTAGCGCGAAGGCGCCCTCCAAGGTGGAGATTAGAGAACCCACCAGCAAGACGCACCGCCCGCCAGCGACCAGATCGGTCACGTGGCGCGTCTCGTCCTCTCCGGTAAACGACAGTGCCTTGCCATCCTGCCACGAGTAGCTCAGCGACCCGGGGTATAGGGCTGCCAGCATCGGTCCCTGCTGGAAATCCGACAACTGATCTCCGAAATGCAAGGCCCTCATCGGCGCCGCCGAGTAATTGAACCCCATCTGAAGGCACTCCGGCATCGCCCGGACCTTCTCCATCAGCTTCGCGTCGTCGGCCCGCTCGGCACGCTGCCCTTCCGCCCACACTACCGCGCGGCCGCCGGTTCTTACGGCCCCACAGAGCACAAGAGCGATACAGCAGGCCGCCAACGGAATCTTCACGGATCGCCGCAGGCGGCCTCCGTAGTGCGCGACGATCGCCGCGTTCACGAACCCGTCATACATCATCGCGGGCAGCAAATAATGGGTCCGGAAATGCTGCGCGACGAGAGCAGCCGCGATCACTGTCGTGGTCCAACCGGAAAACACCACCATGCGGAGCATGCGTCCATCGGGCGCCCCCCCGTTTAGCGCCGCCTCAGTTGGCCGCTTCCACCAGCCGAATAAGAGTATGGCCGAGTAAATCAAGAACATCCATCCCAGAAACGGCTCTTCGTTCAGTATTGCGATCAGGTTCCCCCTCAGGACTGAAGCCGCCGGGAGTCCCTCACTCCCTTGCCCGTAATAGCCCGTGTGCGAAAAGAAGCGCCAATAATACCCGGCCGCCTCCGGAATTCTTGTAGTCACCGGAATCAGGAACAGTATTGTCCCGCCAATCGCCCCTGCGACAAACCCGCGAATCCGCCTCCAGCCTCCGAACAGCAGCACGACACTCGCCACCGGCAAGATAGACAGCTTCGTCACCACGCCAAAGCCAAAAATCGCGCCGGCAATCGCGGGAAGCCTCCCGCTCCTTTCGCCGCTAACCTCTTCCGCATGCCACACCACGCGCGCCAGGGCGATCATGAGTACATACATCACAGAAATCAAGAGTGGTTCGGGCATCACCCGGCTTTGCATGACTGTCAGTTGCCAGAACAGTACAAAGCTGCATTGCAATGCGAGTGCCGCGGGTAGCGACCGCGACACGCGATAGATCGCGCGCGCCGCCAAATACATAGTCAAGCTCAACAGAAGATTAAGAACAAAGTTGATGGCATGCAGATAATCCTGGGCGTGAGTTAATACGGATGTCTCCAGGGGTGCCCAATTCCCCCAAAAGTTGCCCCACGCCCATTTTGTCAAGATGATTGCGCTTCCCAGCTCCTGCAGCGTAGTGCCAGGGTGGGCCATGTTTGCCGGCGCATGAAAGGTCGGCAAACTCAGGGAATTGAAGAGTTCCACATATTCCGGATCTACCCTGCCAACCAGATCGTATGGCCCAACCGCGTTAACCACAAGGAAAGATGCAATCAGCGCTGCAATCGGAATTACCGCCAACACACGGCGCGGTTTGAAGTCGTTCATCTCGACACTCATTCGGGAAATCGCCAGATGGCGACCAAACATTGTAGCGTGACGGGCAGCCCTGGTTTCCGGGTATCTGGCCGGCGTTCTACGGGGAAACTGGAGCAAAGGCTAACTTGTCGACATGAGGAAACGGCCCCGTCCGTTCCAGGCGAACCGAGTTCTCTCCGGCCGCGAACTGCACAGTCCCGACCTTCTGCCAAAGCTGATCTTTGGGCTCATATCCACCGGTGGGCTCGGCACACGCCTTGTCCGTGATCGTCTTCCCGTTCACCGACAGCACAAGCGGGCGTCCAACTTCAGAGGCATAACGAATGTATACGTCATAGCTCGCGCCAATGGGCACCCGAATCCGGTACTCGGCGTATCCCGACGACTTCGGTGTCGTGATGACGCCAATACCTACGCCCCAGTGATCCCTGTCGACAACCACATTGCCGCCAAAGAGGTCTTCGGCTTCATGCACGATGGTGCCCTCCGGAAACGCCGGGCTAGCCATTAAGGGTTCCGGAGCGTTGGCATCGAGCCTCAGCCGGTAGAGAACTTCCCCCGCGCCGCTCCCGACTTCCGCCAAGGTAATGTTGCTCATGGCCGCGCGGCTAGATGGATCCAGCCGCGTGCCCTGCAGAATCAGACAGCCCCCGTTGCGCAACTTCTCTCTTACAAATGCCAGCCTGTCTTCGGATTTAGACGAAACGAATTGCCCCGAGAATACATTGAAGGCCACCAAATCCGGGTGCAATTCGTGAACTGCCTGCCGCTGCCCGCCCGCGGCAAAATCGTCCCCGAAAGCGAGCGCGTACTCCGGCAGCGACGACCGATACATTCCAATAAACTGGCATCCCCGCAGGGCGCGGCCTTTTTCCCCCAGTCCGCCGACCTGTTCGACGTACGCTTCGCTGCCGGCCACCCAGACACGCAACTGGTTGGCCGCCAGAAAGACACCACCCGCGGTTACCAACGTGACTCCGATAGCAAGAGCGCGCCTGACGCTCTCCTGCTCGATGGAGCGAATCGAATGCGCAAACAACATCGAATTCACTAAAGCCGGCAGCACCAGCACGGGTACGATGTACTGCGGTGCCGGGTGCTTGGCAACCATAAACACCTCTAAGCCTATGGCGGCACATGCAACCCATAGGACTCGCCGTAACGGAGCCAGACCGTCGGACCGCAGCAACGCGGCGAAGAGCAGGCAGCCGTAGATACCCAAAAGGAAAAATAAGAAAGGTTCGTCGCGAGCCTGCGCCGCCACGTTGCGGAGCAGCGTACCCGTCGAGGGAACGCCCACCGCGCCCTTGCCATAGCGCTCGGTATGAAGCAACAGGGCAATGAACCACTGGATCATGATCGGGAATCGAGGATAGATCGGCACCAGCAGAAGCGCGGTCGATGCTGCCCCGGCGAGAGCGAAACGAATCTTATCCCGCCTTTTCGAATACAGGAAAACCACGGCAAGCCAGGGCAGAAACGTGATCTTCGTGACCATGCCAAATCCGAAAATACTTCCGGCAACGATCGCCGAACGAGACGTCTCCCGCTCGGACGTCCCCATGAGAACGGGCGCCAGAGGCGCGGCCATGGCGAGGCCGGTTGCCACCAATAGCGGTTCTGGTGAAACCCTGGTTAATGCGATCAGCGTCTGCATAAATGGCAAGGCGCTCAGTTCAAAAATAAGAGCGGCCCAAATAGAGCTTGTGGCATGGTACACGCGCACGGCCGCCCAATACATGGCTGCGCCGACCATTAGGTTGAGAGCGAGATTAATCGCCAGGAGGTATGATTCCGGATCGCCGAGGACCGCCAGCGGCAGTAGTTGCCACTGCCCAAACAGACCAGTAAGCAACCACCGGATAAATAAAACCATTGCCCCAAGCACCTGCAGCGTCGTTCCCGGGTGGTCCGTGTGCCCTGGAATGTGAAAGGTGAGGAGGTTTAGCCCGTTAAAGAGATAACAATAGTCGGGATCGAAATTGTTACCGAAATAGTATTTTCCATGGATGCTGGTCAATAATAGGCCGATTAGAACCAGCCCGACCGGGACTATCAGGAACAGCCTCGTTATTCTGTTCATTGCGGGTTGCCGTGGACCTCGACCTCGGCAAGGCTCAGAACACCCTCCCCGCCAAGCTGGATCCGGACATATCGCCCTCGGAAGGCTCCCAAGCTAACCTCGACGCTTGGGCTCGGAACGTCCCTCAGGAAGCGGTGCCAGGTTCCCGGGCGGTTTTGCAAATTCGCGGGCTTGTCGTCCGGCTGGAATGGTGCGGCGGAAACGAAGACCCAGAAGTCCTTCAGCCGGTCGCCGCAGCAACCCGTACGGTTCCAAATCACGAGGGAACCGATCGTGGCAGGGGCGCCAAGGTCAACCTGCCACCAGGGATTTGCTTCCGGGTTGGTGTGCGATACGGAGCCGCCAAAGAAATTACCATCCGTCATGCCGTCCACTGCATTGCTGGCGTCCCCGCCCCCCAGCGTACTGCTTTGCGTGGCGCTCTTGCCGAAGGCCAGGTGTTTCGATCGGCGGTCGAACTGGAACACCCCCAACTCCGAGGAGCCGGCGCCGAATCGGGCGATGGACTGAAAGCCCCGATCCTCGAACGGATTGTAAGTCGACCCGGGGTGTTTTCGCTCAAGATCATCGCGGAAGTAAGCGATATCCGCACGCGAGACACAGACAACTCCTGCGTGGCCATCGACCGAAGAACGCTCCAGCCACCAGATACGCACCTTACGGCGTTTCGTCACAAAATCCGGGACTCGTACGCCCGAGCCTTCGATCATTTCGCGGACGCCGTCCTCATTAAGAGCGCTAAAGGATACCAAAACATAGGCATCGCGAGGCACGTTCTTCGACAGCCAGCGGTCCATTTCCATAATCCGATCCGTGCGCGTTTTTGAGACGGCAACGAATCGGTCTTCGCGTTGCAGCCTTGGCGCGCACGCCCAGACCACCGCGGCCGACGCCAATACAACCGCGGCCACCGCCGCAAGACGCCCATGGTGGAACCGCTGGATCAGCCAGGAGCCCGCCAGTCCCGCGGGCGCAGCCGCCACAAAACAAAGCAACGGCAGCCAGGGGATCACGTGATGCGGCCAGAGCTTCATGTGCAAGGGCTGCGCGCAGAAGCAGAGCGCGGCGCCGCCCGCTAATGCAAGGGCAACGGGCCGGCGGCGCCAGAGAATCGCCGCGATGCCGGCGACGAAGAGCACCTGCACCCAGCGTTCCGGAAAGGCGCTTGTGAAGTAGTACGCGCTCACCTTCCACCAACTGGTAATCGGCCCGAGCCTCAAGAGTCCCGGGTCGGTGTCATTGGAATAGAACTGAATGCTCCGGAGTTGGTATTCGCCGCGCCACAGGAATTCCGGATGCGAAAGAACGAACCCCGCGACAAAGCCCAGGGTCGCCAGTAGAGTAAATGGATTGACCGCCGGCCAAATCCGGCGCCGTGCTCGCGGAAATGCGTGCGCCGCGAGGATCGCCGCCGATCCGAATCCGAGCAGAAACCACAACGCCGCGACCGTCGCTTTCGCGTCCGCGTACTCCGCCGGCCCCGACCGGGTTGTGAGCATCATCGTATCGGTGAGACCGCTTGCGGCGACTAACTTCGCCTTGAAGACCAGAGTCTCCAGACCGCCGGCAATCGCCAGAACGCCGAGCGCGCCCGATATCCAGTACAAAGCTCTGTATCGAGACCACTCGGGAGCCGGCAGTCTTGCCCGGTCTTGCAGAAAGAAAATGAGCAGGATCACCGGAAAGCCGACGAACGCAAAATGGAAGCGCGCGGCCGTCGCCACTCCCGCCAGTACACCCGCGACCCAATAAATTGCCGGCGTACCCCGCCACCCCGAATAGAGTACGATCCAAATGGCAGCCAGGCACAATACCAGGCCTAGAGTTTCCGTGCGTACGAAATAGCTGTATGCGACGAAAACGTTAAGCGAAGCGAACAGGACAGCGGCCACGATTCCGGTCACCGCGCCGGAGCACCGCCGAAACAAGTCGTAGGCCAGGGCCACGGCGCCGACATACATACCCAGGGTGAGCATTCGCATCAGGGTGAACACGCCTTGGACATTGGCAAATGCGAAGTCGCTTGGGCTGGCTGTCCTCGTCATGCCGAACAGCCGCTCCCCAATCCACCATAGCGCCGTCAGAACGCTGGTTAGAGACATGAACGGCGTTCCGGGAATATCGAAGAAGGTTTGCGAGGGGTCGAGCCGCAGTTGCCGAACCACCTCGTAGTAGATATCAACTTCGTCGGTGTTGTACCACCATGGCAGGAACAATGCGGCCCAGACCCGACGGACGATCCAGATCAGCACGAAGCCGAGGCATATCCAACCGGCGCCGACAACGGCCGCATGTTGCCACGGTTTGTCGGCGCTAGCAGCCTCCCGGTCCCGGATATTCATCAGCCGTGCTCCCCTTCCGCATTACCATGGTCCGGCGGGCATCGCGGGCGCTACCCTTTCAAGGAAGGAACGTTTCAGGAAGAATGCCTCGCAGCCATATAATTGATGATTCCCGTCGTAAAACCGCGAGCCAAGCTCGACAAGGTGAAAGTCATGGCGATCCAGGAGTACCCCCAACTCGGTTATCAGCGGGGGTCTGCCGGCCATATCCCCGGGTGAACCACGTCTCGGCAAATACAACCTCTGCCCGCTCCAGGCAGCGTTTCGCCTGACTGAGGACGGCCACCTCGGAGCCCTGGACATCCAGTTTGATCACATCGGGAAGCGCTAAGCCGTGATCATGAACATATCGATCCAGGGTGAATTGAGGAACGCTCCTGCGCGTTTGATACTCCGGATGTTTTCCCATGTCCAAGGTCGTGCTGCTGAATCCGTCCGAATGAATGCGCATCGTTACGGCTTTGCATTTCGCTCCTAATGCCACCTCATGGAGCACAAAACTCGGGTGGTGCCGCATTTGGAACTCCAGGAGCTGCGCAAAGCCTGCATACAGTTTGGCGAGTGGCTCGAACAGGTGAAACGCAGCCTGAGGGAAAAGGCCAGCGATAAAAGCCGACCACGTAGCATTACCGGCCCCGATGTCGAAGATTGTCGCCGGAGAGAAGCCAGCCTTGGCCAGCAACGTAAACACCCTGACCTCATGCGCCGCAAAATCCTCTTTGCCGCCCACACCACCCCTTTCCGAGTCTGGTAAAAACGTACGCTCAGCGGGCCTGCGGGCCAGCCTCCGCCGCCTCTGCCAGGCAAAGACCACGGAACGTAACGAAGAACAAGTGTAGCACCCCCCCAGGAAGCGGCCGCTTCGAACTCTTGCCGTCCCAAAAGCTTCCAAATGCCCGGTTTTGGCCCGCCGGAGGTTTATCCAGGTTCGCGCGATGGGGGCCGCTCCGCGCGGCGCTACAATACCACCGAACAGGAGACGAAGACATGTCGTCCAAGCGCAGTGGTATTCCCGCCGCGGGCGGGAGCGATGGCATTTACCGTCGAGACGCTTTGCGAGTAGTCGCGGGCCTGGTGGCGTTGCCGGCCGGCGGGAACGTGGCCGAAGAGCAAACCAGCGCCGTGGCGGCCGCCCTCGGCGACAACCAGCGCGCCCAACCGTTCGACGGCGAGTGGCGGTTTTACCGGGGCGATCTCGACGGTGCCGAGCGAAATGAGTTCGACGATCGCCGCTGGCGGCTTGTCGACCTGCCGCACGATTTCAGTGTGGAGAACCTGCCGCCTCGTCCGGAGGAAACCAGCGGCGCGGGCGCGTTGTGGGGACCCACCTCTCTGGCTCCGCGCGTGGGCCCGTTTGACCGCGAGCGGAGCGAAGGCGGCCGCAACACCGGATGGGTTGTCGGCGGCACCGGCTGGTATCGCAAGCACTTCATCGCCGCCGGGATACCGGCGGGACGGCGCGTCTCCGTCCTGTTCGAAGGCGTGTACATGAATGCCGATGTGTGGCTCAACGGGCACCATCTGGGGAACCATCCCTACGGCTACACCGGATTTGAATTCGACCTGACTCCCCATCTCTCCCGCGACGGCAGCAACGTTCTCGCCGTCCGTGTGCGCAACGAAGGGCGCAACAGCCGCTGGTATTCCGGGTCCGGCATCTATCGCCATGTTTGGATGAGCGTTACCGGAGAGGTGCGCGTTCCCCTGTGGGGGGTATTCGTCACCACGCCCGCCGTCTCGCGGGAGGCCGCCACTGTCATGGTCGCCGTTCGCGTCGAGAATCGGGGGGACACGGCGCGGGAAGTTACGCTCCGCACCCGGCTGGTCGATTCGAAAGGAACCTCGGCTGCCACGCATGACACGTCGCGGCCGGTCGCCGCCGGCGGCGAGGTAACCGTGGAGCAGACCCTCGACGTCAAATCGCCCCAACTGTGGTCTACGGCCGCGCCGCGCCTGTACAACGCCGTCGTCGAACTGATGGCCGATGGCCGCGTCGTGGACCGTACCTCCACCCCGTTCGGCATTCGGAAAGTCGAAGTGGATGCCGAGCGCGGGCTGCGCCTCAACGGCGAAGCGTTGAAGCTCCGCGGCGGCTGCATGCACCACGACAACGGCTTGCTGGGATCCGCGGCGTTCGATCGCGCCGAGGAGCGCCGCGTCCAGCTCATGAAAGAAAACGGGTTCAACGCCATACGCACCAGTCACAACCCACCTTCGCCGGCGTTTCTCGACGCCTGCGACCGGCTGGGCATGCTGGTGCTAGACGAAGCCTTTGACGCCTGGGAGCGCCAGAAGAACGCCCGCGACTATCACTTGTATTTCGACGACTGGTGGCGTCGCGATCTGGACGCCATGGTGCTGCGCGATCGCAATCACCCCAGCGTGATCTTCTGGAGCATCGGCAACGAGATTCCGGAATTCTCCACGCCGCGCGGTGTCGAGCTCGCCAAACAAATGTCCGGTTATGTGCGGCAACTCGATCCCACCCGCCCGGTCACCGAGGCCATCAATGCGATTTTCGCGCGCGGTCCTCTCGATGCCGCCTTCGAATCTCTCGATGTGGGCGGCTACAATTACATGCGCCGCCAGTACGAGTCCGACCACGAGCGCCAACCGGCACGCGTCATGGTGGGCACCGAGTCGTTCCCGATCGAAGCTTTTGAAAACTGGAAGCTGATCGAGAAGCATCCCTACATCATTGGGGATTTTGTCTGGACCGCCATGGACTATCTGGGCGAAATCGCCATCGGCTGCGCTCAGTTGAACCAGGCGGCCATGTTCGATGTGCCGCCGGACCTTCTACCCCCAGGAGTTACCTTGCCGGCTCCTGGCGCGAATCCCCCCGCCGGCGGCCCGGCGAACCCTTTGGGCGACTTTATGCCCGCCGGAACCAGCGGCTTCCTTAGCTTGGACTATCCCTGGTTTAACGCCTACTGCGGCGACATCGACATCATCGGCGAGACGAAGCCTCAATTCTGGTACAAACGTGTCCTCTGGGGGCTCGACAAACTCGCCATGGCCGTGCAGCGCCCGGTTCCCGACCGACGCCAGGAACAACTCAGCATGTGGGGGTGGTCCGACGAACTGAAGAGCTGGACTTGGCCTGGTTTTGAAGGGGAGAAGATTCGGGTGCGCACCTACTCCACCGGCGATCAAATTAGGTTGCTGCTGAACGGCAAGGAACTGGGTGTAAAGCCGGTCTCGTCGGAAACCAAACTCACGGCCGAATTCGAGGTGCCCTACGAGGCCGGAGAGCTCAAAGCGATCGCGCTTCAAAACGGCGTTGAGATCGCCACGCTGGCGTACCGTACTGCCGGGCGTCCGGCCAGGCTGCGTCTGAACGCGGACCGAACCACGATCCGGCGGACCCGGAGCGACTTGGCCTACGTGACTGTCGATGTCTTGGATGGCAGCGGCCACCTGGTCCCGGACGCGGCTGTCCCGGTCCAATTCGCCATCGCGGGCCCGGGTGAGCTGGCGGCTACGGGCAGCGCAAATCCGAAGGATGTCGAGAGTTTCCGAAACCCGAAGCCGAAGACTTTTCACGGCAAGTGCCTGGCCATCGTGCGCCCCGCGGGACGACCCGGCACGGTTACGCTCAGCGCGCACGCGGCAGGACTCCCGCCCGTGAGCATCGCCCTGAACGTGAGTTAGCCTGTGGCCCCCGGCGAACGAACCAAATGCGTCCGCCGGGGACTTCGGCCGGTTATCGGTTCCCGGAGGCGCGCGACCTCACCGGTACCGGTAGAGCTTCACCCGCTGAATTAGCCCGTTGTTACCGAATCCTCCCAGCCGCACGTACTTTCCCCCTCCGTTCTCGTCGCCGTTCAATCGCCGTCCCGCCACCCACTGTCCGTTCGCATACGTCCCTTCTTCGATGGAAGCGATGCCGACAGTCGGCAGTCCCGGTGAGTTTGGAGTAAAGGTGATACTCAGGCCGCCGCTGCCGGTGACCAGGTATTCGTCCGGTCCCATGGAAATGATCAGCGCCGACGAGCGTTCGGGCGATACCGGAGGCCCCGGTAATACTGGCGGCGCCGGCGCCGCTGCGGTTGTGCCCGCCGGTGTTGGAGTCGGCGGAGGCACCGGCCGGCGGAAGCGCGGGCGGCTCACCTCCAGTTTGTAATTGCCCAGTGCGATGGTTCGCGGTGAATCCTCGTCGCCAACCAGCACCCCGGCCATCGTGCCCTTTCCCATGTTCTCCAATATCAATGGCGCCAGCTCGCTGATAATCTCATAGCTCTTTGTGAACGGCAGCTTCTCCGGGGGTGTCATCTCTCCCCCGTCCCTTGGCACGCCCAGCGAATCGATCGCAAACGGCGAGAACGACGTGGCGCCGTGCTGCCCGAATGCGTAGAACACGTTCACATCCGCCGTCTGCAGGCTGGTCTCGACGATCAACAGCGGGTTTCCGGCGCGATGGAACTCGTCGGCCACCTGCGCGAAATTGGGAGAATAAATGTCCGGGGCATAAGCGTCGATGTGCGGCGCGCCGCCCTGCCACACCTCCATTACGTGCGCCTCGGGACAGCCGCTCGGCCAATCGCCCGGTTTGCGATCGGCTCCCGAAAGCCACACGTTCGTGATCATCGGCAGCGCGTATTCGGTCTTCCCCGCCGCCGTAACCTGGTCGAGGTAGCGCGCGTAATTCCAGGCCATGAAGATCTCGTCCGTCGCCGGTCCCTTGCCGAAAATCTGCTCCCAGGTTCCCGCCGTCTTTCCACCGGCGGCCTTCCACAGCTTCTGCAAGTCGGGATACAAATCGGCTCCGCGCTGTTGCAAGTGGTCCACCAACTCCTTGGGCACCGCGCCGGCAAATGCCTTGTTCGCCGCCTCGGACCGATCGCGCGAGTCGCCCAGCACGCCCACTTCGTTCTCCACCTGCATCATGATCACCGTGTGTCCAGTGTCCACTTGCTTGATGTGCTTCATCAGCGCCGCGTAGGCCTTGGCGTCCGCGTCGCGGTTGGCACTGCTGAATGTCGAAAGGGTTTCGATCCCCTTGCCGTCCTTGTCCTGCACCCGCGGGAAGCGGTCCTGGTTGGTTTTTACCCAAACCGGGATGTAGCTCGACACGCCGTTCTTCCAACTCCCGAACCACAGGAATACAAGGCGCAGATGGTTGGCCCCGGCCGCCTCGATTTGGCCGTCCACCAGGCTGAAGTCAAACTTGCCCTCCTCCGGCTCCATCAATTCCCAGTAGACCGGCGTCAGCACCGTGTTGATGTGCATGGCCGCCAACCGCGGCCAGATCGGCTTCAGGTACTCCAGGCTGGAGGCGCTGGAGTTATGCAGCTCCGCCGCCAGCATCAGGTACGGCTTGCCGTCGACAATCATCTGCGCAGCCGTGCCCTGCTTTTGCAACCGGGGAATCTCGGCGGCCGGTTTCGTTTGGGTCGTCTGGGAACATGCCGCCATCAGGATAAGCGGCGCGCAAAAAACCAGAATTCGAAATTTCATGCTTGTCACCTCGGAAAACCACTGCGGGACGCGCCGGCTTGGCGTACCCGTCAAAGCGATGAACGGGATGCCGCTGGGGCCACCTCGTTCATGGTGAGGCAAGTACCTCGCGGTTCCCTCTTCGGGTTGCGAACCAAGGTTCCGCGCTTTCCGACTTTAATACCCGAATTCGCCATTGTCAACCGCGGCGCGCCTCCGCGTGTGATCTAATGTTTAATCGAAGGACTCCATACTATATTATGATTCCCGCCTGCTTTACGCGCGCACTCGCCGGCCTCCCGCTGATCTGCTGCCTGACGGCCGCTTCGCTGCCAGTCTCTAAACCGGAAGACGTAGGCATTTCCTCCGAGCGGCTGCAGCGAATTCACGAGATGGTGATGCGCCACGTCGCCGCGCACGACATCTCCGGCGCCGTCTCTATCGTGGCGCGGAAGGGACATGTCGTTCACTACGAGGCCCACGGGCTCATGGACATCGAATCGAACAAGCCCATGACCAAAGACGCCCTGTTCCGCCTTGCGTCCAGTTCCAAGCCCGTTACCGCCGCCGCCATTCTCATCCTGCTCGAAGAAGGCAAGCTGAAGCTTACCGATCCCGTATCGAAGTTCATTCCCGAATTCCGCGACTCGAAAGTCGCCATCGAGTTCAAACGCCCGGCCGTCCCCATGGCCGACCGTACACCGCCCCCGGCCAGCCCCTACTACACCGTGCCGGCAAGCCGCGACATCACCATCGTCGATCTCCTCACCCACGGGTCGGGCCTGGCCAGCGGCGGCATTACCGACGCCGATTACCAGAAAATCATGAAGGCCAGGACGCCCACCGATACGCTCGCCGATTTCATCCCCCGCCTGGGTGCGCTCCCGCTCGATTTCGAGCCCGGCACCGCCTGGCGCTACAGCCCCCTTGCCGCCTTCGACACGCTGGGGCGCATCGTCGAGATCGTCTCCGGGATGAGTTTCGATCGATTCCTCCGCGAACGCCTGTTCGGACCCCTCGATATGCCCGATACGGGCTTCAATGTTCCCGAGAAAGACGCCGCCCGTAGAGTGACGATCTATCGCCGCACCGAAACCGGTTTGGAGAAGCTCACCAACTCGCCCGTGTTCACCGGCTCCGCTTATTTCTCCGGCGCCGGCGGCCTTACCTCTACCGCCGAAGATTACTATAAGTTCGCCCAAATGCTCTGTAACGGCGGCATTCTGAACGGTAAGCGGATCCTGAGCCCCTGGACCGTGGACCTGATGCTCTCCAACCAGGTCGGCGATCTGTTCAACGGACAGAGCGGCCGCGCCCCGAAAGGTGTGGGCTTCGGGCTGGGAGGCGAAGTGGTCCTGAACGCCGCCGATGCCCGCCTCCGCAAGCCCAACGGAAGTTACGGTTGGGACGGCGCCTTCGGTACCTATTGGTGGGTAAACCGGAAAGAACAGACGGCGGTCGTATTCTTCATTCAGACGGGAAGCCGTTCCATACAGTATGATTTCGACAACGCCGTTTCCCAGGCCGTAATCGAATAGACGGTTTCTGGTCGCGCCCCCGTGCCCGGCCATCAACCAGCTTCCGTTTGTTTTTTCAAACCGCCCGGAAAGGCCTCGGGGTGGGGCCAGGCGCGTCCGCCTGTGAGCCGGTCACAAGCTTTCAAAATAATCTGTAAACCACTGACAAGCAAGCCACCTGCCGGTAAATCCGCTACTCTGGGAAACCCCGGTTTCCGATGTCCGAATGTTACATGTTCAATCAGGAGAGAGAAGCCGCGCAACTTCCTCTCCTGACTTGTCGCGTGCGGCGCCGGCTCTTGGGCGGGGCCTGGCGCCCGCGACGGTCTTATCCGCGAAGCACTATTTGTGGGCCGCCGCCAATCGATGGACGTTGACCGTCACTGGCCGCCAATGGTATCGCCGGTTTTGGCACATGCACATTTGCAGATCTCCAGCCTGAGCCAGCCGCCACTGGGCTCCCGCGTCGCTAACCGCCGCGGCTGGCCAGAGGTTCCCGGTCGTCTTCGCATTGCAGGCCGGTCTCGCGCTCTGTGGCTGAACCAGCATCGCACTCCAAGCCAAAGTCAGGAACAATGTCCCCATGCCTCTATGCTCGCTCCTAATTCGCGGTGTGGCAGTGACGATAGTACTAATTTGAGCCTTAGCTCTACTACGATCGCGACCCTGTGCCCTTAGTACGTTGTTTCGCAATCACGATTCCGCACTTTCGATACGATGCCGAGCGGAGCACCGTCATTTCCGAAGGTGAGCACTTCGCCTCGGTGCCGGAGGGGGTAGGCGGCACGGTCAGGCATTCTTGCCTCGTGCAGCGAGAGCCGTCTCGAAGCTTCTTCCACCCTGCGACACAATGTCCGAGGCCAACGTCGGAAGTCCGGCCTGCATCGCACCATGCGCCTTCGGGCGCAGCCCTGCTTTTGCCCCGCCGAATTCCGTTAACCGCCATGATTTTCTGTGTCCTACGGGCGTCGCCTGTGAAGAATCGGCCCATTTGGAACCGCCTTCGAGTCATGTTCTAATAGAAGCTTCCGATCCGCTTCGGCTTCGCTTGGGGCATCGTCTTCTATGTTTCGGTATTCCATAACGGCTTGGCTCGCCATGGCGGCCGCCGGTACACTTTTCGCCGCGGGGCCGTCGGCCGGCTTGCGCGCCGCCTCCTCCGGCGCGTCCCTTTCCAAGGTCCATACAGCCCAGGCCAAAGCCGCGCTGGCCGGCCTCCCCCTGCACTTCGAGGAGAACCGGGGCCAGTGGAAGTCCCCCGTCCGCTATGCGGCTCGCGCCAACGGTTACCTGGTGGCGCTGACCGCCGACGGGGCCACGCTGGCGGTGGGCGGCGGCCGCCATATCGAGATGACGCTCGAGCACGCCAACCGCGGCGCGCGCATCCAGCCGGAGCAGCGGCTGAAGCTGCGCACCGATTATTACATCGGCGAACGCTCCCACTGGCACGCCGGCATCGCCAGCTTTGCGCGCGTCCGCTACGGCGGCGTCTATCCTGGTATCGACCTGGTTTATTACGGCACCGAAAGCCAGTTGGAATACGATTTCGTGCTGTCGCCGGGGGCCGATCCGCGGGCCGTGCGCATGAAGTTCGACGCCGCCTCCAAGCTGAGTCTGAATCCGGAAGGCGACCTGGTGATCAACGGCGGCGAGGGCACCGTCGTCGAGAAGCGGCCGGTGATCTATCAACTCCGCGGCGGCTACGTGCTGCTGGGCCGCCATACGGTCGGGTTGCATCTGGATCGCTACGACCCGGCGCGGACCCTGGTGGTGGACCCCGTGCTGGCCTATTCCACCTATATCGGCGGCGCGTTGACAGATTACATTACCGCCGTCCAGACCGATAACCAGGGCAATCTTTATGTCGCCGGTGCGACCGGTACCTCCGACCTGGTGGCCAGCAGTTCCGCCTACGCCACCGCCAACGCGGGCGAACTCGATATCTTCCTGGCGGTGATCGACAATGCCCCGGGCAGCGGCTACGGCGTCACTTACCTGACTTACATCGGCGGCGCCTATGACGACATCCCCCTTGCCATGGCCGTCGATTCTTCCCAGAATATGTACGTTGTTGGCACCACTAAGTCCAGCACATTTCCGCTCACCGCCAATGCGTTCGATACCACCGGCGGATCCAGCTACACGGACGCTTTTGTGCTGGTGTTCAGTCCCAGCTTGAGCGGCACTTCGGGGCTGGTTTTCTCTTCGTTGCTGGGCGGCACGACCGGCTCGGAAAGCGCCAATGGAGTGGCGTATGATTCCAGCGGCAACGTGTACGTGGTGGGCACCACTGCCTCCACCGATTGGCCGGTTACCGCCAATGCCTACGCCTCCGCCATCAACGGCCCCCAAGATGCTTATATCGCGCAGATCAACCCCACCGGCGGAACCTTGACCTATGGCACCTACATGGGCGGCGAGTTAGTGGACGACGGCCGCGGCATCGCGGTCGATAAGAACGGCCTCGTGTATTTCGCCTGCAGCAGCGACTCCTCCATGTTCCCCGCGGCGGGCAATCAATACCAACCCAAACTTGCGGGCGCCTTCGACGTGGTGCTAGGAGTGATGGATCTGACCCAGGTGGGTACCGCTTCCCTGCTCTATACCAGCTATCTCGGAGGCGCCGAGAACGATATGGCGCGCGGCCTGGCGCTTGATGCGGCTGGAGATATCATAGTCACCGGTTATACTCTGTCATCCAACTTTCCAGTTACGGCCGATGCGGCTCAACCCGCTTATGCGGGCAACAGCGACGTCTTCGTGTCCGTGCTGAACTATACCAATTCCAGGTTCCTCTTATATTCGACCTATCTCGGTGGTTCGGACGCGGAAGTAGGATACGCCGTCACGACCGACCCATCCGGCTATATATACGTCACCGGCTACACCATCTCCCAGGATTTCCCCGTGACCGCCGGCGCCATTCAGGCCACTTGGGGCGGCGGTACCGATGTTTTCGTTACCAAGATCAAGCCGCATGTTGCGGGCAGCGCGGCAATCGTCTGGTCCACCTTTCTGGGCGCGGCGACGAATAATTACGCTTACGGCATCGGGGTTGGGTCGGATGGGCGGGTGTATGTGGGTGGCTCTACCGGCGGTGGCTTTCCCACCAGCGGCTCGGCGTATCAGGCTTTCTACCAGGGCGGATACAGCGACGGCTTCCTCTCGGTGATCTCGCAATAAAACGGCTGCGGCAGGGGTTTGGCCGCTGTCAACGCTTGTATCCCTACACCTCCACGCGTTCGGCCTGCCCGCTCACGGTATCGTAGGTCACCAAGGTTGAGGCTACGTCCGTACGGGAACCGTCGGCCGCGAACGTCGCACCCATGATCGGGCCCGGATTGATGGCCAGCGTCTTCCCCATCGGCGTGATTTCGTAGCGGTGATTGTGGCCGAAACACACCACGTCGAACTGACCCCCAGCGGCCACGGCGCGCCCGATGTTGTCGTAATGATTGGCGGCTAAACTGCGCCCGCCGAATTCAGTGCAAAACCATTCGGCATGGATGGCGATTTGCGGGTACCTGCGCGCGTTTGTGGCGATGCGAAACGGGTCGCCGTCGTTGTTGCCGAACAGGATGTGAATAGGCCCGGCAAATCCGCCGCCCAACTGGTGCACCACGAAGGGCGAGCACAGATCGCCCAGGCACAGGAGCGCGTCGGCGGTCCGCGCGACTTTGAGCGCCGCCGCCAGTTTCCATACGTTGTCGTGGATGTCCGATAAGATCGCTACCCGCATCGGTTCAGGCTCCCCGCCGCAGACGAGCGGCAAACTTACGGCGAAACTTCTGCACCTTGGGCGATACCACGAAAGCGCAATAAGGCTGATTGGGGTGGTTGGTGAAATAATGCTGGTGATAATCCTCGGCGGCGTAGAAGGTGACCGCTGGGCGAACCTCGGTGACGATCGGCAGGGAGTAGACCCGCTCGGCCATCAGGGTCGAGATGACGGCTTCCGCCGCGGTTCTTTGCGCCTCGTCGTGATAAAAGATGACAGAGCGATATTGCGAGCCAGAGTCGTCGCCTTGCCGGTCCCAGGAAGTGGGATCGTGAATGGCGAAGAAAACCTCCAGGACCTCTTCGTACGACACCGCTTCGGCGTCGAAGCTCACCTGGGTCACTTCTACGTGGCCCGTCGTGCCGCTGCACACCTGTTGATAGCTGGGATTAGTCACATGGCCACCCATGTAACCGGAAACCACTTTGAGAACTCCTTCCATTTCCTGGTAAACGGCTTCCAGACACCAAAAGCAGCCGCCGCCCAGGGTAGCCGTCTGTTCGTTCGCCACGCCGGACCCCCTCCCGCAACCAGGGTAGCAGGCGCCGTTCGGGGCCGGTTTACGGACATTTACGAAATCGTGCCGCGACTCCTGTTCTCGGCGGGAGTTATTATTCATGAGAGGTTTCTGGAATGCGTCCTTCCGCAGTTCTGGCACTGGTTTCCGCGTCCCTTATGGCCGGGCTCCCGGTGCTGGAGGCTTGGGGCACATCTAAGTCCGGCCCCCAGCCGGGGACCTTCCTGGCGCGGATCGCGCCGGCCGACAGGATTCGGCAGGCGTTGAACCGCCTGACCTACGGGTCCCGTCCAGGCGACGTCGAGCGGGTGGGAGCCATGGGCCTGGAAAAGTGGATCGAAGCGCAACTCCATCCCGAGAGTATTCCGGAAAACCCGGTGCTGGCCGATAAGCTGCGTTACTTCGATACGCTCGATCTCTCCAGCTCTCAGTTGGTGCGCGATTATCCGTCGCCGCAGATGGCGCGGCAAATGTTGAAAGGCCAGGTCCCCTATCCCACCGACCCCGGAATGCGCATCATGGTCGCCAAGATGGCGTCAAGAGACCACGCGCAGGGGCAGGCTGGCGCGGCGGCCGATCTCAACTCGACGCAACCGAAAACGCTGGCGGACCTGCTGAACCCGGACCAGATCCGTTCCCTCGCCACCGGTACGCCCGAGCAGCGGTTGGCTGCCTTTGAGGCGCTGCCCGAGACTGAATGGGATGAAGCGATCATAGCCATGGGGCCGGGAATGCGTCGCGCCTTGTTCCCCGCCGCACCGCCCTCGCTTCGGCGCAAGCTTGAAATGGCCGACGGCCCGGCGCGCGTGGTGGCCGTCGACCTGTCCGAAGCCAAGCTGCTGCGCGCCATCTATAGCGAGCGCCAGTTGGCGGAACTTCTCGACGACTTCTGGTTCAACCACTTCAACGTATACCTGGACAAGGGCGCCGACCGGTACCTTGTGACCGGCTACGAGCGCGATGCCATCCGTCCCCACGTGTTGGGCAGGTTCCGCGATCTGCTCGAAGCTACCGCCAAGAGCCCCGCCATGCTGTTCTACCTGGATAACTGGCAATCCGCCGGGCCGGACGCTCCCGAGGGCCGGAGCCAGGCTCGCCGCGGCTTGAACGAAAACTATGCCCGCGAGCTGATGGAGTTGCACACGCTCGGCGTCGACGGCGGCTACACCCAAAAGGACGTCGCCGAAGTGGCCCGCTGCTTTACCGGCTGGACGATCTACCGGCCGCTTCTCGACGGCCGCTTCTATTTCAACGCGCGCCTGCACGACGACGGCGAAAAGCTGGTGCTGGGCGTCGAGATTCCTGCCGGCGGAGGCGTGGCCGACGGCGAGAAGGTGCTGGATATTCTGGCCCGGCGGCCCGCCACCGCGCACTCGGTTTCGCGCCAACTGGCGCAGCGCTTCGTGGCCGACGATCCGCCGGAGGCCCTGGTGGACCGCATGGCCGATACCTTTCTGAAGACCGATGGCGACATTCGCCAGGTGCTTGAAACCATGCTGCATTCCGGGGAATTCTGGAGCGTGGGCGCGTATCGCTCGAAGATCAAATCGCCGCTCGAAATGGCGGCCAGCGCGGTCCGCGCCACCGGCGGTAAGGTGGATTTCGCCTTCGCCCTCGTCAACCAGGTGGCACGGATGGGCCAGCCGCTGTATAGAAAAATGGAACCAACCGGCTACTCCAACTCAAGTACGGAGTGGATCAATACCGCGACCCTCGTCGCGCGCATGAATTTCGCCCTGCAACTGGCCGGCGATCGCCTGCCAGGGGTGAAGGTGGAGGTTGCCGACAACGCCTCGCCCGTATCTCCTGGCCAAGGCATTCAGTTGGGATCGCCGGAATTTCAGAGACATTAGCTTTTACCGGGCCGCGACCATCGGGAAAAGCGGTTTTGCCGGGGGTCTTTTCGGATCCCGTGAAATGGGCATGCAATTGGGGGATATGGCAATGATCGATCGCCGCATTTTTCTTCGCAACTCGGCACTGGCAATGGTTGGGGCCGGCACTGCCCCACTGTGGCTCGAACGGGCGCTATACGCCTCTGGGGCCCCCGCACCGCGGAAGAAAATCCTGGTGGCCGTATTTCAGCGGGGAGCGGCCGACGGCCTCAACGTGGTGGTGCCGCATGGCGAGAAGGCCTACTACCGGATGCGCCCCAATATCGCCGTGCCACGGCCGTCGGCGGGCAGCCCGGACGCGGCGGTCGACCTGGATGGTTTTTTCGGCCTCCATCCGTCGCTGGCGCTCTTGAAACCGCTGTTCGACCAGCAGCACCTGGCCATCGTGGACGCCGTCGGGTCGCCCGATCCCACCCGCTCCCATTTCGACGCCCAGGATTATATGGAATCGGGTACGCCTGGCTTTAAAGCCACCAGCAGTGGGTGGATGAACCGCGCGTTGCCTAGAGGCCTAGGCAAGGTCTCTCCGGTACGCGCAGTCGCTATGGGCGCAACCCTGCCACGTGCCCTGGGTGGCGGCCAGCCGGCCGTTTCCCTGCAGAACCTGGCCGACTTTCAGGTCCGCAACGCCGAGGCTGCCGGACAACTCGAGCAAATGTACGCGTCGGCAACCGACCCGGCCATGCGGGCCACCGGCCGGGAGACCTTTGAGGCCGTTTCCATGCTGCAGACCGTCCGGAAACAACCCTACTCGCCCGCCGGCGGCGCCGATTATCCGCCCGGCTCCTTCGGCAACAGCCTGAAGCAGATCGCCCAGTTGATCAAGGCCGAGGTGGGCCTGGAAATGGCATTCGCCGATATCGGCGGCTGGGACCACCATGTCAACGAAACCGGCCCGCGCGCTTCCCAGGGCCAGCTTGCCAGCCTGCTCGCTCAATTCGGCCAGGCGCTTTCCTCCTTCTGGACCGACATGGGCGACCGCATGGCCGACATCGCCCTGGTGACCATGTCCGAATTCGGCCGCACCGCGCGTGAAAACGGCAACCGCGGCACCGACCACGGACACGCCAACTTCATGTTTGCGATGGGCGGCGGCATCAAGGGCGGCAAGGTCTACGGCCAATGGCCCGGTCTCGAACAGGACCAGCTCTATGAAGGCCGCGACCTGGCCCTCACCACCGATTTTCGCGACGTTCTGGGTGAAATCGTGGTGCGGCACCTGCGCACTCCTTCGGCGGCCGGAGTTTTCCCCGGCCATGACCCCAAATTCTTGGGCCTGGCTTAGCCGCTCGCTCGGAAGGCTTGGACCACAGCCGCCCCTCAGAAAACCGATAAAGTGTTTGGTTTCTTTATCGGAGCTCATTGCCAGGTACAACCTATCGGAGAGTAGTAAACTTTGCCGAGGATCTGCCGATAGAAGTTGTGATGAACTTGGCGGACGGATTTACCAGCTCTATATCCGGCCTCGAGATGTCCAGGCAATCCGACTTGTCGGGCGAGCAAAAGCGCGCCGCGATGGATCCGCCAACCATTCTCGTCGTCGACGACACGCCAACCAACCTGGAGTTGGTCGCGAGCATCCTGGAGGCGGAGGGTTTCCGCACCCTGGCCGCCGGCGACGGCCCCACCGCCCGCAGCGAGAGCCGCACCCAACTGCCGGACCTCATTTTGCTGGACGTGCTGATGCCAGGTGAAACCGGCTTCGAAACCTGCTCCCGGTTGAAATCGGACCCAATCACCGCCGACATTCCTATCATCTTTCTCTCCGCTCTGGATGACGTAAAGAGTAAGGTCACGGGCCTGAAGATCGGCGGCGTGGACTATATCGCGAAACCCGTGCATGGCGAGGAAGTCCTGGCACGCGTGAGGGTCCATCTCCGCATCCGCGACACCAATCGCGCTTTGGTCGGGCAGCATCGGGCGCGGCTGGAGCGGTTGCGCGACGCCCAACAGGCCATTCTGGTGCACCCCGACGATTACCCGGAGGCGCGCTTCGCGATCCACTACAAACCGCTCGAAGAGGCCGGCGGCGATTTCTACGATGTCGTCCCGATGGGTGCCGGCATCTTCGGATACTTTGTGGGGGACATAAGCGGCCACGGGGTGAGCGCCGCCTTCCTCACTTCGGCCGTAAAGGCCCTGCTGCGCCAGTACGCCGGGCCGGTCTTCTCGCCCGAGGACACCATGCGTGCCGTGGATTCGGTGATGGGCCAGATGCTGGGTGAGGAACGCTATCTTACGGCGTGCTACGCCCGGATGAACCCGCAGACCCACCAGCTCACGGTGATCGGCGCGGGGCACCCTCCTCTGATCCTGGTGACCCGCAATGGAGTGCCGCGAACCGTGGAGCTGTCCAGCGACCCGCTGGGAGTGTTCGGTGCCGCCATTCTCCGCCGCCAGGACCTGCGCGTCTCGAAGGGGGACCGCTTCTTCATGTACACCGACGGCCTGATCGAATCCTCGGCGGGCGGAGGCCGGCGCGAGGGGCTGGAGCGGCTGGTCGATGCTTGCGTCCGTCATCGGGCCACGCCGCTGGCCGAATCCGCCGCCAGGATTGTGGACGAATTGCGCCCACCGGAACACATCGTGGAGGACGACCTGTTGCTGCTGGCCGCGGAGGTCGGTCAGTGACCCATCCGGCTCAGGTCTATTGCGAAATCCGGACCGCGCTGCCGGCAAGCTTGCAGGCGATCGAGGAGTTTTTCGTCGAATTCCGGCGCCACCAGAGCGCGCGGCCGCATGCTGGGAGCTGGTTCGCCGCCGAACTGCTGGTGCGCGAAGCGTTGACCAACGCCGTGTTGCACGGCTGTCACGCCGATCCGCGCAGGCTGGTCCGCTGCGTTTTGCGGCTCAAGGGCTCCCGCCTGCTCATCGCAGTGGAGGACGATGGCGACGGTTTCGATTGGCGCGCGGCTTGGAGCCATCCGGCCGCGTTGACGGACTGTTCCGGCCGGGGTATCGGAATCTTGCGTAAGTATGCCAACCACGTCCGATACAACGACCGGGGCAACGTGGTGATGATCGTCAAACGTTTGTGCTGAGGAAAACATCGATGATAGCGGTTACACGAGAAGAAAACAAAGTCGTAATTCGTGGCGGGAGACAACATCGTAGCCGCCTCGGTCGCCGCGCTGCGGTCGAAAATGCGCGGCATCGTCCAGGACGGCGTCCGGGAACTGGTGGTCGATTTGACTGGCGTTCAGATGGTCGATTCCAGCGGGATCGGTCTGCTGATCTCGGCACACAACTCCCTCCGAAAGGTCGGCGGCCGGCTGGCCGTCGTTCACGCCTCCGCGGAAATCCTGGAGCTGTTCCAAACCATGCGCATGCACCAGCATTTCAGCGTCTCCGGAAACTGAGGGACAAGATGAACGAACCGAACCCCGACGACGAACTGGTACAGGATTATCTGGCTGAATGCCGCGAGCACCTGGCCACGATCGAGACGGACCTGTTGGCCATGGAACTGGGCGGAGCCCAGATCGACGAGCAACTGGTGAACCGGGTTTTTCGGGCGGCGCATTCGATCAAGGGCGGGGCCGGCTTCTTCGAGTTGGTCAAGATCCGGGAATTGGCTCACAAAACCGAGAACGCCCTCGACTTGATCCGGTCCCGGCAGGCCGTGCCGACGCCGGAGGTGGTCAGCATTCTCCTGTTGGCGTTCGATAAGCTGCGCGAACTGATTTGCAGCCACCAGCAGAGCAACCAGGCCGACATTAACGAATTTGTCCTGGCGCTCACCTCGCTCGCGGCGGGAAGTCTTCCCGCGAACGAGAAGAACTCTCTTTCCGAGCGGGTCGCGGTCGAGGTGCCCGAGACCAACAAACACATCCAAGTGTCGGCGTTCGATCTGAGCCAGGCGCGCCGGTGCGGCAAGTACATCTACCTGATCGAATACGACCTGATTCACGACATCGAGCGGCGCGGAAAAACTCCCTGGGCAGTTTTCAAGGACCTCATCAAGTGCGGCACGATTTTCGAGACGGTATTCGACCTGGACTCGGCCGGGACGCTGGAAGACCAGCCCTCCAATCAGTTGATGCTGGAGGTGCTGTATGCCACCGTGCTGGAGCCGGACATGCTCGCCGGCGTGGTGGAGGTACCGCCGGAGCGTGTGCGGTTGATCGAGAAGAACGGCGCCATCCGGCCCCTGGCCGAACCGTCGCCTGTTCTGGCCGCCGAGCCGTTGGCGACGCCGGCGCCCGTCGCCGCTGAAGCGCAGGGTTGCGCCGTCCCCGAAACTGTTCCGGTCGAGAACGCCGACAAACCCGCGCCCGCCGCACCGGTCCCCGCCGGCGAGACCACCATTCGTCTGAACGTGACGCTGCTCGATTCGCTCATGACCCTGGCCGGCGAGCTCGTGCTCAGCCGCAACCAATTGAACGAGTCGCTTTCCCGCCGGGATGATCGGGGCATTCGCACCGGCGCGCAACGGGTGAGCCTGGTGACCTCGGAACTGCAGGAAGTGGTGACGCAGACCCGTATGCAGCCGGTCGGCAGCCTATTCACGAAGTTTCCGCGGCTGGTGCGCGATCTGGCGCGAGACTTGGGAAAGGATGTGCAACTCAAGCTCGATGGCGGCGACGTCGAGATCGACAAGACCATCCTCGAGGGGCTGAGCGACCCGCTCACCCATATGGTGCGCAACGCGGTGGATCACGGCATCGAACCGCCCGCCCAGCGGGCCGCCGCCCGAAAGCCTGCCACAGGAACGATTACCCTGGGAGCCTCGCACCAGGCTGGCCAGGTGGTCATCGAGATCTCCGACGACGGCCAAGGTTTGGCGGCCGAGAAGATCGCGGCATCTTCGGTCTCGAAGGGTTTGGTTACGCGCGAACAAGCGGCGCAGAGCATGTCGGAGCGCGAGAAGATGGCGCTCATTTTCCTGCCCGGCGTCTCCACCGCCGAAAAGCTGAGCGACGTATCGGGGCGCGGCGTCGGCATGGACGTGGTCAAGACTAACCTGGACCGGCTGGGAGGCAAAATCGAAATCGATTCCGCCCCCGGCCGGGGCTCCCACTTCCGCATCAAGCTGCCGCTGACGCTGGCCATCATCCCCTCACTGCTGGTGTCGGACGGCGGTGAGCGTTTTGCCATCCCGCAGGTGAGCGTGGGCGAGTTGATCCGTATTCCGGCGGGGCAACTGGCCGACCGCACCGATCGGGTCGGCGATGCCCTGGTTCTAAACGTGCGCGACCGCCTGGTGCCGCTGCTCCACCTGGCGGACATTTTGGGAGTGCCGCGTCCGGAGAACGCTTCCCGTGCCCTGAACGTGGTCCTGGTGGATACCGGGTCCTTCGAATATGGGCTGGTAGTGGCGGAATTGCACGACACGGTGGAAATCGTGGTGAAACCGCTCGGCAGGCATCTGAAAGGGCTGCACGAGTACGCCGGCGCCACCATTCTCGGGGACGGGCGCGTGGCCGTGATACTGGATGTCGCGGGTCTGGCCGCGCGTATGAAACTGACCGCCGGCACGGCGAAAGCCGCCTCGCGGCAACGGGTCGAGGAGAGCGTTTCGGGCGCCGAGTTGCATTCGCTGCTCGTGTTTCACAACGCCCCCGGCGAAACTTGCGCGGTGCCCATCGAGCAGGTATCGCGCATCGAAAGGGTGCGCCCCTCGCAAATCGAGCGCCTGGGCGGACGCCGGACCATGCAGTACTGCGGCGCCAGCCTGCCGCTGGTGTGTCTGCACGATACCGCGGCGGTCGGCGAGCTCACCGAACAGCAGCAGTGGGTGGTGATCGTCTTCGAAAGGCTGGGCCGTCCGCTGGGACTGTTGGCCGCCGAGCCGCTGGACATGGTGGAGGCGGCGCTGACGGTCGACTCGGTCACCTTGCGGCAGCGCGGCATCGGGGGGTCGGCGGTGCTCAAGGACCGGACCATCCTGCTGCTGGACATCTTCGAACTGGCCGACGCAGTGCGGCAGGAAGCGGAGCCCGCGGCGGCGGCATTCCGGGATGCGCCGGGCAACGCGCCGACAGTGCTGGTGGCCGACGATTCGGAGTTCTTCCGCGGCCAGATCCAGCGCCTGGTGGAAGCGGTCGGTTGCCGCGTGCTGGCGGCGGAAGACGGCCAGGCGGCGTGGGAAATCCTCGACCGTCATGCCGGTGTAGTGGATCTGGTAGCCACCGACGTCGAGATGCCGCGCCTGGATGGGCTGGCGTTGACCCGGCAGATTCGCGCCGATCCGCGCTTTGCGAAGCTGCCGGTGATCGCACTGTCTTCCCTGGCTGGAGAGGAAGAAATCGCCCGCGGCATGGCTGCTGGCGTGGACGAGTACCAAATCAAGCTGAATAAGGACGAACTAACGCAGAGCATTCGCAAGGCCGTTCGCCGGAACTCGGGCGGCGCGCCCAAGGAGAAATGCTTCTCGGGAAGAACGGGGGAATCGGGATGATCAAACTGTCGGATATCAAGATGGGGAAGAAACTCGCGCTGGGATTCGGGGGCGGAGTCCTCCAACTCGTGCTGCTCGCGGGGTTGGCGCTCTGGGCTATGAACGCGATCAATGCAGCAAGCGAGAGAGCGCAGAAAGAGACGCATAAAATGGATCTCGCGAGGAAACTCGATTCCGACATGGCGGAGATCACACTGCGCATCACCGGCCTGCCGACATCCAGGCAGGTCAGCCGGGACGTGGAGGAAGTGTTGGTGATTCGTAAGGACTACGGGGCAGCTTTCGAGTACCTGAAAGCCAACGCGATTACCGAGGAAGGCAAGCGCCAGTTGGACGAGGTGGAGGAGGCAATCGTCGCCCTGCGGGAACTGAACAATCGGATCATGGAAGGGGCCCAGGCCGGCAAACATCTCGATGCAGCCAAGGTCAGGGTGGAGTGCATGGCCCGCTTCGGAGCGGTGAAGTTCGGGGTTGCGGAGTTTCTTGCGCATCGCCAGAAGCGTCTGGACGAATTCGACCTGGAGCGGCGGGCCGCGGCTTCGCGGCTTTCATGGAGCATGATTGGAGTTGGTATTATCTCCCCCCTCATCGCACTAGTCATGGGCACGCTGATCATCGGGAGCATCACCACGCCGCTCAACGCCGCGGTCGCCCACCTGGACCTGATTGCCAGCGGAGACCTGTCGCGCGACGTGCCGCGCGCCAGTTTGGAGCGCGAGGACGAGATTGGATTGCTCACCAAGCACATGCAGACCATGTCCGCCAGCCTGCGAGACGTCCTTCATGGCATCACCTCCGGGATTCACTTGGTGTCTTCCTCGTCGACCGAGTTGTCTTCCAACTCGGGACAGATGTCGGACGGCTCACGGCAGGCCTCGGGCAAGGCGCACGCGGTCGCCGCCGCCGCCGAACAGATGACCGCCAACGTCGTGTCGGTGGCGGCGGGAATGGAGCAGACCTCTACCAATCTCAGCAGCGTCGCCACCGCCACCGAACAGATGACCGCCACCATCGGCGAGATCGCCGGCAACTCCGAGAAGGCGCGCCGCATCACCGAAGAAGCTACCCGTCAGGCCGCCCGCATCAGCGAACAGATGGACCAGTTGGGCACGGCGGCGCAGCAGATCGGCAAGGTTACCGAAACCATCACCGAGATTTCGTCGCAGACCAATCTGCTGGCGCTCAACGCCACCATCGAAGCGGCCCGCGCCGGTTCGGCCGGCAAAGGATTTGCCGTGGTGGCCAACGAGATCAAGGAACTGGCCAAGCAGACCGCCGCCGCCACCGAGGACATCAAGGGCCGGATCGCGGGTGTGCAAATGTCGACCGCCGGCGGCATCGCCGAAATCGGCAAGGTCACGCAGGTGATTCGCGACGTCAGCGATATCGTGGCTTCCATCGCGGCGGCCATCGAGGAACAGTCCACCGTTACCAAAGACATCGCGCGCAACATCGCCGAGGCATCGACCGGTGTCCGCGACGCCAACCAGCGCGTGGCCGAGACCTCGCAGGCCACCAGGGAGATCGCCCAGGAGATCGTCGGCGTCGACCAGGCGGCCGGACAGATGGCCAACGGCAGCGAACAGGTTAAGATCAGCGCCACGGAGCTGTCCAGAGTGGCCGAACAACTGCAGACCGCCGTGCAGCGGTTCAAGGTCTGAGGCTGGGAGAGATTATGCCTCAAACGCTGACGGCGCAGGGCGGGCAGACGGCCCTGTTGGCGACCTTTTTCGTGCGCGACGCGCTTTGCGCCCTGAACGCCGCCGGGGTCCAGGAGGTGATCCGGCTCGGCCCGGTGACACCGGTTCGTTGCGCCCCGGAGGAGGTCCTCGGCATCGTCAACCTGCGCGGCAAAATCGTCACCATCGTCGACCTCGGCTTGCGGCTCGGATTTCCCAGGACCGTAGCGGGCGCCGACAGCCGCATTTTCATCGTGGAAGACCGCAACGAATTCATCGGCTTGCTGGTGGACCGGGTAGACGAGGTAGTGGAGGTAGAGCGGCAGCATTGGCAGCCGCCGCCGGCCAACGTGAGCTGCGGGCAGGCGGGGTTCTTCCAGGGAATATACCGCGCTCGCGGCCGGGTGATCGCGCTGCTCGACGCCGGCCAGATACTGAAAACCGAGAAATGACGATGAACCGATTGGCGGACGCGAAAATATCCCGCAAGCCGGGGCACGGAACTGCCGCTACCGGCCATATCCCGGCCCATGGCGCAGGATGGAAGGCGTAATCGCCTCGGGGGAGAAGAGAGGAATTGCGATGGCGAAGCTCGCAAACGTCAGAATACGCAGAAAGGTCGACATGTAGCAGGGCGGCAGCGTCCTCCTGGTTGTGTGCCTGGCCGCCTTGGCGCGCGGGTCCCCGCACGCCGTCCGTGCTGCCATGCAACCATCCGAACTCACGCTGGAGGACTTCAAACGCGGGCGGGGCCAACTCCTTGAGGAGCAATCCGGAGGTGCTCCGGAAGGCACTCACCGCGGCAAAGTGGGCCGGTGGAGCCGTGGGTGACAGGTAGCTTAGCCCAAGTCGGGCAAAGAAGGAGAGGAAAATGTCGAAAATGCTCGCGAACCTGAAGATCGGAAAGAAGCTGGCCCTCCTCGTGGGCAGCGGAATCGGACCGATTGTGGGCCTGGGAGTCCTCAGCTTATGGGCACTGAGCGCCGTATCGAACGCGGTCGTTCAGGAGCAGGCCGAGGCCGACAAGATGATGAGCGTGCAGCGCGTTGCCAGCAGCCTGGGGCGGGTCAACTCGATTGTCGGCCACATCACCATGAGCCGGCACTGTGCGCAGTGCCACGGAGTCGATAGCGGGGGGGACCGGGCAAACCAAGCGGCTCTGGCCAAGGACTGTCTGTCCCTGCTCAGCGACCTGAAGACGCGTGAAACCACCTCGGAAGGCCAGAAACTGCTCGGGGAACTCGTTAAGGTGGGCTCAGGTTGGCTCGCCACGAACAACCGCGTGTTGGAATTGGGGCAGGCCGGAAAAAACGCCGAGGCCAACGCCCTGTTCCGGGACGAGAGCATCCCGAGCATCGGCCCCCTCGATCATGCACTCACTGACTATTTGAATTGGCAGCAGCCCCGCCTGGATGAACGAAAGCAGCATGCCAGTGCGCTCCAGGGCAGCATGCCCGTTCCCGTGGCTGTACTTTCGCTCCTGGCTTTGACGGTTTCCACGCTCCTGGGCGTAGCGGTCGCCCGCAGCATCGGCAAACCGCTCAGCGTGGCGGTCGCCCATCTTGACGAGGTCGCCCGCGGCGATGTTTCGCACGACGTGCCGAACGAGTATCTGGGGCGCGCCGACGAAGTCGGCCTGCTTTCCAAGGCGATTCAGGCCATGTCCACCAGCTTGCGCGAAGTCCTTAAGACCATAACCGACGGCATGAATGTGGTGTCCTCCTCGTCGTCGGATTTGTCCGCCAGTTCCGGCCGGATGTCGGATGGCTCGCAGCAAGCCTCGGGCAAGGCGCACGCCGTGGCGGCGTCCGCCGAGCAGATGGCCGCCAATGTCATGTCGGTAGCCTCGGGCATGGAGCAGACCACCAATAACCTGACCAGTGTCGCCGGCGCCACAGAGCAGATGACATCGACCATCGGCGAGATCGCCGGCAACTCGGAGACGGCGCGCCGCATCACCGAAGAAGCCACTCGCCAGGCCGCCCGCATCGGGGAGCAGATGAACCAGTTGGGCGCGGCGGCGCAGCAGATCGGCAAGGTTACCGAAACCATCACCGAGATTTCGTCGCAGACCAATCTGCTGGCCCTCAACGCCACCATCGAAGCGGCCCGCGCCGGTTCGGCCGGCAAGGGGTTTGCGGTGGTGGCCAACGAGATCAAGGAACTGGCCAAGCAGACCGCCGCCGCCACCGAGGACATCAAGGAGCGGATCGCGGGCGTGCAGTCCTCAACCGCCGGTGGCATCGCCGAAATCGGCAAGGTCACGCAGGTGATTCGCGAGGTCAGCGAGATCGTGGCTTCGATTGCGGCGGCCATCGAGGAACAGTCCACCGTTACCAAAGACATCGCCCGCAACATCGCGGAGGCGTCGATCGGGGTAAGGGATGCAAACAATCGGGTGTCGGAGACCTCGAAGGCGACCGCAGAAATTGCCAAGGAGATTGTGGGCGTCGACCGGGCGGCCGGCCAGATAGCTGACGGCACCGAAGAGATAAAGGCCAGCGCCGCGGGGCTGTCCCGCGTGGCCGAGCAGCTTCATTCGACAGTTGCGCGATTCCGGATCTCCAACGGCGGCGCGTCGCGGTGACACCGAGGGCAACGGCGGAGCGTTGCGCTGGCAGCTGCCTCCGGCCAAGGCGAAGCGGGGAGCGGGCGCGCTTCTTCCGGGTGGTGTGGCGCGCACGCGGCCAGGCGGTCCCGCCGCTCGATGCGGGCCGGATACTAGTGGAATGGGGTGTGTGATGCCGCCGCGGGTGGAGACGAAACCATGAGCATGCGAGTCTTGGTGGTGGACGATACCGTCGTGTTCCGGCGCATCGTTTCCGATGCGTTGAAAGCAGTGCCGGGTGTGGAAGTGGTCGGCACCGCTTCCAACGGCAGGTTGGCCATGGCGCGCATCGCCGCGCTGCAGCCCGACCTGGTGACGCTCGATATCGAGATGCCGGAAATGAACGGGATTGAAGTTCTGGAGGCGATCAACGCCGCCGGCACAAAAACCGGTGTCATCATGCTCAGTTCACTGACGGAGCGGGGCGGAGAGATGACCGTGCGCGCGCTGGAGTTGGGGGCCTTCGATTTTCTGACCAAGCCCGAGGGGAGCGATGCGGCCGGGAACCTCGTCCACCTGCGCACCTGCCTGGCGGCGATGATCGGGGCCTTCGAGCGGCGCCGCGAAATTCGCGCGATTCTGCGCGGCGCTGCGTTGCGGTCCGTGCCGGAGGCAATCTCGGCGGCGCCCGCTGCCACGCTCCCGCGGCCTTCGCGCGGGCTGCGCTGTACAGGCTCGCCGCTGGTATTGATTGGGGTGTCCACGGGCGGTCCCGGCGCATTGGCCGAGTTGGTGCCGGCGCTGCCGGCCGATCTGGGCGCGCCGGTATTCATCGTCCAGCACATGCCGCCCATGTTCACCCAGCCGCTGGCGGCCAGCCTGGACAAAAGGAGCGCCGTCCGGGTCAAAGAGGCCCAGGATGGGGAAGCGGCGCAGTCCAACTGCGCCTATGTAGCGCCGGGCGGCAGGCAAATGAAATTGGCCCCGGGCAGCAAGGGAGAAATTATCCTGCGCATTACCGACGATCCTCCCGAGAACGGCTGCAAGCCCGCCGTGGATTATCTGTTCCGCTCCGCGGCGCTGCATTTCCCCGGCCGATCGGTCGCCGCCATTCTCACCGGGATGGGCAGCGACGGGACCGACGGCCTGCGCATGCTGAAGCGAAGCGGCTGCTTCTCGATCGCCCAAGACGAAGCCAGTTGCGTGGTTTTCGGGATGCCGAAAGAAGCCATTAAAGCCGGAGTGGTCGATACCGTGACGCCGATCGAGACCATCGGTGCGGCCATTGTCCGGGCGGTGCGAAGGGCCAGAGCGTGATCCGGCTACAGCCCGAAGAACACAAGAGTGTGTCCCAGTATGTTCACTCTCTGTGCGCCATCGTGCTGGACGAGTCCAAGGGATATCTGATCGAAAACCGTCTGGCCGGCCTGGTCGAAGAAACCGGCTGCGGCAGCTACGGCGGCCTGTTGCTGCGGGCAAAGTCCGATTCCAGCCGGGCGCTGGAGCGCCGCATCGTCGACGCCATCACTACCAATGAGACATTGTTCTTTCGTGACACTGCACCCTTCGATCTGTTGCGCCATAAGATCGTTCCGGAACTGATCGACCGCCGGGCGCGGACCGGCGCGGCGCGCATCCGGATCTGGAGCGCCGCGTGTTCCACCGGCCAGGAACTTTACAGTATCGCGATCCTGCTCAAGGAAGTGCTCGGCGACCCGGACCGCTATGGCGTGCGCCTGCTGGGCACCGACATTTCCGACAACGCCGTGGCCCGGGCCAGCCGCGGGCTGTTCAACCCGGTCGAGATTTCGCGCGGCCTGAGCGAAGCCCAACGGACCCGATATTTCGCGCCCGCCGCCAACGGGTGGCAGATTCGCGATGAAATCCGCGCCATGGCCTCTTTCAAGAAACTGAACCTGATGGCGGACTTCTCCGCCCTGGGACGCTTCGACGTCATCTTCTGCCGTAATGTGGCGATCTACTTCGGCGAGCAGGACCGCATCTCGCTGTTCGGCCGGTTGGAACGGGCGCTGGAACCGGAGGGCTACCTCGTGATCGGCGCCATGGAATCGCTCAATGGCATCTGCCCGCAGTTTGAGTCCAAGCGGCACCTGCGCTCCGTGTTTTACCAGGTGAAGACCCGCGCCTGAGGGTCGGCATGAAAGCGTCAGGGCGCCGCGCGCGGGTCGTTCTCATCTCGATCGTGTGTGGGTGGCGCGGGCGGAAGACGAGGGTCTCAGCCGCGGCGAAAGATCAACGGGCCAGTGATCCCGACGCTGGAACACTGGCCCGCCCCTGTTTAAAAGGTCCCGCTAGCGCGCTTTCTTTGTAGCGTTGCACGGTGGCTCGGGCGGCAGCGCCTTCGAAATGGCTGCCCGTAGCCAGTAATCCCGGAAAATCCAGGGTGTTTTGATGGTGGTTTGGAGGTTTTTCATACGGTCCTCCCTACCGGGCCACATAATCGGGTTGGTCGTCGCCGATGGGCATGCCGGGCGGCGGAACTGGAGGGCGTGGCAATCCGATCTGTTTGGGGTCGGTTTCGAAGCGCTTCACCTGCGCGGCGCAGTACTGGAAAAACGCCTTCAGGCTGGCATCGGCCGGCGCTTGAGCCGCGGCCCAGTCGCGCAACTGGCTGAGCTTGCCGGCGGCGGTGGCGCGAACCTGGGCGGGAGCCGATTCGTTGTTCGAAAGCTGCATTAGGTCGTACAGCAGCACCACGTCGGTGGCGCGTTGCACCTGGCCGGCCAATCCGTCGGCGGGCGCGGCTTTGAAGGTGTGGCCCACCAGCCGGTCGATCACCTCGTCGAGCGACGGCTGACTGGCATCTTCGGCGTGATACTCCACCAAGCGGGCGGCGCGTTCGGCATTCAGCAGCAGGCCGAGGGTCATACCCGCGGCGGATTCGGCCGCACCCACCGGGTCGAAGGTCAGCCCGGTGCGGTCATGGAAATCCTCGCGCGTGCGCTGATAGCCGTGAGCTTGCGGCGGAATCAACGCCAGAATGCGGTCCGGCAAAGTCAGAGTATCGGGACGGATGGTGCGCAGCAGCGCGTCTAGCGCCCGCCTCTGTTCGGCGCCGGGAACACGCCCGGTGATTTTCTGCCCGTCGCCGCGCTGGGCGTAAGTATAGTAGAGTCCGCCCACGACTTTGGCAGCCGCCTCGGCTTGATAGCGGTGCAGCAGATATACCGGTACCAGCACGTCTTCCAGCATGCTCATGGGGTCGCCCACGCGAATGTTCTTGGCGGAGAACTGCGCCAGCGCCTTGGCGCGAACCTCCATCAGGCGGTTCAGCTCATCCACCGCGTTCGAGCCGGAATCCCAGAGATGGGCTTGCGGGTGGGCGCTCCCTTCGGGCCGCGCATCGGCGTCGCTGATGAATAACAGACCCTCCTTGATGGCGCGGCTCATGATGGCGCCCAGCAGCTTGGGCTCGTCGGAGCCCGCCGGGAAGTCGCTGTACCCGTATTCGATGGCCACCTTGTCCCAGGCGCCGATGCCCACCGCATAGGCGTCGGACAGGTCGACTGCTCCGGAGGGCGAGAGCTTCACCGTGGGCGGCGGGTAATCCATCACGCTGGCGCGGTTGTTGACGCTAGCGGCGTAATTGTGGACCAGCCCGAGCGTGTGACCCACTTCGTGCGCGGCAAGCTGCCGCAACCGCGCCAGCACCGCGCGCTCCATCTCCGGCGGAACCGGCTCGCCTTCCTCGTAAGGCGCCAGCAGGCTTTCGAAAATCAGATAGTCCTGTCGCCCGCGCAGCGACCCCAGCGTGACCTGGCCTTTGATGATCTCGCCGGTGCGCGGATCGGTGATGGCCTCGCCGTATGACCAGCCGCGAGTATAACGGTGTACCCACTGGATCACGTTGTAGCGCACATCCATGGGGTCCATTCCCGGCGGCATCAGTTCAACCCGAAAGCCGTTGCGGAAGCCCGCGGCTTCAAACGCCTGGTTCCACCAGCTGGCGCCCTCCAACAAAGCGGACCGGATCGGCTCCGGCGCCCCGCGGTCCAGGTAATAAATGATGGGCGCGACCGCTTCGCTGATGGCCGCGCTCGGGTCCTTCTTCTGCAAACGGTGGCGAATGATGAGGTGCTTGATATATCGGTCGCCCAGCGGAGCGATGAAATCGGCGTACGTCATCCCTATGTATCCGGCGCGCGGGTCGAAGGCGCGCGGCTCATAGCCTCGGCCCGGCAGCTCGACGAAGGAATGGTGCTCGCGAACCGTGACTGCGTCCGGAGATGGCGTCACGTCGCGCACGAACACATTGGGATTGTCGCCGGTGAAGGTAAGAATGGTCTCCACTTCGCTGTTCTTCGGGAATCCCTTGGTGTTCTCCAGAAAAAAGGCGCAGCGGTTGGGGTCCAGATGGAACAGCCCTCCACCCCCGGATTCGCCCCTGCCGCCGCCGGCCGATCCGCCGCCTATGGGCTGTGCGCGCTGAATCGATTGGGGAATGTGGTGGGCATCGCGCAGGAAGAATTGCGTCGCATCCACCAACACTCGGCCCCCTTCTTCCGCCGCGACTTCAAAGCCCCACAGCACCGATTGCGCAAACGATTCCTCCACCGAACGCCGCTCTTCCAGGCTGGCATCGATAGCGCGGAAACGGTAATTGGGCTCGAGCAGCAGAACTTTCGGCCCGCTGCGCATGAATTTGACGATGCGCGAACCGCCCAATTGGCCGCGGTCGAGGCCCAGGTCGTTCGACCCCATCCCGGCCGGCATGGAATCGACGTACAGAAACTCGGTATCGAACCTGTCGATTTCGAGCCACATCTTGCCGGCCCTTTCGTCCCAATACAGCGGAAAGTAGCCGGGAATCTTCGTAAAAGTGGCCGTGCGCGCGGCGATGGCAGGGATCGCGTTCGGTTGTGCCAAAGCGGCCACAGCGGCGAAGAGCAATAGGAATGCGGATTTCATGGGGATTCACCATGATACAGGAATTTCCGTGGCGCGGGCCTCCAGCCTGCCTCGCCGGCTTTCGAGCCGACGTTCCTCTTAGGGTCCGTGCATAAATAACTGCTTCAGTATTACGGTCGCGTGATAATGTTGAGTTGTGGCCGGTTCGATTGGCTTAGAGCGCAGCACAATGCAGAGCATTTTTAGCCCAGCGGCGCGGCCGTAGGATGCCGGAGGAAGGTCGGGAACGTTGGGGGGGCCGCGGCGGTGGGCTAAAAATGGATTGGACTAAACCGCGGTAGGAT
>JBEKZL010000389.1:0-6267 GCA_049509915.1 Bryobacteraceae bacterium | reverse complement strand
TGCAGATAGGCGATTCCGCTGGCGTGATTCGCGTTGGAAATGACATCCATGCGCCAAACGCCGTTCAGATCGGCGGCGTCGGGCGCCGTACCGGCGGCGTACAGCGCGTCATGATCGTCGTCCGTCATCTGGCCGAAGCCGTAGAGCCGGGACATGGGAAAAGTCAGCACGCGCGCGCCGTGCGGATACTTACCCAGGTACACGCGGCCGATCAACAAGTCCTGATTGACGATCTTCAGGATATCGTAAAAGCCCTGCCAGGGCGGATCCAGATAGCGAAGAAGAACGTAATTGCCCGGCTCCAGAGTGCCGTCGCTGTGTCCCACTTCGACGGTGATTTCTTCCAGGCTGTTGCGCGCCTTGATGTGCCCATCGGTGTCGCTGGTAACACCGGTGTATTGTCCGTTTGGCTGCCTTTGAAATTGCTTCTTGAAGCCCGTGAAAATGGCCGAAGACATGGCGTTCAGCACGTTTCCTTGCGGGAAAAAGCCCTTCCAGTAGCGGTCGTTGTAAATCGTCTGCTTGGCAATGTCGATCGTCGGGTTACCGCCCTGGTTGACGATCGTATCGATCCCCATGGTGGGCGAGCGGCGGAACAGAACTTCGAGTTCGCCTTCGTTAATGGTCAGAAAAGGATTGACGCCGAGCGCGCTCGGAATGATGGACCCATCGGTGACGTAGAGTCCCTGGTGTACGCTGCCGTCGCCGGCGAACACGCGCCCGTACACGTCCACCGCGCCTTCCAGGTTATCGTCGCCCATCGGGCATCCGCCCAAAGGATGGGCGGTAATCAAATGCCGCAGTTTGAAAAAGCTCCAGGTGGGATTGGAGATGAAACTGGCGCTGAGCGCCCGCGCGTTGCGGCGCAACTCTTCGTTCATTCGCGTGAAGATCTGCTGCTGGCCGGCCTGGTCCCAGGAAATCTGGATGCGGCCATCGGGCTCGAGCAGGGGCTTGTCGAACAGGATGAGGCCGCGGGCATTGTCCTGGCCCATCACCAGGTAAAGCATGGTATGGTTCAAGGCGCCGTTCGGATCGTGCTCGCGGCCGGCGGGATCGAGGTCGCGCAGCAGGCGCGCGCGTTGGTCCGCCTCGTTTCCGGTGACCGTATCCTGACCTTTTATCGCGCCGAAAACGGCCTTGGCTGTCTGGACCGAGGCGCTCGGAAAGGAAAAGTCTTCGATTGCCATGCGCTTCGATTCGGGCAGCGTGCCGTTGTAGCGAACCAGCCCGACGATGTTCGGTCCCGGCGATGGCGAATCGCCCGCCGCCGGTTTTTGCGCCGCGTTATAGCCCAGCACATCGGTCTCATACCCGCCGTTGTAGGCCAACCCGAAAAAGTCGCCATTGCTGCTGAACTTAGTTCCCAGGGCAGGCGCCACCGATAGGCCGTGCATCTCCGAACGGAGCAGGATCTCGGTGGAATTCAAAGAACCCGCGGAGAGAACCACTTCGCCCGCGTTCAGCGTGAAGTTCTCACTGCCGCCGCCCGTCTTTACATAACTCCCGTGAATGATCCAACCGCCCGAGGAGCCTTTCTCCAGCCACTCCACCTTGGCCTGGGTGAGAATGGCAGCGCCCGCCCGCTGCGCCATCGGGAGGTAATTCATGTAAAGGGTATTCTTCGCTCCGACGTTGCAACCGGTGACGCAGTTGCCGCAGTCGATGCACGGTTTCTGCTCGACGCCATAGGGATTCAAGCCGTCAATGGTGAAATTGACAACTATATTGAGCGGCTGCACCGTAGTGCCGATTTCCACCGCCCGGCGATTGAGCGCCTGGACCTTGGCGAGCGAGAGCGCATTCGGATGCGGATTGGCCGCCAGTACCGCTCGGGCGCGGTCGTAGTAAGGCAGCAGCGCGTTGTACTCGAGCGCGGACGGCCAACTGAACTGCTGGAACACCTCCTCATCCGGGACGATGGCGACGTTGGCGTTGATCAGCGAGGTGCCGCCTAAGCCGGAGCCTTTGATCACGGAAATATCCTGGTAGTTGAGCAGCTCATACAACCCCAGCGGATTCAGGTCGCCGCGAGTCGCCGCCGCCACGTCCACCGGCGCTTCCGGGTATTCGCCCGGCTGCCATTCCTTGCCTCGCTCCAAAATGCAGATCGAGGGTTTCGGATTCAGATCGGCCGTGGCCAGCCGTGCCGCGGTGATCGCTCCTCCATAACCCGATCCGATCACCACGATGTCGTACGCGTTCTTACGCTGCGCCCAAGGTGTCGATAACATAAGAAACCCTCCAATTCAGTTTCCGAGCAGTTGCCGGAAATAATCGTTGAGAAGCCGGCCCTGGGGATCGTAAGTCTTGCGTGCGGCGGCGAAAGCCGTCAACCGGTCACCCAACGCCTTCTGCGCCTGTGCGGGAGTGATGCCATAGGTCTGATTGAACAGTGGAATGCCTCCCTGGTCGCTCGAAAACCGATTGTAAGCCACCAGGAACTGGTCCCATCCCGGATTCGCGGTAGACACCGGGTCGATGGTCATCACGTCGCCGTCCCAGGAATAGGAAAGCAGCGAGTTCTGGTCCTTCGCGACGCGATAGCCGACGAAGAGCATGTCAACGCGGTAACCGTTCTGCTTATAATACTGTTGGCAAAACTGAAAGCATGCCCGCAGGACAGCCGGGTAGCTCGTCTCGGGGAACGCCCAAAGGCTGAAGGTGTAACGGCTCGCGCCGCCTACCGGCGGGTAACGGATGATCTGGTCGGTGGCGACCGTGTTCCCGCTCTGAATCAGGTTCTCCAGCTTCCAGCGCCATAGAGCATTGAATCCGTCGATCACTTTGTACCGCACCGTCTTATCGGCGATATCCTTCCCGGCGTTGGCGCAAACCAGCGGCCCGGCGCTGGCCCACATATAGTTACGCAGCGGCCAGATGGCGCGATTGGGATCGCCGGTCGCGGCCGGATCGTACTTCCGGAATTCCACCGTGATCAGGTTGTCGAAGGGGAAGACGTAGAACATCAGCGACTCGCCGCCGGCTTTCAGAGCGGGCAACTGCTGGATGAAATCGTCGAGTTTGAACGTCTGGTGATGCACCGCCATGGGCTGGATCGGGCGGACGCGGAAAGTGGCTTGACAGACGATCCCGAAAGTTCCGTAACTGGATCGGACCTTCTGCATCAGGTCGGGCTGATCGTCGGTCACTTCCAGGAAATCGCCCGACGGCAGCGCCATTTTGATCCGGGTAACATAGGAGCCGACCTGGCCGTACTCGCCGGGCATCGACGAGTCCTTGGTTCCCGCGCAGGCCGCGCTGCCGACCGAGAGACTGCCTATCTCGGTGTTGACATAGAACTGCAGATTCTGCTTCTCCAGCTCTTTGGCCACGTCGATGTAGAGCGCGCCCGCCTCCGCCGTCACCGTGCCGTTCGAAATGTCCAGAATCTTATTCATACCGGACATCTTGAGGATGGTGCCCCCGTCGACGACGGCGCACGGCGCGGTGGAATGGTTGGAGCCAACCGCCCGCACCGGAGACGGATACTGGGCGGGATTCTGCAGAACCTTGACCACGTCATCGGCGGAAGCCGCCTCCACGACCGCCTGCGCGTGGGAAACCAGATCCCCAAACCAATTGGTGACGACAATCTCGCTCATCGAAAGTCTCCTCCTTGCCCCTTAGGATCGACGATCCTGTTACGACCCGGCCGTGGCCGCCAGCACGCGCTGTTTCGTCCGGACAAGCCGCGGTCCGGCGATCAAAATGCTTGCGCCGGCCCGGCGGCCCGACGCCTGGTCCATGGCGATCAGGCCCCAGGGCTCGCCGAACTGTTCGCTGGTGGTGGAGGCCACCTGCTTCAAATGTGCCGCCAGGCCCTGCCGCAAGCTTTGAAATTCCGGATCGTCCGGCGCCGCCGCCGGGTGCTGGCCGAACCATTTGCCGATCGCCGCCAGCCGCTGGCCCGCGCCGGCCATGGCGCCGGCCCACCACCTGATGGCCGTGTAGTCCGCCGTGATGGCTCCCACGAGAGGCGCGGTCACGCCCGGAAATAGCTTCGCAAAACCCGGCTGGCCTTGAGCCTTCATCCGGCCCCAGAGATCGTCGTCGATGGCGGGCCCGCGCCGGACGGCGTCGTCGTCGCCCTCATTCACCAGCAATTGGACCGCGGCGCGTCCCATGTTTTCGTAGAACGTTTCCGGCATGGGTACGCCCGAAGGGTCGAGAAACAGAGCCGCCGCCACAGCACTGTCGTAATCGGTGCGGGCATGAATCATGGTGCGGCCGAAATCGCCGACGCCGGCCGGTGCGGTGGCGTCGCCGCCGGAGAACAGACCAAGGGCCGCACCGACACGCAGGTCGCGCTGCATCTGGGTCGGACCGGTATTGTTTTGGAGATCGAAAAAATCGTGGCTGCAGCGCAACGCCGGCCCCCCGATTTGCCGTTGCGATCCCTGGTAAGCCGCCGTCAGCAGGAACGACTCCGCCATCACGTGGCGCAATTTCTGTGTGTCGGCCCCAAAATTCACCGCCGTCGAACGAATTCGCTGGGCCGTAACCTTGTCGGTGATGACCAGCGCTCCGGTCGCCGGCTCGAACAGCACCTCGCCGCTGGAGGCCAGAGTCGAGATAGAGCCGTAGTTGAGTATCCCCAGCAGGTTCACGTCGAACCGGATCCCGGTCTTTCGCGCATTGCTCCAAACGCTCTGAATCTCCGTGATCCCGGCCAGGGCAACGCCATGCAATCCGCTCAAATCGCCGGTGAGCGCCTGGTTCAGCGCCTGGCGCGAATCCGGCGTCAGGGCGGCGGCGTCGATATCGTACAGAAATGCGGCGTCGGTGGACTCGGTCACGCTGAGCCCGGCGGAAAGCGCCAGCTCAAGCTTGCGGTCGACGGCTGCCTTCACGGCACCTTGAATGGCGCTGATCTGGTCAGGGGGAAGCCCCGCCTTTTGGAGCTCGGCGAGATCGGCGGCGGCACTGGAGCTGATGACCCCGATGATAGTGGAAAACAGATCGGTAGTTCCGAAGCCCGCGCTCACACTCGCCCCGGCGGTCGCGGTTACGTCAATCTCAGCGGCTTTTTCCCGGTACCAGCCCAGCCGCACGCGCCCCGCCGCCTGTTTTTGCGCGCACATTTGGAACGTGCCCTTCAGCTCGAAGGACGCTCCCACCTGCGCCACCCCACCGGCGGTCACCGACAGCGCCGGCAGCAGCGCGGGAAGCGCCACCGAAGCCAGGGGATTGGTGACGGCGAGCAGGTTGGCCGTGGCGGAAAGCTTGAGCGTCCCGGTTCCCGTCGCCGTGGCCACCGCGCCGTCCGGTAGCGCGGCCAGATCGCCCGAGCTGGCTGGAATAATGAAACTGCCCACGGTTTGCTCGACCGCGTCCAGAAGCGTAATCCCCTGCTTCAGCGGAAAATTCCGATAATTCCGGATGTCGATGGTCTCGCCAGGGCCCACTCCGAATTCGAGGAGTCCCGCATCCGGTCCAACCGCTACCCCGACGGACGCCTGGATGCCGAATCCGACGTAGCAGGTTCCCGCCGCGATCCCGATGTCGCCCGAATACACATCGGGCAGGCTCGCGACCGTCGGCGTTGGTTGAATCAATTCCAGCGATCCGTGCGCTCCGGCCGAAATGGAAAGGGCGTTTGCGCCCGGCCCGATCGAAACGGCGTCAGCGAACGAGAGGCCGCTCGCGATCGACGTCAGCGCCGGCTGATCGAGCGTGAGCCCTCCCGCCTTCGAAAAATCGGAGTTGGTCAGCCGCAGCGCTGGCAACTGCTGAAAGTATTTCAGCAGCGAGGAGAAGGGAGCCAGTTGGACGTCGGCGTCCAGCCCGAGATCGTCGGTCAGTTTGATCGTCGCCATGTGATTCCTCGATTCCCTCTCCTCCGATGAACTGGACGTGTCAAGATCGTACACCAAAACGAATGGAAACAAAATGGGAAAATCCGCGTTCCGGTAACCCCCCGCTGTCTTGGGATGGAGCATCCAGAAACGGGAGCTAAAGTACCCGTTTCACCTGTAACTTACTGATTCTTGATGAGAGGGCCGGCACTTAGTTCCCGTTTTGCCGAGCTGGAGGTTGAATGTCCGGCCAAACCGTGACGGCCGGGTGTATACTCTACACGAATTGGGGATGCCAGAAAGGATCTACTAAAATGAACCTACCGCTCAGCCTTCACAGTGGCAAGCTATCGCTGTTTCAGTCCGCCCTCAATAAGATCATTCAGACAAAGGGGGCGTCCCTAACCCGGCTCTCCGAAGACCATCCCATGATGCAGCAAGCCAACACCGTGTTGCAGGCCGCGGACGA
>JBEKZL010000388.1:0-6315 GCA_049509915.1 Bryobacteraceae bacterium | reverse complement strand
CCGTCGTCGAGGGCTCCAGCAGCCGCGCGCGCCAGCGCACGATCACCGAATGCAGCCGGCCCAGGGTTGCCCGCTTGGCCCGCAGCGCCAGCCCGAACTGGTCCGGCGCCCGGGAGAAAGACCCCTCCGGCAACAGGAACTCGATATCCAGCGCGTCCTCCCCTTTCCGGTATTGATCGATGACGATCTTGCGCGCCGCCAGAACCACTTCCCCGGCCGCCCGCTCCGCCCCGCTCCAGTCCTCCACTTTCTTCGCCGGGAACGCGTGTACCACCGTCAGCGTCCCGGCCAGCAGCAGCCTCGCCTCGACGCCCCTCGGGAGCGGGTGCTCTCCGAATTCCGGTTCAATCGTAATACTGAGCAGGAAGCGCTGCTCCCGCTGGAGATCTTCGCGTATCGAGCGCACCACCACCTGGTTCGAGTTCTGCCCGACAAATTGCTCGATCCGGGCGCCGTCGGCGGGGTGGCGCGCCGCCACTCGCAGCAGAAATTGCCACAGGAACCCGAAGGTGTCGTCGGAATGGATTTGCGTCAGCTCATCCAGCATCGCGTCCACCGTCGCGGCGCTCAGCCGCTCGGGCGCCGCGGCCAGCGGTATCACCGTGGCCAGATAGTCTTTCTTCAATTCCGCCATGGTTGTGGCCAGCGCCGTCAGGCGCGCCTCCCGCAATAAAGACAACCGGCCCAGTTCCGCCGTAAATGCGACGTCGTCGATCACTCGTTCCAGCACGTCGGTTCGTCTCGATTCGAACGCGCGCGCGATCAGCCGCAGCAGGTCCATCTCCGGCGTCAGGCGGCTGGCTCGGTCCGCTTCCGCCGGTTGTTGGGAGAGTTGCCGGTAGAGCTCGTCCCGTTTGCCGCCGGAGCTTTCCGCCGTCAACGCCGGCGCCAGCACCACCAGCCGCCGCAGGAAGCGCACCGGATATCCCGCCGCCCGCGCCACCCCGTTTACGTAGTCGGAAGCCGGCAGGTCGCCAGACACTTCTTCCCCGTATTCGTCGCCATCCTTCGTGCTCCATGCGATCTGCACCGGACGTTGATGCATTTGTTCGAAGATGGGACGCACCGCCTCGCGCACCGCGTCCGGATCCGGCGGCCACAGCCGGCCTCGCTCCCACTCGCCTTTCAGCGCCCCCAACACCGCACTGGAAAATTCCCCCGCCATCGCTTCCCGCCCCGAATCCGCGGCCAGAAAGAATACCTGCCGCACGCTGGTAACCAGCTTGCCGACTCCCGGCCGGTCCTTCCCGGCGGATATCTTGAATCGCAGTTCTTCGAAACGGTTCGCGCAGGCGTCCACATAGGCCAGTTGCAGCCGGAACTTTCCGTGAGGCTCGCTGCGCAGCCGCACCAGCAGGTGGTTCAAATCCAGGGCCCGGTCGAAATCGGCCGTCAGGTCTTCAAAAAACAGGATGCGTTCGCGGTTCTCCGAGATACTCCCGTGGCCCGACCAGAACAGGTACAGCAGATCGCCCGAGTAATTCTTGAGTTGCTTTTCTATGAAGCCGTTGATCTCCTGGGAGGTCGCCGGTCTCCGGTCGATCCGCGCTTTCTTCAGCCGGTCGTCGAATGCCCCCGGATTGCCATCGCTCAGGAACAGATGGATGTTCTCCGCCTTGACACCGCCCGAGTACCGCGCCCATTCCGCGAACTGCAGCGCGTGCTCCGCCGCCCGCGGCAACGTGAAGTTCCCCCCGATGTCGTACCGGCTGATGCCCACCGACACCACGTGCGTCAGGGCGGGATCGGACCGCCACTCTACTGAATGAACGCCCGGATCGCTTGCCATGTGTCTCGATTTGCCCAATACGCGCTGTGAGAATGCGGAAACGGCTGCCCGGAGTCGACCCGTTGGTCCTTCACCTTCGGACTTGCGAACACCGGCGCCGCCAGGTAACTCAGAAAATCGTATGGATCGTAGATATTGAGCCAGTCTGGAAAATGCGCCGGCAAGGCTTTGGCCTTCGGCTCCAGACCGCGCAGCGCGCCGATCTCGTGCAGCAGCGGTGCCTGCGACCCGACCGTGATCAACTGTCGCACCGGGCGCACCTCCTCCATGGCCAACAGATCCACGCAGGCGATGCCGCCCAGGCTGTGCGCCAGCAGCACCACGTCGGTGTCCAGACTCTCCGCGCAGCCCCGGATATACTCGCGAATCTTCTCTCCGCGCGCCTGGTATAGCAGAACGTCCCCCGCCGCCGGAGCGGCGGCCATGCTGATCTGGTTCCGCTTCCAACGCACGATGGGTGTGGATATGGTGGCAACCGCGTCGCCGAAGAATCCCATCAGAAACGTGCCGATGCCGGCCACTCGCGCACCCCATTCGTCTATCAGCAGGTTGACAATCCGGTCGCGGTACCTTCCGTCCGGCAGCGAACCGCCGTCCTCAATCGCGCTTTGCAACATGCTCGCCACCATGGCCCGTGCCACCGCCTGGCCGGGTTCGCCGATCTCGTCCGGCGAGGAATCGAGCACTGCGCCCGTAGGGTCGTCCACCACCACGCGTTCCCGCGCGCTCTCCCAGTAGCCTTCCAGCCGCCAGGCGGCCAGTAACTCATGCAAAGCGCTCGAAGGCCGATAATCCCGGATCCGCGTCCACAACTCCCGGTCGGGACGGGGAATTCCGGAAGGAATCGGCCCATCGCCGGGCCGCTGTTTGAGCAGACGCAATTCAAACAGCGGATCTTTGTACAGCAGCTCCCACCGCGCAAACTCCTGATCGGCGGTCCACTGTGCCGGTTTTGCGGCCGCTTGCGCCGCCGCATGGGGAAGCGACAGCACCGGCTCCGCCGCTCCCAGCTCGTCGCCCCAAAGACACGGAGCCAGCGTAGCGGGGACATCGTAAAGCCGGCAGGCATCCTGAATGATGGCAAATGTCGCAAAGAAACTCCCCCTCCGGACGCCTGTGCCGTGAACAAACAGGATGGTTTTCATAGCGGCGGTGCCAATTCCTTCGTGCAATTCTATCAGCACCGCCCTAACAAGACTAATCGAATCCCCATCCCATCGCTTCGTAAGTCCTGGCCGCGCACCGGAGGCCGGCGTGGCACATGCAGCAGTGGGGCCCGCCAATTCATGCAGAGGTTCGACCGTGGGAAAACCAAAACGCACGCCCTCCTGCGTGCCGTGTCGAGACTTTTCTCGACACCTGCGCGGCAGCCCACCTGCATGCGCCGGGCCTGAACCGCATGGTGATTCCGTCACGGCCCGCTGTGCAGGCCCGCGATCCGCAACGCCGTTAAGGGGCTCCGGGACGGAGACTTGGCGGCAGGCCGCCGGCGCCGAAACCGCCCATTGAGGGTTGCGATCCGGTGGCGGCGGGCGTGGCTCCGCCCGCCGTCGTGCCATTTCCCGTCGTGCTACCGCCGAAGGAGCCGCCGCTCCCAAAGCTGCTATTCCCAGAGCCGCTGTTTCCAAATCCGCCATTCCCAAAGCTGCTACCGGTCCCCGTTCCGTTAGCCGCGCCGATTGCCGATCCGTTGGGCATAGCCGCGTTGGCCGAAAATCCGTTGGGGGTTGTCCCGTTCGCTGTGGCTCCCGATCCGGCGTTCGAAGCCACTTGCGACATGGGCGTGCCCACCGTGCTCTGGTTGGGATTCGGCGGCGGCGCCCACTTGGTGGGATCCCAATTGAATTCCCACTCCGAGTAATCGGAGTGGTCCGCGTACACCATGATGCTTTTGCCCTTGCCCTTGCTGGCCACACCGGCAATGCCGCCGCCGATCACCTGTCCCTGCGTTTGCTGTGGCAGACCCGACAGGCCGCCCGGCCGCGGTTGCGTCAACAGGGCACCGATCAGCCCGGCTGCCGCCGATTGCGCTTGCGGCGTGATGTTCGTCCCCGGTTGGGCATAGCCCGGCGCACTGCCGTTCGCGCCGGCCGCCGTGGAGTAGGGCGATACCCCGCCAACCTGCGAATTTACCGGTGCTCCCGTGCCGTCCGCAGCGCTGCCGTTGCCGCCACCGTTCGTGGAGGACGAAGCGCTGGAGCCCATGCTGGGCAGCGAGCTCATGTAACCCGAGCCGGAACTGCTGTTCGAACCGGAGGAACTGCCCGACGATGTCCCGCTCTGGTTGGAAGCCGAGCCCGTACCGAATGAGCTTTGGCCGCCGGGCATCTGCCCGGGCAGGCCAGGCGCCGGCACACCAGGCACGCCGCCCGGCGTACCAGGAGGAAATGGATTGCCGCTGGCCGTGGGATTCGAGGCCCCGGGAGCGTTCGGATCTCCGGGAGCGCCAGGCTGCATACCCGCCGCTGGAAGCGGCTGCCCGTCGGGACCAGGTTGCACGCCGCCCTCGCTGGCCCGCCGGCGGGTAGCCGCGCTGAGACTCTGCTGCTGCCCGTTGTCCTGGTTGGGCTGGCTGCCGATGCTCGCTAGTTCGGTCAGGTATTGCGACTGGTCGGTAGCGTTAGTCTGGTCGGCCGGCTGCTTGGGCTTATTCAGAATCGAATCGGTGAGCACGCCGTTGGCGATGTGTACCAGCCGCCATTCGTCCTTCCCCGTCAGCGGGTCCTTGTAGCGGTGCCGCAGGAAGCGCTTGCCGTTGAAGTCTTCGAGCTCGTCCAGGGTCGCGGGCCAGCGCGTATTGTTGCTGGCGCGAAGAAAGATCTGGATAGCCCGTTTGTACTGCTCTCCGCGCTCGATCAGCATCTGCTCCTTTTGCCGCTGCGTGTCGAACGCCACCCGCGGCAACTGCTTGTAGAGCGAAATGGCGATCACCGCCGCCGTCAGCAGCACAAACAGCAGCGCGTAGCCGCCTTCCTCGCTTTTCCTGCGCCGCACCCTGTGGGGCAGGTTGGCAACCTGCGGACCGACTGTCAATCGGTCCAGCCGGGCGCCAGCCCGGCCGCCGGCCAGCCAGAGTGCCTGCACCTGGGCCGGCGTGGTACCGGAATTGCGCTCCATCATCATCCCTGCTGCGCCTCCTCGGCCAGCACAACCGTCTGCTGGCGCTTGGACTTGGTATCTTCCACCACGGCAGTGGCCCGGTCGATGCGGACCAGCTTGTAGCTGCCGGCCACCATCTCGCCTTCGGACTTGATCAGAATGATGTCGTTTTCGAGGAAGAACGCAGCCTTCCGCCCGTCTTTGCGCACTGTGGAGAAGCCATAGTACTTGAAATTAATGGGCGGCAGCGGCGGTGGAGGAGGGTCCCCCGGCGGAGGCGGCGGTGGTGGCGGACCGATGCCGTGGTGCGCCAAAGTGACCTTGGGCTCGGGCCCCAAAGGCTTCGCCACCACCGCGCCAATCGCAAACAGGTTGCGCCCGTCACCGGCGGCCGGAACGGCTTGGAGCTTGGCCAGCAGATCCAGGTGCAAAGTGGGGTCCACGCTAGCGGTGTCCACGCGGTCCTCGGGCCGCTTGGCGTGAACGATGGGATGGAACTCGCCCGACCGGTTGCGATTGCCGCGCGACGGCGCGGGTGTGGCATCCTCGGCTGGAACCGCCGGCGTTGCCAGCGCGGCGGCCGCTGGCGGCGGCGTGCGCGTAGCCGGGGAAGAAGAGGGGCCGGTGTCGATCACATTGTCGTAGAAGGCGTAGCCGAGGCCCAGCGTCAGCACACCCAGCGCCCACACGCTCTTCTTGTTCTCGACCCCCAGTTTCACAGCGTTCCCTCCGCGGCTCCCCGGATGAACGCGTCGATCTTCAACTGGATGCTGAGCTTCTGCCCCTGCTGGGGCGCTGCCGTCTGCATGCTCTCGATAATGAAAAGCTGGCGCGACTTGTCGAGCAGGTTGATGAGCCTGGTGAGGCTTTGGTAATTGCCGTCGTAACCCGCCGTAACCGTCAACATCTGCAGCGAATCCGACCCCTCCAGCGACTGCAGATCGTAGCTGGTGGGAAGGCTTTGCACGCCGGCATCGGTTGCCGCCCGATACAGGGCTTCGGTAATGTCGGACGCCGAGGTGCGCGCATCCACGAAATATCTTTCGATAAACCGGTCGCCTTCCTGGCGTGCGAACTGGGTCTTCTCGGTCAGTTTCCGGGCCAGCGCCACGCGGGCCTCAAGGGCGGCCTGTTGCCGGCTCAGCTCGGCGCGCTGCCGCTCCAGGTCTTCCACCGATCCGCCGAACGGCCGGAAAGCGTCCACCGCGGCCCACAGGTTGGCGGCCAACAGGGCGCCGATCACCACGCGCATCGCGAAGCGCGGGTCCCTCCAGTTCAGCCCCAGGCCGGACAGCTTAAAGCTTCTGGGCATAATTCACCGTGATGCGGCAGCGGTTGAGCGGCTCGGCCTGGGTCGGCGGCAGCATCGAGTGGTTGTAGACTTTGCCGAAGCGCGCGGATTCTTCCAGCGCCTTGAGCAGCTCGAT
>JBEKZL010000387.1:0-5660 GCA_049509915.1 Bryobacteraceae bacterium | reverse complement strand
ATCAGGTGGTCCGCCCGCGGCCGGTATTTCACCCGAATCCCCTGCCGCAGCGCCATCGGCAGCACCGCCAGATTGTGAAAGTCGATCAGTTCGCCGATCAGGTTGACCCGGCCCGGAGCCCAAACCGGCCGCACTTCGATTTCCGCCCGCATCCGATAACGATATCACTATGAGATTCCTTCGAACCGCTCCCTACCCTCGTGCAATCAGAGCGGTTAACTACCGCCTGCGGCCGGGGGCGGCCGCGTTCGTAACCTTTCGAAGAGCGCAGCGTCTTATAGACGTACGCCAACACCCTTCGTCGTTGTGATTGGCACGCATCCTAAACGTTGAGGAGCCAGGTATTTTCTATGAAGAAACTGTTACTGACGTCCGCTCTCGCCCTGTCTTTCCTATCCCTCGCCAGCGCCGCGAAGGTTTACGAAATCGTACTCTCCAGCCCGACGAAGGTCGGCAACGTACAGTTGAAAGCCGGGTCGTATCATCTTAGAATCGACGGTGGCAATGCGGTATTTACCGAAGAAGAGACCTCCAAGAAATTCACCGCGCCGGTGAAGGTGGAAAACACCGACCAGCGATTCGACCAGACCTTAGTCAATACGTCCGTGACCGATGGCGCGGCGAAGGTGAAAGACATTCAATTGGGCGGTTCCAAGACCAGGCTCTCGTTCGACGAGTGAGACCCCGGACGCCCCCCGCTGTTTCGCCCGGCTCAACGCCAGGTGCGCCCAAAGCGTGCCTGGCGTTTTTGTCTGTAAGAGGCCGCGCCATAAAGATATGAAGGCGAGTGAAGGCGGGCTCGAGCTTCCGGGATTTGTCACTGTCAGTAAACACATGTCAGTAACTCGTATACAGACTGCACAGAGGTAACTCGGGCTGGCGGGGGGGCGTCTTTCATTATGTAAGCCAACACCTCGTAAGTAGAGTGGGTGGTTGGCCTAACACAAGGAGTAACCTGACATGAAGAAACTTGCGTGCGTCTCTATCCTCGCCTTTTCGTTCCTCACTCTGGCGAGCGCGGCGAAGTCCTATCACATCATTTTGGCCGGTCCGACCAAAGTCGGCAACCTGGAACTCAAAGCCGGCAATTATGCCGTGAAGGTGGATGGCGCTAACGCCGTCTTCACCCAGGAGGATACCGACAAGTCGTTTACCGCGCCGGTGAAGGTCGAGAATGCCGCGCGGAAATTCGCCGAGACCGCAGTGGAGTCGACCACGGCCAGCGGCGAGAACATCGTTCAGGACATCCAGTTGGGAGGCACCGGTACCCAGCTTGATTTCAGCTATTAACCGCGCACGTTTCAGCCTCTGCGGTCGGCCTTCGGCCAGGCTTTGAGCTGATGGCCGATGGCCGGCCGCCCTATTCCTACCGCAGCACCACCTTGGCTACACCTAGGTTATTGGCGCTGTCGGCGGCGCGAACCACCAGCAGGTGCTCGCCGGGGGTGAGATTAGACAGATCCAGTGCGAACCGTTCGTGCTTCGAATCGATCACTCCATCCACGGCTTCCATGGGCACCCAGCTGGAGGCATCGAGGGAATATTCGGCGCGGCGGAGCGGAGAAGCGGCGTCTTCCGCGCTCCATTCGATATGCGCCGTAGCGCCGTTGCGGGCGACCGAAGTCACCGTCAGCGAGGGCGGCGTATTATCGATCAGGACCGGAGCGCTGATCAACTGCGAGTCGCGCGCGCTGGCCGGCGGATTGGCCTCGCGGTCGGAGGCCAGCAAGCGAAAATAATATTTGCCGTCGGCCAGGGCGTTGGCATCGAAGGTCAGCGAGGATTCGTGGAGGTCGCCCTTCAGCAGCTTCCATTGGTGTTCCTCTTCGCCCCGAAAATACAGGCTGTAGACCAGGCGGTCGCCATCCGGGTCCTCGGCCTGCCAGGACACGGTGATCTGCTGCTCGGCGGCGCGTGCCAAGGTCTGGGTGGGCGTCCCCGCCGAACTCGACGAGCTATCGCCCGCATCGCTCACCGTAACTGTGTAGGGCGCCGAGGAAGACGAGGAACTGGGGGCGCCGCGGCCGGCCTGGGTCAACACGGCCTGGCTTACGACATTGATGCTCTTGACGACCGGCGGCGAATTCTGCGGCAGATAGGCTACGGTGACGCTTTCGAGCGCCGGTGTCGCGCCGCCCGATCCGCTCATCTCGGCTCTCCATTGGATATAGCGCGCATTGGGACTGGAGATGCGCGAGCCGCTGGCGTCGCCCAGCGGTTCCGACCAGTCGCTCCAGGTACGGTCGGGCTTCATCGAATTGCCGGAACGGGTGCGGAAGCGGAGCGTCGCGCCTGCAGGCAGATCGGCGCGCCAACTCACGCTGCCCCAGCGCGAAGCGGTGCCCGAATCGTGCACCGGGGCCTCGTAGAAACCGTTGTCGCCGGGCAGCTCGCTCAACCGGAAGATGCGCCCCAGATTGCCGGTCGCCGCCAGAATCGAGTGCTCGGACGGCAGCAGGCGCACCGCCTGGCCCTGATTCGTCTGCGCGATCAGGGTGACGCGCCGGTCCGGAGCCAACCCGTAGATGCGACCGTCCTGGTCGGTGGAAAATACCAGTTGCCGCTCCAGCGCCAGCAGGCCGAACGCGTTCTCGTCTTTCGAACTCCACAGCGTCTCCACTGTGTTGTCCGGATTGATCCGGTACACCGCAGACTTTTCCACCCCGCTGACATCCACTACCGGGTTGAACTGCGTACTGACCTGCGGCGTGGCGGCCGTCAGCGGCGCCTGGGCGGGCGCGGGAGGCTTGATCTCGGTGCCCGGACCGGCCTGCGCTTCTACCGTGATGGATGCGTTGGCGGTGGGCGTGGCGCCGGGGTTGCCCGATGCTTGCGCGGCCTGCGCGGCGGCTTGCGCCTGTTTGGCCACGGCTCCGCCCAACGCGGCCGTGTAGATGGTGCCATCCGGCATGGGCACGATGGAGCGGATCTCCGGCAGCGAGGAGTCGTAAAGCACGAACGCCTTGTCCTTGGCGGAGATACGATACAGAATGCCGTTGGGCTCGGTTCCCGCCAGGACCCGCCCCTGCCCGTCCACGGCGAGGCCGGTAATGTGCGATTGCCCGGTATCGTAGTACAATTCGCCTTTGCCAGAAGCGTCCACGCGGAACAGCTTTCCCTGGTCGCCGGTACCCACGTAGAGGCTTCCATCCGGGCCAAAAGCCAGCGTCCAGATATAACGCGTCTTGGGAGCGAAAAACTCGGCGGCCTTGCCCGCCTCGACGCGATAAACCTTCCCATCCGGCGAAGTGCCGGCGTAGACGGCGCCGGCCCGATCCACCGCGATCGCGAATACCTCCGGCTCGTCGGCCGACCAGTACAGGCTGGAATGGCCGCTCGCGTCGATGCGGTACACCCGGCCGCGGTGTCCGGTGGCGGCGTACAAGCTGCCGTCCGGCGCTTCAGCCACGCCCCAGATTACCGGCTGGTCGGAGGTAAACACCGTTTCCATTTTGGGTGCCAGCGAAAGCCGGCCTTCCCGGCTCAACGACATCCCTTCGAACCGGCCGCGGATGAAATCGGCGTAAGAATTCATCTCCCACACCGTGGTGCCGCTGGAATAAAGCGCCGCAGCCATTGCCGCCGCGAGCAAGACGATTCTCAAAGCCGTGGGGCAGGCGCTTCCGCCTGCCCGCCCCGGCACATGTGCCACCAACCCTGATACGGACAACCTATCCGCGCGCGATCTCATTATTCCTTGACTTCCACTTGAATGGTTTTGGCGCCGGAAATTACCATTTCGCCACCGTCGATTTCGATTTCCGCGATTTTCGAATTGCGGGATTGGGTAATGCCCGACTGGTTCGACTGGGCCGGGTCGAGCACCAGAGCTACCGAAGCCGGAACCGCGCCCAGGTCGGCTCCCTCCACCTGAAAGGCCGCGTCCGTGCGCCACACCCGCACATACGCCTTGTTGTTGGGATGAAGGTTGTTCACCGCCGCGAGCACCTGCGTTTCGGTGCGCGGCGTGTTCGCGATCGTCTGGCGAAAATCCGCCACATTGGCGGTGAGAGCGTCGGAAACGGTGAAATAGAGCGGGCCCGGGGTGGCGCCGATCGGTACCGCATACTCCACGGTCCGAGCGCTTTCCACCCCCCCATCGCCGGTCAGCAGCACGTCGAGGGTCACTTTTTCCCCGGCGCGCACCTGGCGGCGCACGGCGGTCACCGAGTCGATCGTCAGCTCTCGCTTGCGGTCGGAAACCTCGATCGCGAGATCCACGCTCTTCAACCGCAAGCCGGGAAAACCGCTCTGCATCAGGTAGGCCAGCGGGATGGCGGCGCCCAGAGAAGCCTGTTGCGCCGCGCCGTTATCCGCCGCGAAAACGTTCGCGATCCGAAGCGGAGCGGGGGCGTTCTGAAAATCGATCCTGCCGGTGAGACGCAGGCTCTCCGCTCCCACCGAGCGCTCCGTAAAGTCCACCGCCGAATACAACGCCATCTGCAGCAGCAGCGGCGACAACAGCGGGTCTTCCACCATTTGGATGTGGTAGCTATCCACCGTGCGTCCGCCCCGCGAAACGGTAAGATTCACCGGCGCCATGGGCGGCCGCTGGCCCAGCTCGCCGGCGATGGCTGTGCTACGGTCCTGCTGGATCGAGCCCATCCATTCCTTCGCCGCCGAAAGTTTGAACGACGTATTCACGTTGGGGATGAGGGTAATCACTTCGGCGAGGGCAAAAGGCAGCGCGGTAGCGCCCACCGAAAGAAAACGGTGTCCGAAAGCGTACAGCCGGCTGCCATCGATATAGGTAACGGTGCCTTGCGCGTCCACGGTGAAGTCGCCCGCCAAAAGCTGCACGCTGATCATCGAACCGGGTTTGAGGTCGGCCGGGTTGCCCATCGCCGGTTGCGAAGCGCCGCCGCCCGCGCCCTGCCTCGGATCGAGGCCCAGTGCGCGCAGCCGCGGGCCGAACGTATCCAGCGTGGCCTGGCTGAAGCCGCCGAAGCCGATGGGAGTGGCGATATCGGCCAACCCCGCGCCGCCGGCCAGCGCGGGCTTGGGACCGGGAATGGCGCGCGTCAGGTCGGCTTGGGCAAGCTGAATCGAGGCACGGTCCGGGCCCCACCGTGCGAAGCCCGCCGCCGGCGTCGAGATCCGCACCATGTCTTCGATCGGCCGGATGGCCGCGATGGGCTGCTTCGAGAAAGGAAACGCCATCGCCACCGCGCCCACCAGCTTGCCATCGATATAGACCGGGCTGCCGCTCATGCCCTCCATCACCCCTGTTTGTTCCAGCGGCCCGCCCGAAAGCCGCGCCAGAATCAGCGATTCCTTGGGACCGACGTTCTCCAGCACGCCCAAAATCTCCACCTGAAACTCATCGATGCGGGTGCCCGAAAAAACCGTCCGCCCCGTGCCGCGCATGCCCGCACGGATATCTTTCAAGGGCAGGAACAGGTTTTGCGCGGCGAGCGAAGCGGCCAGCAGCGTGAACGCCGCGAGGACAGAGCGAGGCACGTTCTCATTGTAACCGCCGCGTTACCCAAAAAACGGAGTATTCGGCGGAGGCTGTGGCGCAGGCGCTCCGCCTGCAGCGCCAAGATGTCGTCTGTGTGCCCCAAAGGGGCAGATTACCAGTGGGGGTAGGACCCACTCGAATAGTAGATGGTTAGATTCGATAGCTATCGAGCGGCCAGCTTGGGTAACCGGGTTGGTCG
>JBEKZL010000386.1:0-5666 GCA_049509915.1 Bryobacteraceae bacterium | reverse complement strand
ACTTCCACGGCCTTTTCAATGCCGCGCTTCACCGCCATCGGATTGGCGCCCGCCGCTACCGCCTTCACGCCTTCGCGGAAGATGGCCTGCGCCAGAATGGTCGCCGTGGTGGTGCCGTCGCCGGCCACGTCGGATGTCTTCGACGCTACTTCCCGCACCATCTGCGCGCCCATGTTCTCGAGCGGGTCCTTCAATTCCACTTCCTTGGCTACCGTCACCCCGTCCTTGGTGATGTTCGGTCCGCCGAACTTCTTCTCCAGAACCACGTTCCGGCCCTTGGGACCGAGAGTTACCTTTACCGCGTCCGCCAGCTGGTTGACGCCGCGCAAAATCGCCTGTCGCGAGGTTTCCGAATATACGATTTGTTTCGCCATTGTCGTGATTGCTCCTTACGGGATTCCTTTAGGAAGCCTTCTTGGCTTCTACCGGCTGGGCGTCCAGAATACCGAGGACCTCGTCCTCGCGCATAATCAGGTACTCCTCGCCATCCATCTTGATATCGCTGCCTGAATACTTGCCGAACAGGATGCGGTCGCCCGCCTGGACATCCAGGGCTACCAGGCTGCCGTTCTCCAAACGCTTGCCCTTCCCCACGGCCACCACTTCGCCTTCCTGCGGCTTCTCTTTAGCGGTGTCGGGGATGTACAACCCGCCCTGCATCTGTTCTTTTTGCTCGATTCTCTTGACCACAATGCGGTCGTAGAGCGGACGAATCTTCATGGAACTACGCCTCCAATGTTGTTGTTGTTCTGCGAAAACTGCTTATGGTTCGCAATCGAGGCGGCAGCCAGTGCTACCGGCCTCCCGTTGTCTATTATTAGCACATGTCACTCCTGAGTGACAATATTTTTATGTAACAAACACATAATAAACAGCTTATTTTTATTGACAGTGTTGCACTCATGTTTTATGAGCGCTTTGTAGGGTGATGTTCCGCGGTAGAAGGCTTGGGCGGGATCCGTTTACCGGACGAAAGGACGCCCCGCTTCAGTTCGGGCGGAACGAGCTTACATCTACGCTCATACCGGCAACATCGACCCGCGGGGATGCCGCGCGTGCGGTTTTCACCTGCGTTTCAATCGAGCGGGACTCGGATTTGTGGCCGGTCCGCCGCAGAAACAGCGCGTAGTCGGCCAACGCCGTCAGGTACACGGGGTGGGAGGGTCCGAGGCGTCGCAAGGAATCGAGGGCCTGGAGGTACAGCCGACCCGCTTCCTCACGCCGGCCGATCAGGAAATCCACGCTCGCCAGATTGTGGTAAGTGCGCCCCAGTAACGGATGGTACGGCGCCACGTCGAGTTGCAAGACATCGATCGAGCGCTCCAGCATTTGCCTCGCCTCCAGATCGCGCCGCTGAAGGTGACGGATCATGGCAAAGTTGTTGAGCGCGACCGCGGTCATCGCCTGGCTGGGTTGCCGCTCGAAAACCGGCAGCGCCAGATTCAGTTCGTCCTCGGCGTCGCGGTAGCGGCGCTGGCGGATCAGGACCTCCGCCAGGAAATTACGCGCGCCGGCCAGTCGTTCGCTATCCGCGGAGTAGAAGCGCGCCTGGAGCGAGAGCGAATCGCGCAACAGGGTTTCCGCCTGGCGAAGCCTGCCGCGCAGTCCCAACACACTAGCCAAATGAGACTCGATTGTGGCATAGTCCGGGTTGTCCTTGCCGCTGGCGGTCTGAATTTCGTCGAGCGCCGCCCGGTATTGCAATTCGGCGTCGTCGAGGCGCGACAGCGCTTCGTCGGTGGACGCCAGCGTATCCCGTGTCACCCAACGGCGCCTGTCGCGCGGGCCAAACGCCTCGGCCAGAGCGAGCGCCTGGCGAAGAGTACCGACGGCTTCGCCATAGGCGGCGCGGCTCAGTTGTTGCTGGGCGGCCGCCATCTTCCGTTCCCACTCGGCCGCCTGATCCGCCCCAAAGACGCAGTTGACAGAGTACAGACACACCACGACCCCGTATCGCACAACCCCTCCTTTTTGAAACCGCGGCGCGCAGCTCCAGCGCGCACCGTTCAATGGACAAGACGCCCCGTCAGTCGGGGTACCTCAATCCCCTCACAGCATGCGAGACTCACCCGGGACAATCCCAGCAGCGGCCGCGCGCCTAAACGATCCGAATCGTGCGCCTCATCTGAGAACGCCACTCGACAGCGTTGGGCCGAACCCTCACTCCGGCGCGTAGTTCCATTCCGGCTGCCGGCTCCCGACTTCTCACTTCTTGCTTGGTTAGACGACCCGCGCTTTGAACCGTCACTGGGGATTACGCAGCTTCGGCCGCGCACGATGCAGAAAAGTTACATTTCAGAAATACGCTGGCGTATTTGCACTTCTGCCCAAAATACGTTGCCGGATTTATGAAACCGTGTGCTGAAAACTGGCCGCAGATCGCTACCAGCTTTTCCTTGCCCCTATTTCCCGCCGCGCGAACCAGTCCCCGGCCAGCCGGTTACCTTTTCGCGATCCGCCACTACCGTGAGCGAGAACGGCTCCTTGCCGAAAGAGTCCGCCGTGCCTTCGAACTCCAGTTCGGTACCCGCGGGCGCCGTGTTGGGAAAGGGCGGGCTGACCTTTAGCACAACTTCTTCCACGGTCGACTGGCTCATCCCCAGCACGATCTCCGCCGGCCTCCATTTCGGCTCGACCCGGATCACCGTGCCCTTCAGCATCGGCAGCGGCGCGGTGCGCAGACCGGCGAAGTATTTGTCGCCGTCCGCCGACTCCAATTGGCGGCGAATGCGGACCCAGGCGGCGAGTTCGGGATTGGTGCGCGTCAGTTCCTCGTCGGCACGCCGGACGGCCACCGCGGCCGCCGTTTCCACGTGAAAATCCGGTGGTGGGACCGCGCTCGCCAGCACCGCGGTCTTCAGGTTTTCAAGCCCTTCGCCATCGCCGTGGTAAGCGGCATAGGCCTGATCCGCCATTGCGCCGACCGCGCGCCGTTGCTCGTCGGGAAGCGCACCCTCGCCGCGCCACGCTCCGGCCCGCTCCAGGTACCACAGCCCCGCCATCTGTTGGTCGGGCTCCTTCTGCAACCCGGAGACCATCCCCATCCAGGCGGCGATTTCGGCGCTGTTCGGAACCTGGTCCAGATAGAGGCGGAACTCCTTGGCAGCCGCCGCCAGATCGCCGCGCTGCCACGCAATCCAGCCCAGCGTCCGATCCGCCAGCAAAGCGGCCGAGCTCTTGCTTTTCTGCCATTCGGCGTCGCTCGACGCGGCGGGTTTGCCGGCAGCGGCAAAATAGGTATCGAGCCCCGTCAGCAACTGCCGCGCGGCTCTTTCGCCGGCGTCCAGCACGTCCGCCGCCGCGTCCCTCACCTCCGGCACCAGCAGCGTACACCAATAGACGCCCACGAAATCGTTGGCCTGGTCGGCCAGCATTTCGCGCGCGGTTTTCAGCATGCGGCCCCCGTCGCCCAGAGCCTCGAACGCCGCCAAATATAATTCCCGGCGCACCTGTCGCAATTCCGACTGCGGATACTTGGCTTGCCAGCGGTCGAGCAGTTCCACCCGTTTTTGGGCGGAAGCCTCGGAGCGAATTCCCATCACCAGGTCGTACTCGCCGCGATCGGTCCACCCGGCGGCCGCCGCGGGCGCCGCCAACGCCGCCGCCAAGGCAAAGCGCGCGATCGTGTCAGGCAGTTTCATGGCTGGCTCCGGATGGTCAGCATGGAGGTGCCGCCGGCGGTAATTTCCACTGTCTCCCGGTTCAAAACCCGACCTGCTTCAACCGTGCGAATCTCGTACTTGCCCACCGGCAATGACACACTGGCGGGCACCTGGCGTGCCAGCGCCCGGTCGTTCATCAGCACCGCCATTTCCCCCTTGGGACCGAGAATCTGAATCGATCCGGATTCAGCCGGCGCGCCGTTCGTCCCGCCAATGCGGCGGATGGCAATATCGCGCGTATCCTCGGAGGGAACGATTTCCACGTGCAGAAAGGCCTGCGCCACTTTCAGCTCGGCCTCGGATAAGGCCGCCACCGGCTCGGCCGGTTCTGGCGACGCGGACGCCGGCGCCGGCGGGGGTGCGGGCGGAGTCAGGGCCGCGGTCACTTCTTTACCCCAGCGGGCCAGGTCGACCGGCGTGGACAGCAAATAGCGGGCGCCGGCGTCGAAATCGGGCACGTGGAAGCGCGTGCCGCTCATCACTTCCTCCACCGGCGGCGGTTGCCCAAGTCCGGTCTCCAGCACCTTACCGGCCGCCGGCTCCGCCGCTGCCAGCGCTTTCAGCATGGCGTTGGCGCTTTCGAGCGAGGCCGTAGTCCCTCGCGACCTGATTTGCTGCAGCAGCCCGATCGCATCCGGCAAACGGTCGGCCAACAGGTAGCCGTTTACTCCCTGGAAAGCCGCGTCGAGAGCGAAGGGATCGATCTCGAGCGCCTGCCGATCGAGCGCGGCCGCAGCCGCGAAGTCCGACGCCTCGTAGCGCGCCTCGGCTTCGCCGCGAGCTTTCAGATACGGTAGCTTGCGCGCCGCCATGGCCTCCAGCGTACCGCCCGGTTTCTTCCGCAGCACCTGTTCCAGCAGCCGGATGGCCTCCGCCCAATCCTGGCGCTGTTCGCGCAGCCGCGCTTCCTCCATCCACTTTTCGGCCATGCTGGGATCCACCTCGGAATCGGCGTTTGCCGGCGGATGAAAATAAAACTTGCTGGAGAGGCTGGAGATAGACCATGGGGTCTGCTTGCCACCCGTCTCGCTGCCCACCCGCGAGCGCACCCGCGTGAACACGTCCTCGAGCGTGAGGTTTTTCTGCCCGATCAGATCGGCCAGCGCTTCGGTGAACCAACTGTCGCGTCCGTTGGGATTATCGGCCGCCACCTGCCCCGGCCCGGTGGAATACGCAATATAGCTTTCTTTCCCCGCATTCTGCGGCTGTGCCAGCCCGGCTTCGAGCGATTGCGACTGCGCCACCGGGTTACTACGGCAGGCATCCAGGATGATGATGGTGCGCTTGGGACGGTTCTTCAGCGCGTCCAGCAACTGGGCCATCGAAAAACACCGAAACTTGGCCTGGATCACGCTGTTAGCCGCCGCAAAGTCCACCGGCACGAGGAAGTTCTCGTTCTCGATCTGAACGCCATGGCCGGCATAAAAAAACAGCGCCGTATCATCCGGCCCAAGCTGCTGCAGGAACTCGGCGGCCGCCTCTTCCAGTGCGCTCTTGCTGGCGTTCTCCACCAGAATGGTGCGAAAGCCGGCGCTGCGCAACGCCTGGTCCATGAGGCGCGCATCGTTGACGGCGTTGCGAAGCGGCGCCATCGGGTAGGTGTTGTTGCCCACCACCAGCGCCACCCGCTTACCCTCCTGTGCGCGCCCTACTGCCGGTGCCGAGGCCGCGAGTAGCACCAGCGGCAACACGGCCTGTAATAAGCTTGAGCCGATTCTCCGCACGGTCGATTCTCCCTAGCGGAACGTCACCTGCCGGGACCGGTCGTCCAGGCTTGGATCACGATCGCAGATGGCGGCGGCCAGTTTGCCGCCGTTGTAATTGTACTTGATCCGCCAGGTTTTGCCCTCGGTCCGGATCTGTTCGGAAACCAGCCGCGCGCCCTGGTACTCCATGGTGCGCTCGTAGGTCTGGCGGCGCTGATTGCCGGCGCCCTCGTAGCCGCGAATGGCGGTTAAGCGCAAGCCATCCCAGTCGAATTCCAGCATCGAGTTGCCAGCCGCG